>NZ_JAVRMB020000085.1:0-18336 GCF_031844845.1 Endozoicomonas sp.
CTGGTACTGCACCAATCGCCGGAAGCTGTCGGCAAGGCTTTTTGTGAGAGTGATATTGTTCGCAAGTTGTCGTTCACAGGCTCTACCCGTGTTGGACGGATTCTTATTGGCCAGTGCGCTGATACCGTTAAGAAAGTGTCCATGGAACTGGGTGGTAATGCGCCGTTTATTGTTTTTCAGGACGCTGATATTGACGCTGCTGTAGCGGGTGCCATTGCTTCGAAGTTCCGTAATGCGGGGCAAACCTGTGTCTGTGCCAACCGCTTCTATGTGCATGACAGCATCTATGACACCTTTATCGAGAAGTTTACGGCGGCCGTCGAACAGTTGAAGATCGGTAATGGACTGGACGACGGGGTAACCATAGGCCCGGTAATAGACGAACTGGCTAAAGAGAAAATTAATGGCCTGGTGTCCCGTGCGGTGGAGCAGGGTGCAAAGATGGTTACCGGTGGTCAGCCGCAAGAGGGTTTGTTTGTTGATCCGGTTATTCTGGTGGATGTGGAGCAGTCCATGGATATCGTTCAGGAAGAAATTTTCGGCCCGGTGGCTCCGGTGATTCGTTTCAGCAGCGATGAAGAGCTGGTGCAGAAAGCCAACGACACCATCTATGGTCTTGCCGCTTATTTTTACAGCCGTGATATCAACCGTATCTGGGCAGTAGCTGAAGCCCTGGAGTACGGCATGGTGGGAATCAATGAAGGGATTATATCCACGGAAGTGGCGCCCTTTGGAGGCGTCAAGCAGTCCGGCTTTGGTCGTGAAGGGGCCAAAGAAGGCATTGATGAATACCTGGAGGTGAAGTACCTCTGTTTTGGTGGGATTCAGTAACGGGAAAATAACATCATGACAACCAATCAGGATCTTCAAGATCGTAAAGATGCTGTTATTGCCAGGGGGATGGGTAATGCCAGCGCCGTTTATGTTGAACGGGCGGAGAATGCCTGCCTTTGGGATGTGGAAGGCAACCGGTATATCGATTTCGGTTCTGGCATCGCGGTTAACAACACCGGCCATTCACACCCCCGTATTGTGGCAGCGGTCAAAGCCCAGCTGGACAAGTTCTCCCACACCTGCGCCATGGTCACACCCTATGCTTCTTTTGTGGAACTGGCGGAAGAGCTGACCCGGCGTGCGCCCGGCAATAGTCCAAAAAAAGCGATATTTGTGACTACGGGGGCGGAAGCGATAGAGAATGCCATCAAGGTCGCCCGGGTGAAAACAGGGCGCAGCGGTGTGATTGCCTTCAAGGGGGGCTTCCACGGTCGTACTAATCTGACCATGGGGCTGACGGGTAAGGTCGCACCCTATAAAGCGGGCTTTGGTCCCTTCCCCAATGAAATCTATCATGCACCTTTCCCGAATGCTTTTCACGGAATCAGTGTGGACGACAGCGTGCAGGCACTTAAGGATCTGTTCGCCTGTGATATCGAGCCTTCCCGGGTAGCGGCTATTATTTTTGAACCGGTTCAGGGTGAGGGTGGTTTCTATCAAGTGCCGCCGGAGTTTGCCCGGGTGCTGAGAAAAGTATGTGATGACCATGGCATTATGCTGATTGCCGATGAAATTCAGACCGGCTTTGCCCGTACCGGTAAACTGTTCGCTACCGAATACCTGGGCATTGAACCGGACCTGATGACCATGGCCAAGGGCATTGCCGGAGGCTTCCCCATTGCCGCATTGGTAGGTAAAGCGGACGTTATGGATGCTGCGAACCCGGGAGGCCTGGGCGGAACTTATGCCGGTTCGCCATTAGGCTGTGTGGCGGCTCTGGAAGTGCTGAAACTGATTGATGAAGAGCAGCTCTGCCAGAAGGCGCTGGCTATTGGTGAAATCATGAAGTCCCGCCTGCAGGCGTTGCAGCAGCAGTTCCCGGTAATTGCAGATATACGGGTACTGGGTGCGATGATTGCCATGGAGCTGGTGGACGACGCTGGTCAACCCATGGTGGAACTCACCAAAGCGCTGGTCGGACAAGCAAAGGAAAATGGACTGATACTTCTTTCTTGTGGTGTACGTGGGAACGTGATTCGTTTCCTGCCGGCTCTCACTATTGAAGAAAGTATTCTGGAAGAGGGGATGTTGATTCTGGAAAACTGTTTGAAAGAACTACAGGGCGACTAAACAGTTTTTGTTTGGATTCTTTGGTGCATGGTGACCAAATGATCACTTTTCCGGATTACAAATAACTTGGGACAAGGGTAATTATTCTGGTCGGAGCGAGAGGAATTGAACCTCCGACCCCCACAACCCCATTGTGGTGCGCTACCAGGCTGCGCTACGCTCCGACGCTTTCGGGAAGTGCTACTGAAGCGTTGCCGCAATGCCTTTCCCGAATGTTTTGTATGTTACCTGAAAGCCGCTTTTTTGCAACTTCTTGATGTTGCTCACTTCTAATGGAACTTTATCGTTTTTTAAAGGACGAAAGATAAGGCTATTGAAATTTAGCTGGAAAAGCCCCATCTTAGAAAATATGGCCAGTCTTACAGGTGATTTTGGACTGTAAATCAGGTTGTTTCCTGTTGTGGGCTGTCTATGTAATAGTGTGTAAAAGAGAGTGTCCTTAATGCCTGTCAGGCTTTCATTTTTATATTTTTTGTCCGGTCAGCAGACCGATAAATGGCAGGCTTTACTGGTAATGAACATAAAGGGGCTGAACTATGGATAATAAAGATACCCTGCAACCAACAGAGCACTACGAGCTGCCGCTGTTGCCCCTCCGTGATGTTGTGGTCTACCCCCACATGGTGATCCCGCTTTTTGTTGGACGGGAAAAATCCATTCAGGCACTGGATCTCGCCATGTCAGGGGATAAGAGAATTCTACTGGTCGCCCAGAAAAGCGCGCAAACCGATGACCCTCTGGTGGAAGATCTGTTTTCTGTGGGAACTGTGGCAAGCATTCTTCAGTTGCTGAAGCTGCCTGATGGTACCGTAAAAGTGTTGGTGGAAGGTGAAAGCAGGGTAACGATCGACGCCATCTATGAAGACGATGAGTTGGTTAAGGCAAAAGTACATGAACAAATATCAGAGCAGATCAGTGACCGTGAAGGTGAGCTGCTGGTACGTTCTGTTATGTCACAGTTTGAGCAGTATGTTCAATTGAGTAAGAAAGTACCTAATGAGGTACTCAGTTCACTGTCCGGGATTAAAGACCCGGGCAAGCTGGTGGATACCATCAGCGCCCATATGCCGATGAAGATCGAAGACAAGCAGAAAATGCTTGAGATCGCAGATCTGGGTGACCGTCTGGAATACCTGATTGGGATTATGCAGGGAGAGATGGACTTCCTTCAGGTAGAGAAAAAAATCCGTGGCCGCGTTAAGAAACAGATGGAACGCAGCCAGCGGGAGTACTATCTGAATGAGCAGATGAAAGCCATCCAGAAAGAACTGGGGGATATGGATGATGCTCCCAATGAACTGGAAGATCTGAAGACAAAAATCGATCAGGCAGGGATGACCCAGGAGGCCAGAGAGAAGTCACTGGCAGAGCTGGCAAAGCTGAAAATGATGTCGCCGATGTCTGCCGAGGCAACGGTGGTTCGGGGATATATTGACTGGATGCTCAGTGTACCCTGGAAAAAGCGCAGTAAAGTTCGCCACGACTTGAAGCGTGCCCAGGATATCCTTGAAACGGATCACTACGGTCTGGAAGAGGTTAAGGAACGTATTCTGGAATATCTGGCGGTACAGAAGCGCGTTCGTAAGCTGAAGGGGCCTGTGCTTTGTCTGGTGGGGCCTCCCGGTGTTGGTAAAACCTCGCTGGGTGAATCCCTGGCCAGGGCAACCAATCGAAAGTTTGTGCGGATGGCACTGGGTGGTGTTCGTGATGAGGCAGAGATCCGCGGCCATCGTCGAACCTATATTGGTTCCATGCCGGGCAAGTTGATTCAGAAGATGGCGAAGGTTGAAGTTAAAAATCCGCTTATTCTTCTGGATGAGATTGATAAGATGGGCTCTGACCTGCGCGGTGACCCGGCTTCAGCATTGCTGGAGGTTCTGGATCCTGAACAGAACAACTCATTTAATGACCATTACCTGGAAGTGGATTACGACCTTTCAGACGTCATGTTTGTCTGCACATCCAACTCTATGGATATTCCCGGGCCATTGTTAGACCGTATGGAAGTCATCCGGATTCCCGGTTATACCGAAGACGAGAAACTCAATATCGCCAAGCGTTATTTGCTTCCCAAGCAGATCAAGCGCAGTGGTCTCAGAAAGGGTGAGCTTTCCTTCGATGATGATGCCGTTCTCGATATCATTCGCTATTTCACCAGGGAAGCGGGTGTTCGTGGGCTGGAGCGAGAGATCGCCAAAGTCTGTCGTCGTGCTGTGAAGCAGGAGGCGCTGTCTGAGAAGGATCGCAAGAGTGTGGTCACTACCGAGGGTCTTGAAGATTTCCTGGGCGTGCGCAAGTTTAACTATGGGCGTGCCGAAGAGAAGGATCAGATCGGTCAGGTGACCGGTCTGGCCTGGACTTCAGTGGGTGGTGAATTGTTGACCATTGAGTCCGTTGCGGTTCCGGGTAAAGGGCAGATCATCAAGACCGGCTCTCTGGGTGATGTCATGCAGGAATCAATTCAGGCCGCCTTAACGGTTGTTCGTTCCCGTTCAGCAGCACTGGGGATTGACCCTGACTTTCATCAGAAAAACGATCTGCATATTCACGTTCCTGAAGGTGCTACGCCTAAAGACGGTCCAAGTGCAGGCGTTGGTATGTGTACTGCCCTGGTATCCGTTCTGACGGGTATTCCAGTCAGGGCCGATGTGGCCATGACCGGTGAAATCACCCTGAGAGGGGAGGTGCTGGCTATCGGTGGCTTGAAAGAGAAACTGCTGGCGGCTCATCGGGGTGGTATTAAGAAGGTGTTGATTCCTGAAGAAAATCGTCGTGACCTCAAGGAAATTCCAGATAACATCATGGCCGATCTGGAGATTATTCCGGTTCAATGGATCGATGAGGTTCTGGAAGTTGCTCTGTCGTATATGCCTGAAGCTTTGCCGGAAAAAACACTGGAAGCATCCGAATCTGAGCAAAAATCTGCGCAGAAAAATGATGAGCGCGTCAATACTCACTGATCATTAATAATGAACGATCGCCGTTAATTGGGCGATTGTTCAGTAATGACGGGGGTTTCCGGTTGATTCTTCAGTTGACAGAACAGTCGGGCGATTGGTATAAATTGCTGCAGCTTCAGGTCAGGAGGCAAGTCGGAACCATAGATTCAGGGCTGTACAGTTGTTAAGCAGCTTTGGACTCTTGCGGATAAAAGTATTTTTCTTTTACCGGAATAACCGAACAGATAAACTGACGAGGTAAGTCACCAGGTAGGTAAACCAGGTAGGTGAACCAGGTAGGCAAAGGCTGTAACCGATGATTTTCTTTCTGATGACCCTTCAGACATGAAATGCAGGAAATTACATTGTTTTTCCAGCTTTAATGGTCTTTCTGCGGATTACAAATATCATTTATTGGTAATCCTTGAGGCTGCGGATATTCCGCCAAAGACTCCATGAATATAGTTTTACAATTTGCTTGACGGCAGATTATCAGACCTCATACTGCCCCGTAATATCGCTTACTTTGGGTGAGCGATACGGGTTGGTTTCCATCGGAAAAGATGAGTTCTGGCGATTATTTTCAGTAGTCAGAGATTAAATTGGCTGGTTGGCAGGCTATTAAGCGCGAGGGTGCCCGTGTGGTGCTTGTTTTTCACTTGAAAATGCAGCAGCATACGATCCCATCCGATTGGGTAGATAATAGAAGACCGGCAAATTACTCAGTTGCCAGCATGCTTTTTGTGTCTATCCTCTGTTAATGATTGAAACGCATCCTACTTAGAAGGGGAATAGAGTGAACAAGTCCGAGCTTATTGATGCTATCGCTGAATCAGCAGACATTTCCAAGGCTGCCGCTGGTCGTGCCCTGGACGCCGTGATTGGCTCTGTCACTGGTGCACTGAAAGATGGCGAGCAGGTTGTTCTGGTAGGTTTTGGCACCTTTTCTGTTAAGGAACGTGCTGCTCGTACTGGCCGCAACCCACAGACTGGCGAGCCTATTCAAATCGCTGCTGCAAAAATTCCAAGCTTCAAGGCTGGTAAGGCTCTTAAGGATGCCGTGAACTGATCAGGCACTCTCTGCAGGGCTTTATATCGGTTTTATTTCATCAGGTGGGCAAAGCAGGGTTCCTCACGAATTATTTCAGGGGAGTTGTCTGCCGGTTCACGAGAAAGCGCATCCGATGATGCGCTTTTTTTTTAAGTCCTGTCTTCCCCTCCATGTGAAGACGCGGGCTGAAGAATAAGGGGTTTACTTTGCTGTCTCAGCGACCCTGGTACCTGAGGTTTTTATGCTGCAATCCATGAGGGACAAAGCGAAGAGCTGGGTGACATTTCTTGTCGTCGGCATCATCGCTTTTATGATGGCCATTACTGGCCTGGAAACACTTGCGCCCAACCCAAACAACCCAAAAGTGGCGTCAGTGAATGGTAAGGATATAACACGGGCGGAGCTGGCTCAGGCTGTCGATCAGCAGAGAAGAGTGCTGATTCAGCAGATGGGCGAGCAGTTTGATCCATCCATGCTGGATGACCAGTTGCTGCAAAGCTCTGTTCTGGAGTCCCTGATTGATCGTCAACTGATGCTTCAGAGTGCTGAAGACCAGGACATGGATATTGGTCAGACTCAGGTCGACAAACTGATACTTTCCATGCCGCAGTTCCAGCAAAACGGTCGTTTTGATAAAGATCGTTTTCAGATGGTAGTTCGCAGTTATGGGATGAGCCCGCTGCAGTTCAGAGATGCACTGCGTGAAGAAACCCTGCTGCTTCAGCTGCGTTCAGGTATTGCCAATACTGAGTTTGTTACTGAACAGGAATTGAAGCGTCTGCAGAGTCTTGAAGGGCAGACACGGGATTTGGCCTGGGTTGTATTGCCGGCTGACGCGGTTCGTAATGCGATTATTCCATCTGAAGATGAGATCAAGTCCTACTACGAAGCCAACTCAAATCAGTTTATGACACCAGAACAGGTGGTTGTGGACTATGTCATCTTGAATAAGGGTGATATTGCCAAGAGTATCAGTGTAACCGCTGAAGATATTGAAGCAGAGTACCAGTATCGTGTTGAACAGTTGCAACAGCAGGCTGGCAATAACACTCAGGTTTCTGTCATTTTAATTCAGACCGGTGAAGAGCGTACACTGGAAGCGGCAAAATCCAGGGCCGGTGAGGTGATTGCCAAGCTTAAGTCTGGCACTGTCTTCTCTGACCTTGCCAAGTCTTATTCTGATGATCCGATGACTGCAGAAAAAGGGGGAGACCTGGGTACTGTTGAGCCTGGTTTCTTTGGTGATGAGTTTGATAACACGGTTGCTGAGCTGAAGGCTGGAGAAGTTTCTTCTCCCATTGAGACGAACTTCGGCATCCAGATTCTCAAAGTAACTTCACGGGATCAACCTGAAGTTCCATCACTGAATGAAATGCGCTCCGGGATTGAAACGGCACTCAAGCAGAATGAAGTGGATTCCCTGTTTCTTGAGCAGTCAAGAGAGCTGGCTGATATCAGCTTTGAAGCCTCTGACCTGGTTCAGCCTGCAGAGCAGTTAGGTTTGACTATTACCACCAGTGAGTCCTTTGGTCGTAATGGTGCCGATTCGGGTATTTCCTCAGACCGCCGTATACCTGCTGCAGCCTTCAGTGATGATGTGTTGAATCTTGGTACCAACAGTGAGCTGATTGAGATCACTCCTGAACAGGCCCTGGTGCTTAGAGTCAAAGAGCACAAGAAGCCTGAGCTGATGCCATTGGCTGACGTTAAAGATGGCATAGTTGCAACATTGAAAGATAACCGTGCCGCTGAACAGCTGGCAGCAAGCTCTGAAGAGTTGATTGCCAGACTCCAGTCTGGTTCTTCATTGAAAGTGCTGGCAGGTGAGCAAAAACTAGAGGTTATAGAAAGCCTGAAAACCAGCAGAAATAAGGCTGGTGTGCCTGCTCAACTGGTTCAGAAAGCCTTTAAAATGCCTCATCCAGGCCAGAGTGTGGCTTATGATACAGCCATTCTTCCCAATGGAGATTATGCCGTGATTGCACTTTCTGGCATCTATCCTGGTGAGATGACTGCAAATTCTGAGCAGTTAAGAGGCTTGGGACAGTTCATTGCTTCCAGCAATGGTCGGGTTATGTTTGATGAATATCTGGCGAGCCTGAAAGAACGTGGCAAAGTAAAGATCAAACTCAATGGTGAATAGAAGACACTATTTGTTTGATTTCTGAATCAGCAAGGCCACCTTTCGGTGGCCTTTTTGTGTGAAATTTATAACGACCTTTTTGATAAAGATTCTGCAAGCCAGTCAACCAATAGACGGATTTTAGGTGACAGCTGTCGATTATGGGGATACATAGCCCATATGCCTTCTTTGGGTTCCCGAAAAGATTGAAGCAGCACTGTCAGCTTGCCAGACTGGATGGCTTCATCCACATAATATCCGGGTAGCTGAGTCAGCCCCATTCCCCGTATTGCGGCATCCATTAAGGTGTAGCCGCTGCCGCATACCAGGTTGCCACTGACCTTGATGGTTCTTTGTTTGCGATCCTCCATAAATCGCCAGTAGGGGCTGTTACCAACAAGACAGTTATGTTGAGCGAGTTCCGAGAGGCTATGGGGAGCACCATTGCGCCGGATATAGTCTCCGGAAGCACAGACATACTGGGTTCTTATTGATAGTTGTCTGGCCATCATGGATGAGCTTGGCAGGTGCCCCAGGCGAATCGCCAGATCATAGCCTTCCTGAACCAGATCCAGCGTTTGATTGCTCAGATTGCAGATGACCTCTATTTCCGGGTACTTCTCCATGTAATCGAGAACCGCAGGCATTACATGCTGTTCACCATAAGAGACAGGTGCCGTCATCCTGATGGTACCCTGTGGGTTTTCCTGACGGTTAGAGATAGCTCTTTCAGCATCTTCAAGATTATTTAAAACCTGACGGCAGTGGCTATAAAAAATGCTGCCTTCTTCCGTCAGTGAGACTTTGCGCGTGGTTCGATAAAGCAGCCGGGTATTCAGCCGGGTTTCCAGCTGATTGATTTGTCGGCTAACCTGTGCGGTGGAAATTCCCAGCCGTTTACCTGCCGCCGTAAAACTGCTGGTTTCAGCAACGGTGACGAATTCAGTAATACCTTCCCAGTGGTACATTGTTACACCTGAGTAAAAAACATTTGCAATTTGGGTGGATTATCAATGAATGAAAAACAAATACAATAGAGAAAAGCGCATACGCAAAACGATTTGTCCCTGCTGGGTTGTGGTGTGACTACTGGTATGGGTGCGGTTCTTAAAACAGCCAACGTTCAGAAAGGGGATACGGTGGCCATCTTTGGTCTGGGTGGCATTGGTCTGTCGGAGATTATTGGTGCCACCATGGCAGGAGCCTGCCGGATTATTGGTATCGATATCAATGAATCCAAATATGAGCTGGCGAAAAAACTGGGTGCCACAGACTGCATCAATCCAAAGAATTTTGATAGGCCGATTCAGGATGTGATCGTTGAGATGACCGATGGCGGCGTTGATTTCTCCTTCGAATGTATCGGTAATGTCAATGTTATGCGTTCGGCTCTGGAATGCTGCCATAAGGGCTGGGGTGAGTCAGTGGTTATTGGTGTTGCCGGTGCCGGTCAGGAAATCTCTACCCGTCCATTCCAGCTGGTGACTGGCAGGGTATGGCGTGGTTCTGCCTTTGGCGGTGTGAAAGGTCGTTCTGAGCTGCCAGGTATTGTTGATCGCTATATGGCCGGTGAGTTTAAACTTGATCACTTTATTACCCACACCATGGGGCTTGAAGACATCAACACCGCCTTTGACCTGATGCACAAGGGTGAAAGCATCCGCAGTGTTATTCACTACCCGCAGCCGCAGTAAATGACAGGAGCCCTGTAATAGCAGGGCTTTTTTTCAGGCCAGAGGTTTTACCGACCGGTTTTGAAAAGTATTTTGAAATAAATATCACTGGGAGTGAATGATGTCTCTGGAGAATATCAGCACCAATAAAACCTTTGGTGGCTGGCATAAACAATATACCCATACGTCAAAAAGCCTGAGTTGCGACATGCGCTTTGCGATCTTTTTGCCACCGCAGAGTGTCGAACAGCCGGTTCCCGTGGTGTACTGGTTGTCCGGACTCACCTGCACAGATGAAAATTTTATGCAGAAAGCCGGTGCATTTCGAATAGCTGCCGAGCTGGGTGTTGCCATTGTTGCGCCAGATACCAGCCCCCGTGGAGAGCATGTACCGGATGATCCTGAAGGCGCTTATGATTTTGGCCTGGGTGCCGGGTTTTATCTGAACGCAACGCAGGCTCCCTGGAATGTCAATTATCGTATGTACGATTATGTGGTCAGTGAGTTACCGGAACTGATTGAAGCTCATTTTCCAGTGTCGAACAAGCGGAGTATTGCCGGACACTCCATGGGTGGACATGGCGCATTGACCATTGCCATGAAAAATCCTGACAGCTATTCCTCTGTATCTGCATTTAGTCCAATCTGCAATCCAGTTAACTGTCCATGGGGACAGAAAGCGTTTCAAGGGTATTTGGGAAATGATCGTGAACTCTGGAAGGATTATGATGCCACTGAGTTGATGAAAAAAAGCCCAGTACACATACCAGCCCTGGTTGATCAGGGAGGTGATGATAACTTTCTGGCGGGTCAACTTCATCCGGAAGCGTTGGAAGCGGCTGCTAATAAAGCAGGTTACCCATTAACGTTACGAATGCAGGATGGTTATGACCATTCCTACTACTTCATTGCTACATTTATTGAGGAACACTTGAAGTTCCACGCCAGCTATCTTCTTTGAATGTCTGCTTTTTAATGGCGAAAGAGCGATAATTACCGCACGAATAGCTTTTCTTTGGCTATGGATATTGGTGGTAAATATCGCCGTTCAGTATGTTGGACTCACTTACTCTTGAAGCTCTTCTTCCCAGTCATCAAGCAACCAGTCTCCTGTCATCCAGTATTCGTCAATATCCATGCTCCTGACGGGGTCTTCACCCCGGTCAAACATCGCCTTGCCTTCTTCAAATGCTTCATAGCATTCATCTGCCAGTACCAGCCCATGAACTGTGAGACTTTTCCTGAAATCATCAGGGTAGCGCATCAGGTTTTCATCCAGACCCTGGCTGGGGTCTTCAGGCCATATTTTCTTCAGGCTGCTCCGGGAAACTCCGAAAATAATTTCATTAATATGAATTCCCTGACAACGAGCCCAATAGATTGCCATCAGGCTGAGATCATCGGGTTCAGACGTTGTGAGCAGGGTGAGTGACTGCCTGTGATTGCAGTCGAACTCACTGGCAATGCAATGCAGGGCAAGGCCTTCGGCTGTGTAGAGTGGACTGATATGACAAGCATTGCAGGCAGTGATCAGTATCTGTCCGGAAGCATCAAGAATACAGGCAGTAAATGGCAACGCGGGGTTGGCATTGATACCCAGTTCCAGCAGTTCCCCCATCAACTCGGTGTAATCAGACATTGTCAGCTCTCCATGGAAAGGTTGTTGATAAATAGCGGATGGGATATTTGTTCCCGGATAGCTTCGAAATTTTACGAGTATGCAAACCTGTCACCAGGCTGCCAGTAATATGGGACAGTATAAATTCTGATAAGCGATCAGTTGCAAAGAATATAAGCCAGTTTCAGCGGACCAGCGGGGCCCAGAAGATGCCTGTGGCCACAATTGCTCTGCCTGGTTTCTTCGCGCATAAAGACGGCTTTACAGCCACGGTTAAACTGAATGGATTTGTTTTCCAGATCAATGGACTCCAGCGTCGAAGCAATGGTCTGGTTTTCTTCCAGCATAAGAAATTCCATCAGGGTTTGAAGATCAACAAGGTTTTGTTGGGCAGGGGGGATCAGGGTAAGGGGAGCGCGCTCGCTGCTGTTTTCTTCGAATGCTGTAGTTTGTACTTTATCGTGAGTTTCTGCTTTTGCAGCAATAGAATGTTCATTCATGACTGAACGTGCACTCACCTGAAACGATATCAGGAGAATGCCGAATGCCAGTAAAGTGTTTTTCATCACTCTGACCTCTGGAAAGATACAAGGTACTGAGTGTAGTTCACAAAAAATTGTGTGGAAGCGTTATGCTCAGTCGCTAAGGAATTAATTATTCTAAGATATATGGCTTATATAACTACAGTTAAAAGGTTCAGCGTTATGTAGAGGTAGAATCATGACTCTTCTAGTGCAGGGAAGCGTTAGATAGTGCAGGGAAGCGTTAGAACCGATACCGACACATTGTCGTCTTTCCCGCGAAGGCGGTTGTCGCAAAAGGTAGATTAAGCCTTGAACCACAAAGACACAAAGGCACAAAGGTTTTTTGGAGTTGCCAGTGCTACGCGCTGCAAACAAAAGAAAAAGTCTTCCTTTGTGCCTTTGTGCCTTTGTGGTTCCTTCTTTTAAGGCCTTTTGCAACACTCTCGCAGGCGGGAATCCATCTCAAGAGTGGGAGTCTATCTCGAACAGTGGATCCCCACCTGCGAGGGTGTCGCAAAAGGGCAAAACACCCCCCGACCGTTATCGTCGCGAAGGCGGTTGTCGCAAAACCCTCCTCGCTCCCACGCTTTTAGGCCCTGTGGGTCCTGCGTGGTAGCGCCAGGACCCAACCACAGACACGATTCCTGTGGTTGGCTATGCATTCCCACGCAGAGCGTGGGAACGAGGTTTCTGGTGGGTTTTGCGACAGCCTCTAAGGCGGGAATCCATCTCGAGATTGGAAGTCTATCTCGAACAGTGGATCCCCGCCTATGTGTAGCAGGGATGACGGTGTGTAGCGGGAAAGACGGTTACGTGTTAATTGACCCTTTTGCGAC
The DNA here is from genome assembly GCF_031844845.1 of Endozoicomonas sp. GTDB lineage: Bacteria > Pseudomonadota > Gammaproteobacteria > Pseudomonadales > Endozoicomonadaceae > Endozoicomonas. Next base: position 12,888 of record NZ_JAVRMB020000085.1, read on the forward strand.
AGCCTCGAAGCATGGGAACGAGGACAAAAAAAAGCTTGTCTTTTGTCTTTCCCTTTGTGCCTTTGTGTCTTTGTGGTTCAAAAATCACTTCGCCCCCAGAAACCTTAACAGAGTTCGTGTAACCAGCTCCGGCTTCTGGGCATGAACCCAATGCCCCGCTCCGGAAATCACTCTCATGGACGCAGAAGGAAACAAAGCAAGCACCTGCTCCCGATGCTCCGGTAAAATATAATCAGACTCGCCCCCTTTAATGAACAGGGTTTCACCTGTAAATCCATGATCAGAGTGCTGGCCTTCCATTATTTCTGAATAATGATCGGTGATAGCAGCAAGGTTAACCCGCCAGCGATACTCACCCGGTTCATCACGATAGAGATTTTTCAAAAGAAACTGCCGAATATCTTTTTCCGGCTCCCAGGCTGCCAGCAAACGATCTGCCTCTGACCGACTTCTCAGACTTTCCAATGGCATAGACGACAACCCTTCCAGAATACTGTCATGCCGCCGCTCCTGATAGGTAACCGGAGCAATATCAATCACAGCCAGTTTATTAACTCGCTCTGGTGCCATCAAGGCAACAGTCATGGCTATCTTGCCGCCCATGGAATGACCAACCAGGTGGGCTGTTTCAAGCTGCTGGTCATCCATATACTCAAGAATATCTTCCGCCATCACCTGATAATTCATGGCGTCATCATGGGGAGAACGTCCATGGTTTCGAACATCCAGACCATGAACACGGAAGCTTTCCACAAGACCACGGTTAATCATTCCCAGGTTTTCCTGAGAGCCAAACAGGCCGTGCAGACTAATGACGTCAGCCCCTTGCCCCTGCTGCCTTACGTACAGTTTCATGTATTAATTGCTTCTCTAAACCGGTTCAACCAACGGTAATTACGAATCAGGAATTCTACCTAACCACCCACACAACCACCTCTGTATTTGGTACAACAGTTTGTTAATTGTACTTTGTCCTGAAAGACCGCTGCCCACTCAATGTTATGACGGTCACAGCGGCGCTTTCAACGATTAATAATTCATTACTAAAACAGGAATGTTAAACCATCATGAGTGATCATAACTTCACTATTGAGCAGTATCTGGAAGAGCTGAAGCCCCTGATTAACGTGGATTGCGGAACCTGGACACCGGCCGGTGTCAGCCAGATCGCCGATATCATGACCGAAAAGTACCAGAGCATCGGCTGGCAGGTTTCCCGCCAGAGCTTCGATGAGAAAGTGGGTCCGGGCCTGCTGGCTACTAATAAACCAGAAGCCGAAGAATACGACATTATGTTGATCGGTCATATGGATACCGTTTTCCCGGAAGGCACCATTGCCGAGTGGTCCATGACCACCGATGGCGAACAGGCCTATGGTCCTGGCGTTGCCGATATGAAATCCGGCCTGCTCAATATGTTCAAAGCCGTCAGCCAACTGCCAGAAGACGTTGCCGACCGTCTGAGCATCTGTGTCTGCATGAACCCGGACGAAGAGATTGGCTCTACCTACTCCGGTGACTGGCTGAAAAGCATCGCCATGAAAAGCCGTTATGTTCTGGTGGCTGAAGCCGCTCGTGCCGATGGCTCACTGGTTAAAGCCCGTAAAGGACTGGCGGCGTACAAAATCGAATTCAAAGGCAAGGCGGCTCACGCCGGTAATGAGCCTGAAAAAGGTATTTCTTCGATTACCGAACTGGCACACTGGATCACCACCCTGAACCGGGAAACCAACTTTGAAACAGGCACCACTCTTAACTTTGGTGTGGTTGAAGGTGGTACTGTCGGTAACGTCGTACCTGACTACGCTTCAGCAGTTCTGGATATTCGTTTCTGGGATAACGATGACTACACCCGTGTTGAACAGAAAATTCACCAGATGCAGGAAAACCCATCCCTGCAGGGCATTGAAATCACCCTGACCCGTGAAGCCCACAAGCCCGCCTTCACTCCCAACGAAGGCAGTGAAAAGCTGATGGCGGTTATTGAAAAGAGTGGTCAGGATATGGGACTGAACATCACCTGGCAGGCAGTGGGCGGCGGTTCTGACGCAAACCTGACTGGCTCCCTGGGCATTCCAACCGTTGATGGCCTGGGGCCAATTGGTGGTGCCATGCACAGTCGCAATGAGTTTCTGGTACTGAACTCCATTGGGCCTCGTCTGACACTGCTTAAAAATGTTCTGATCAATCTTTCTGAAACAATCACCCGATAAATCAGAAGAGTATGAAAAAAGGGTTCACCTGCCAGCAGGTGAACCCACAAAAAAAGGCTCTTTGCCCGTATGATGGATAGTGATTGATCTATATCCACTTAATGGCACTGAGACCGTACTTTCAGTGCCATATATTTCTTCTCAGCAAACCGCCTTCCTAAATCTACTCTTATTACAAAACAGAGAACTATTTTCCCTGCCTGTTGTCTTAATATTCACTCGTTGTTTATCTGTTGGAGAGTGAAATGTTATCGAATTCATCAGCTAGCAAGCATCCTGGTCCTAACGATTTCAGCTTTGTTTGTGAGGTACCATCTCAGAATCGTACGCAACATTATCCACCAACCCATACACCAATAAGCTATCATCAATGGCAAGTTTCAAATGTAGGTTCCGGGGCCTGTCAAAAGAACTTTACAGAACCGTTTAATCAAGCTCAAGCCAACGATTCTCCAGAAACGGTTACTCAAGAATACTTAGATCCAATTGACCAAACCTGGCACAGAGTAGTAACGATATATCACTGCCCCAAAAATCAGTTAGAAAAATCTATAGATGAACACTTCAAGAAATCTATAGATGAACACTTCAACAAATCTTTAGCCTTGCGCGAACTCAACCAATTCCTCGATGATAACAAGATTCTTTTGAGCGAAGGCCTAATTGACTTGATATAGCCAGAGCCAACAAGTGCAACTCCGGCAGTATCTTGAGCATCAACTGAAACTGCTGAAGCAATAACCTCACTTCTGGACGATCCTCTTCAAGCCAACCATCAGTGACATCTGACTGTGTGAAATCTGCCTGAACATTTTGCTTTTGTTCTGCATGGCCTGATAGCTGCTTTTCCAGCTGGTGCAAATGCTCATCAATAAGCTGGTAAGTTTCCTGAAGCGCTTTCTGAACATTATTATCAGCCAACGGCGTACGATGAGCACCCAGCGTTGAGATATAGCTCAACAGTGCATGAGAGAGCGTCAGAAAACGAAAGCTTTCATCTTTTGCCAGCTGATAGCGTTCTGGCTCCACCAGCATATTCATAATAGCTGTATTTAATTGGGCATCAATATTGTGGGCATGGCGACGGGCCAGACGATAATCGAGGGTATCTTTTTTACCACTTTCGTACTGCTTCATTACCTCAGAGAGATACTCCCTGTGTCTGGATATGGTTAATGCCATAACCCGATTCAACCGTTTTGACGCCCAGTTCGGCAGAATAAACATCACGGCAATAACCGCCAGCAAACAGCCCAGTAACGTATCGCCCAGACGAGGCATGATCACGGCAAAACCCATCCCCTGTTGATTAAAACAGAACAGCACTAACAGAGTAATAAAGGCGGTGGCCAGATCATAACGTATCGTTCTGAAGGCAAAAAACAGGACACCACAAATGACCATCAAGACCAGCTGCCCCTCCTGCCCGGGGAATAAGTACAGCAACGGAGTCCCGGCCAGAAGGCCTGCCAGCGTACCGATTACCCGCTGAGTCAGCTTTTGTCGTGTCGCACTGTAACTCGGCTGACAAACAAAGAGTGTCGTCAGTAACACCCAGTAGCCGGGTTGCAGATTCAGTAGCTGAATGAGTCCATAGCCTGCAGTTAATGCTGTAGCCAGACGCAGTCCGTGACGGAACAGCGGACTGTCCCAGCGACATTCATTCCAAATACACCGCAAGTGAGCCTTAATGCCTTTTGGCTCAGAGTCTCCCAGTGTACTGTCATCATCAATAGTCGCTGAGTCCGGATGCCCCACCGATGACATTTGTAATTCCACTGTCGTCAGGTTTTTCAACAGATAATCCAGCTGAACCAACAAGGGACGCCACCGGGTATTGCCCTGCTCTTTCAGGTGTTCCAGTGACTGCTGCAGCTCATCCAGAATTAAAATACTTTCACCCTCATGGCTATAAGTCCTTCCCATTGCCAGTGACCGGGCAATAGCCCGGCACTCTTTTGCCTGAACCAGCAGCATTTTCTGGAAGCGAAAAAGGACATCACTCCGGGCAAAGGTCTCCGCCAGGTCTTGATAACGATAGTGTGAGGAACTCACCCGCTCGTGGATGTCCTGAGCAAGAAAATAAATATGCAGGAAAGGTTGTTCTCTGGCATTTACCTGATGTCGAACTCTCTGGAGCAGAGAGGACCTAACCTGATTCAAGGCACCGGTGACCCGGGCATTTTTTCTGGCAACTTCAAGCCGTAGAGGTTGTGGTTTCATGTCAGTTACCGGTTCAAACAACTGACTTTTACTCTCAAGATAGCCCGCCAGCTCTCTGAATACATTGGCCAGTGACTGCTGCACCGGACGATTGGGCCAGAGTATCTGCCATGCCAGTGACAAAACTGCATACCAGAGAGCCCCTCCCAGCAATAAAACGGGTTGTTCCCAGAGGCTGGTACTTTCACTGGCCCCGAGCATGGTGTAAACCGCCAGTAACAGTGAGGCAAACGCCATACTGCTATACCTTGGCCCCATAGCACCCAGCATGGTAAAACCAAAGGTTGAGCAGAAGAGTCCGGCAGCGAACAGCAATGGATAATTGAACAGTAACTCTATGGAAAATGAGGCCAGCAGAAAGCAGGCCAGCATCATTAACAAAGCCTTGATCCGCCCCAAGAGGCTATCATCCACTTCAGCAAGCGCAGCGGCAATAATCCCCAGGATCATAGGGGTAATCTCATCCGGCGTCCCGCGATACCAGGCTGGCAGGGTCACACCCGCCAGGGCAAAGAACACCTTAACGCTGTAGTTTATCCGGTCATTTGCCCAGTAACTTCGAAATTGTTGCAAGAGATCAGGGGGAAACATAGAGGAGAGTTTGATGCTGCGTTGGTTTTAAGATCAATAAAGCATACCTGAAAAAAATGGCCGGGCTAAGGAACTGTCCTGAAATAAGTTCCGTATTTGGCTGAAAGCTCTTAAATGCCGATTTTCACCCCCTCCGTCTTTCCCGCGAAGGAGGGTGTCGCAAAAGGGCAAAACACCCCCCCGACCGTCATCCTCGCGAAGGCGGTTGTCGCAAAACCCTCCTCGCTCCCACGCTTTTAGGCCCTGTGGGTCCTGCGTGGTAGCGCCAGGCCCCAACCACAGACACGATTCCTGTGGTTGGCTATGCATTCCCACGCAGAGCGTGGGAACGAGGTTCCTGGTGGGTTTTGCGACAGCCTCGAAGGCGGGAATCCATCTCGAGAGTGGGAGTCTATCTCGAGCAGTGGATCCCCGCCTGCGCG
>NZ_JAVRMB020000086.1:0-6581 GCF_031844845.1 Endozoicomonas sp.
TGATCCATTGCCATTTTTCGAGCCTTATGGGGCACATAATCAAGGTCACAACCTTCACCGGGCGTATCCAGGTTGATGGTTGGAGGAATCACGCCTTCAATCAGAGACTGAATACTGAACACAGCCTCAACAGCCCCGGCAGCTCCCAGCAAATGGCCAGTCATGGATTTTGTAGAGCTGACGGCCAGATGAGTAGCATGCTCGCCAAATACTTTATGAATAGCCCGGGTCTCAGCAAGATCTCCGGCCAGCGTTGAAGTTCCATGGGCATTAATATACGACACATCTTCAGGACTCAGGCCTGCATCTTCCAGCGCAGATAACATTGCCCTCGCCGCTCCCCGACCATCTTCCGGTGGCGACGTCATGTGCCAGGCATCACCACTCATACCGACACCACTGAGCTCAGCATATATTCTGGCTCCCCTGGCTATTGCGTGCTGGTATTCCTCCAGAACAACAATGCCAGCCCCATCACCCAGCACAAAACCATCACGGTCTGCATCCCAGGGGCGACTGGCTTTTTCCGGTGAATCATTACGGGTAGAAAGAGCACGGGCAGCTGCAAAACCGGTCATCCCAAGAGCAGATGAGGCTTTTTCAGCCCCTCCCGCCACCATGACATCCGCATCGCCACAGGCAATGATTCTGGCGGCAAGACCAATCGCATGGCTACCGCTTGCACAAGCCGTCGAAGTGGCAAAATTTGGCCCCTGAAGATTGTACCTCATGGAAACCCAGCCTGCGGCCATATTGACAATAGCTGCGGGGATAAAAAAAGGCGATATACGACGAGGGCCACTATTCAGAAGCGTAGAATGGCTTTGTTCAATAGACGTCAAACCACCAATACCAGAACCAATGGCGACCCCATAACGGTGGGAACAATCATTAGCTATTACAAGATCAGCATCAGCTATCGCCTCAGCAGCAGCAGCGACACCATACTGAATAAAGACATCCATCTTCCGGGCATCTTTACTATCAATCACAGCAGTAGGGTCAAAGCCTTTTACCACCCCACAGATACGCACACTGAAGCCCTCAGTATCCAGATGGCTAATTGACTCAATACCACTACGTCCCGATACAAGGCTGGACCAGCTATCCGCTACATTGTTACCTATGGGAGTGACAACGCCCATCCCGGTTACCACAACCCTTCTACGTATCCGCTGCTGCAACCTTTCTCTTTTTTGTTCTTCCGACAAGACTGACTCTCCTGCTGGCCGTCGCACAGACTTAACGATCCATTATTTTCATGCCCGAACATAAAAACGACAAAAGCCGCAGACAATTGTCATGCGGCTTTTATTAAGCTCAAATCAAGGCACAATCAGGCGTGAGAAACGACGTAGTCGATTGCTTCCTGAACTGTGGTGATTTTCTCGGCTTCTTCATCAGGAATTTCAGTTTCGAACTCCTCTTCCAGCGCCATCACCAACTCAACAGTGTCCAGAGAGTCCGCGCCCAGATCCTCTACGAATGACGCACTGTTAGTGACTTCGTCTTCCTTCACGCCAAGTTGTTCGCAAACAATCTTCTTAACGCGCTCTTCAATGGTACTCATACCTTGCTGTGCTCCTCTCGATATTCGGTGCAGCCTGAGGCTACAGGTGAACTAGTGTATATGGTCAATTGTGAAAATTTCAAGCCATTAATTCATGTACATGCCGCCATTGACATGAAGGGTCTCGCCAGTGATGTAACCGGCTGGTTCACTGACAAGAAAAGCAACGGATGCAGCAATCTCTTCGGGCTGACCCAGTCGTGACAGCGGTATCTGCCCCAACAGAAAAGCCCGCTGTTCTTCAGGCAAAGCCTTTGTCATATCGGTTTCGATAAAACCCGGGGCCACAGTATTCACAGTGATACTTCTTGAGCCGACTTCCCGCGCCAAAGCCCGGGTAAAACCTTCAATACCAGCCTTCGCCGCCGCATAGTTTGCCTGCCCCGCGTTCCCCATGGAACCCACTACGGAGCTGATATTAACAATTCGCCCCCAACGGGCCTTAGTCATGCCACGCAGAACAGCCTTACTCATACGGAAAATAGAACTGAGGTTGGTGTTAACCACATCATCCCACTCTTCATCCTTCATCCGCATGAGAATGTTGTCACGGGTAATGCCGGCGTTATTCACCAGAATCTGAGGTGCACCGTACTTCTCAGCCACCGCCTTAACCACCGCCTGACAAGCTTCTGTAGAGGTCACATTCAGAGCCATACCCTGCCCCTGAACACCCTCAGCCTGAAACACCTCTGTGATCGCAGCCGCACCGGAATCCGTTGTCGCAGTTCCAATAACGATGACACCCGCCTTACCAAGAGAGAGTGCTATTGCCTTACCAATACCACGACTGGCACCGGTAACCAGGGCTACCTTTCCTTCCAGATTCTTTCCTTCAAGAGCCATTATTTCCCGCCTGTTCCTTATTGGTTAGCTTCTGCCAGCATTTGAGCCATAACATCAGCAGACTCCAGCGTAGCAATGGGCGCACGTCGTGCAATTCGTTTATTCAGGCCTGCCAGCACCCTGCCGGGACCACACTCGGCAAACCGGCCAACACCGGCGGCCATCATGGTTTCGACAGACTCAACCCAGCGCACAGGGCTATAAAGCTGGGCCACAAGATTTGCTTTTAACTGAGCCGGATCAGAACAAACATTCGCTGATACATTCTGCACAACTGGAATTACTGGCTCAATCAGCTCAATAGTTTCGAGTTCCTGTCGCAACTTCCCGGCCGCTGGCTTCATCAGTGCGCAATGGGAAGGGACACTCACTGGCAGCTCAATAGCTCTTTTCGCACCCGCCTCTTTTACACAGACAATGGCTCTTGCTACGGCAGCAACCTGCCCCGCAATGACAACCTGACCGGGGGCATTAAAATTAACCGCCTCGACAACATCTCCCTCAGCAGCCTTCTCGCAGGCAGCAACCACGTCGGCATCGGCAAGACCAATAATCGCCGCCATGGCACCTTCTCCAGGCCCCACGGCTTCCCGCATGAAGAGACCGCGTAGTCTAACCAGTCGAACCGCATCCGCAAAATTTAAAGCACCGGCACAGACCAGGGCTGAATATTCACCCAGACTGTGACCCGCCATCATTGCCGGAGCCTCACCCTGGCGTTCACACCACAGGCGCCAGAGAGCAACACTGGACACCAGCAGTGCAGGCTGGGTGTTTTCTGTCTGATTCAATAGCTCAGCAGGGCCTTCAGAAACCATTTGCAGCAGATCAAACCCAAGCACCTCAGCAGCTTCTGCAAAGGTTGCCTGAACCAGAGGCTCTTTGTTGGCTGAAGACTCTGAAAGATAGTCAGCCAACATGCCAACCTGTTGAGACCCCTGACCGGGAAAAACAAAAGCCAGCTTATCCGTCATTTCAACCTGCTCTTTTTCCATAGTCTCTTTATTCCAACATCCCAGAATCAGTCAAACTCAATCCGATACAAAGCGAACCATAACGAGGTAACTACTCTAAAAAAGGCAGCCACATCAAAGTTTGGCAACGCTTCCCTGCGGAAAACCGGAGCAATTATAGAAAAAACAGACAACAAGGTAAGTAAATTTATGTTTCCGATCGCAAAAACAGGCAAACAAACGCTTCAATCCTGCTTCAAAATAGCCTCTATTTTTTCCGCCAGACGCCCGGGGACATCACTATCCACTTCACGAATCGCCTCCTCAATCGCCCGAAAAAAACCTTCCTCATTGGAGTGGCCATGGCTTTTCACTACAATCCCCTGCAGTCCCAGAAAGCTGGCACCGTTATACACCACCGGATCAATGCTTTTATAGAGCTTACGCATGACCGGCGCGATAAGGAGAGCAAGAAAACGACGCCAGAGCGTCTGTTGAAAAGCGCTAACAAGACTATCCCGAATCAGACGGGCCACGCCTTCGCCGGTTTTCAAGGCAACATTCCCTGCAAAGCCATCACAGACAACCACATCTGCACGACCCGCAAATACATCATGCCCTTCTATATAACCAATGTAATTTAAACGACCATCTTCTTTCAGCAGGCGACTGGCCAGCCGGACCTGCTCATTTCCCTTGATATCCTCAGTCCCGACATTCAGCAGACCAACCCTTGGAGAAGCAACGCCCCTCACCGAGGCAGCCAGCTGAGAGCCCATAATGGCAAACTGATAAAGATTAGTGGCTGAACAATCAACATTCGCCCCCATATCCAGCAATAGAACACTGCCACCGGAACTGGGGATACTGGCAGCAATCGCCGGACGATCAATACCCACAAATGTCTTCAGGGCAAATCGCCCCATAGCCATCAACGCCCCGGTATTACCAGCACTGACACAGGCAGCAGCATAACCATCGGCCACCTGTTCAAGAGCAACCCACATGGAGCTCCCCTCTTTGGCTCTGAGCGCAGTCGACGGTTTTTCGTCCATGCCAATGGTTTTCTCTGCATGAACGACATCAAGGCGGGTATGATTGAATGAAGCAGAGGAAAGCTCATCAGTAATCAACTGCTGATCACCAACAAGTATAAGATGAAGATCTGAATAGGTATCCAAAGCCCTGAGTGCGGCCCGGATACGAGAACGGGGACTTTCGTCCCCGCTCATAATATCAAGCGCTATTCTCCGTCCTGGAGTCGCGAACCGTCCTGGCATCAATCGACTCACTCGCCGACAACACCTTCAAGCACTTTACGACCACGATAGAAGCCGTCAGCCGTCATGTGGTGACGACGATGAGTTTCACCAGAAGTTGCATCAACAGACAGCTGAGCGGAAGTCAAACTGTCGTGGGAACGGCGCATATCACGCTTGGAACGGGTCTTACGATTTTTTTGAACAGCCATGTGGCAACTCTCCTGACTCTTTTAGGCCTTGATCTTTTGGCCTGAATCTCTATTTGGGTTCGGTGGTGTCTGTTTTCAGACTGGCCAGAACACTGAACGGGTTACGACGTTTATCCTCTTCCTCTGCCTGGGCAGCGAAAGCTTCAGCCTCTTCATCAGACTCAGTCGTAAAGCTTTGCTGAATCTGGCAGGCTTCAATCGGATGATAAGCCACAATCGGAAGGCTCAATAAAAGCTCTTCCTCCAACAGGGGTATCAACTCCATCGGCTCCTCCTGGAGCATCAGGGGTTCATAACCCTCTGGCAGCGATTGAGCCTGCTCATCGGTCAACACACCCATCAGGTTGAGCTCTGAACGCACGGTAAGTTCTGCAACATCAAGGCAGCGCTGACAAATCATTTTCAGATTTGCTTCAACATACCCCTGAACAACCACACGATGGTCTTCGCTCATATTGAAATGAAGGGAAACCTTCACTTCACCCTGATCGTCAGTGAGACTGGCAACCAGTCGTTCAAACTGCTTAAGCGCCAGCGAACCTTCGAACTGTAACCCCCGACGCGCGAGTTTTCGCGGATCAACGGTTTTTGGTAATTGGCCTGATAACATAAGCGCGCAATCATAGGGCGATGCCCCTTTTCTGTCAAACAACCTTTTTATCAGATATTCAACTATTTCATGATTAACAGGCTTCAAGCCCGTATTTTTCACAATCCCCCACCCTGAATGCGCAGGATGATTTCACAAAAATTCGAGACCGTGCATACTTGCCCGGCAATCTCTGAAAATTTGCACACCCCTCCTCATACTCACAAAGTCAGCCCATGAATATTCTACTAGCCTCTGGCTCATCTTATAGAAAAAGCCTGCTCGAACGACTCAACCTGAAATTCCACCAGGCATCACCCAATATTGATGAAAGCCCCCAACCCGGTGAGAACGCAGAAAACCTGACCCTGAGACTCTCAAAAGAAAAAGCTCTGGCTCTGGCAACTAAACACCCCAACACCCTGATCATCGCCTCTGACCAGTGCGCCTCGCTGGAAAACACCATTCTTGGCAAACCCGGCTCCCGGGAAAAGGCTATTAAACAACTCAGCCGCTGCAGCGGAAAAAAAGTCACTTTCTATACAGGCCTTTGCCTTTTGAACACCTCCACAGAACAGCACCAACTGGCATGCGTGGACTATTCTGTCTGGTTCCGAAAACTCTCCAGCACCCAGATTGCCACCTATATAGATAGAGAGAACCCGCTAGACTGTGCTGGAAGCTTTAAATGCGAAGGACTGGGCATAACCCTGTTTGAGAAAATGGCAGGAGATGACCCTAACAGTCTGGTTGGACTGCCCCTGATCACCCTGACCACCATGCTGATCAATGAAGGGGTCTATCCGATAGGAAGGTAAAGAAAAGAGACCGCCCTGAGGAAGCCTCTTGATTCGACTACATCAACTGAAAACCACCACCAAAGGCCTCTACCAGAGTGGCACTCACACCAACACCAAAGTCTCTGGCAAACTTCTCCAGCGGTGACAGGCGGGAGGTATAATCAACAATCTCTTCCTCACCAATCACCTCCCGGGCTACATAGCCGGCACTACCCAATCCATCAATAAGCCCAAGCTTTTTAGCCTGCTCACCAGACCAGACCATGCCTGAGAAAATATCAGCATCATCAACCAGGCGATCACCCCGCCCTGCTTTCACCGCATCAATAAACTGCCGATGAATAGCTGTCTC
>NZ_JAVRMB020000087.1:0-24104 GCF_031844845.1 Endozoicomonas sp.
AGAGCGTTAGCCCCACCTGATCCCATCCCGAACTCAGTAGTGAAATGACGTATCGCCGATGGTAGTGTGGGGTTTCCCCATGTGAGAGTAGGTCATCGCCAGGCACCAATTTAAAAGTCCCGATAGAGCAATCTATCGGGATTTTTTTTTGCTTCCAGAAAATAATAACCGCACCTCACCACACTACATTTCAAAAAAATAAACGGGAACGATAGTTCGGATGATCAGTATGTAATGCTTTAACCCTTTGGACAGCGCAAGATGTGCTCATTGGGGGCTGAACAGTTACAAAATAGTTTCCTAAAAGCGATACGAGAGAGGAAGTTATTGGCTCAATCACAACCCCCACAATCGCCACCACCGCTACCACCGCCACCACAATCACCACCCCCGCCACCGCCACCACCATAACCACCATAACCACCATCACCACCTCCATAACTTGTGGCATGGTCAATACAGATAGCAAGACCAAGAGTAGTAGCTAACGCATAGTCACCGTTTTTAGAGCGGTAATGTATATTTTGTCGCAACGTTAACGGTCTTGATGCCTTTTTCCCACCGTTGTCCCGGAGTATCTTAGCGCCTTCACCCCAGTTCTTGGATGTTGCAACATCCAAGGCTGTTGCGCCACCGCATGCGTTATTAATGCTCTTTCGAATATTTTCGCAACTCAACAGCTGATTGAGTACTTCCACGCTTTTTTTGTTGCACGCCGCTATCAGCATCAAACTACTATTTCGATTCAGATAGTCTGATTTGTAATGCTTTAAGATTAAACCAACAAGCACTCCTGCATTGGGAGCTTTGATTGCATCAAAAATTGCAAACTGTGAAATTGAACATCCGATTTTGATCAAATACTCGAACAGTTTGACATTCCCAGATTTGATCGCCATTGTGCAGGCATTTATGTCAGAATTATTCCTAAGCTTGTAATCTGCGCCAAGATCTAACAATTGTATTGCTATGTCTGTATTCTTGTTCATTACTGTATGCATTAAGGCTGTATTTCCAGCAGCATCCTTGTGGTCGATATCTACACCGGCATTAATGAGTGCTCGGTGAGTGACATAGAGCCCTATGGCGCAGGCTTTGGTGTGAAGGTACTGCCCCCCTTTTTGTTGTGAAAACCACTTGGCTATCTCCTCATCGCTTGCTCTTTCTCTGTTATTAGTGGGTACCTTAACAGGGAGAATCGTTGTCAATAAAGGGAGTGTAAAAGTTTTTTTAATTGCTTTTTTCGCAAGAACAGATTTTTCTATAGCTGACAGTTTTCGTTCAGGCTCTATAAATGTATTCAATACTACGCTCTTGATTCTTGCTTTGCGCGTCCAGCAGCCATAGGTAGTGGGCTGGGTAACCTCAGCCAAGCCATTGACAGGTTGTTTAGCTGTAAGTCGAGATGGATCTAGTCCTGAAGTTAGTGTCATTTTCATTCCTGACGTTATAAAACGTCGTTAAGTTTAAAAAGTCAGATCAGACAAGTGTCTGATTATCCAAGCCTGCATAAGGGTAGCTTTGGTATTTTCATCGTTTAGAAGTCATGGATATGTAAAAAGAACTTCCGGGTATTTGTCATGCTGACATTTCTATTGACCGTACATTTGACCGTACATTCATGGAATAGTTTCAACTCCCCGTCATCTGATTGTTCAATAGTGACTATTTGAATTTTTGGTGCTCGGAAATATGCGAATAATTGTATAGGCATTTAATTATTCCGTAACTATTCAGCACCTCTCAAAAGCTCATTTCGTGCTGTCTAATTAGTCTGAACCACTATATGTCGATTAGCTGGACTTTAGTTCGCACTTGTTCTTTCTGAAATACAGAAGAATAAAAGAGATACTGATACTCCATTAATCAATATGTAGTTCTTTGTCTGCTTGGATAGGACAGGATGCAGGTGCTGAACCGTTACATTACTCCTTACTCTTAAGTATAAGTACCGGCAGACTATGTAATGCATAGTGATAATAATCTTCCTCCCCCATAACTGAAAAGTACCAGGACACGGCTTTCGATCAATGCTGTTTAAAATGGACTGATCAAGCTTTTTTAAAACCATGCACTATAAACCTGTTTTGTACGTTATTGGGCTGCTGTTAATTATGCTGGCAGTGCTCATGTGTATACCGCTTGTTACCAACATAATTTTCGATACACCGGCCCACCGGATGGCCTTTACACTGCCACCAATGATAACTTTTGGTGCCGGTACGTTGCTCTGGTGGTGCTGTAAATCTGAAAGCTTTGCATTACGCCCCAGGGAGATTTTTTTACTCACTAACCTTAGCTGGATTATTGTATGTGCGTTTGGTGCACTGCCTTTTCTCTTTGAAACCGAAATCAGTTTTACCGATGCATTTTTTGAAACCATGTCGGGAATCACCACCACCGGTTCAACGGTTCTGGTTGGCCTTGACAATATGAACCCCGGGATACTGATGTGGCGGTCTGTGCTTCAGTGGCTCGGAGGCATTGGTTTTATTGTGATGGCCGTTGCTATCCTTCCTTTTTTAAAAGTCGGTGGTATGCGATTGTTCCAGAGCGAATCCTCTGACTGGTCGGAAAAAGTAATGCCTCGCTCCGGTGTCATTGCCAAACGAATTGTTCAGGTCTATCTGGGCTTGAGTGTTTTGTGTGCATTGGCTTACTACTATGGTGGTATGACTGCATTTGAAGCCATCAATCACTCCATGACGACATTGTCTACCGGAGGATTTTCTACCTCTGATTCATCAATGGGGTTTTTCAGTAATCCGGTCATTCATTGGACTGGTACCCTGTTTATGCTTTTAGGCAGCTTGCCGTTTGTATTAATGGTCCGTTTTTTTTCTGGCAATGCAGACCCTTTACTCAAAGATGCACAAATTCGAGGTTTTATGAAGTTGATAGTCGTCGTATGGAGCAGTATGACGCTTTGGCTGGTTATGAACTCAGACTATGGTGTCTTTGATGCATTGACACTGGTGGCTTTTAATACGACATCTGTCATAAGTACGACGGGTTTCGCCCTGACGGATTACTTATTGTGGGGTGGTTTTGCAGCAACGGTCTATTTCTTTCTCACTTTCATTGGTGGCTGTTCCGGCTCCACCAGTGGTGGCGTGAAGATCTTTCGTTTTCAGCTGGGGCTAATGCTGCTGAATGTTCAGTTAAAGTTACTGAGTCATCCCAGGGCATGCTTCAGTATGCAATACAATGGTCAGCCAATCAGTTCCGATATTATCCGTTCTTTTGTTGGGTTTACGTTCTTCTTTCTAATGTTAACGGGGGTGATGACGCTGCTTCTCAGTCTGATGGGTCTTGATTTCATTACCAGTCTGACAGGGGCTGCTACCGCTATTGCCAATGTCGGTCCGGGGCTTGGTGATATTATTGGCCCCGCAGGAAATTTTTCAACACTGCCTGATATGGCTAAGTGGGTTCTTTCTGCAGGCATGTTGGTGGGACGTCTTGAGGTTATTACGGTTCTGGTGATGTTTACTTCCGCTTATTGGCGTCGCTGACAATTCCTTACATTGTGTACTATTGAAAATAATTTTAGAGTCGTTATATTACATGTAACAAATGTTACATGTAATGCATTTGCGAATGGTTAAGAGATTACTTTTATGGCGTCCCGGAAAAACGCAGCACACTATCAGCGGCAATTCCGCTCCAGAATGAGAGAGCAGGGGTTGGTCAAAAAAGAGATCTGGATTCTTCCAGAGCATGCTGATCGGCTACGTGATATTGAGCGCCAGTTACGGCAAACACTCTCTAATGAGCACTCTTATAAACAACCAGGAACTATCATCATGACTCAACCCGAAAGTGTATGGACCATTAAAAACCTGTATCAGGCTTTGGCCATTGATCCACTATTTACCAATGGTGATGCCATCATAAATCTGGTGGATGGCACTGAGCCCTGTCTGGAAATCACCATGACAGAATTTGGTGACCTGCCTATTTATCTGACCGTTGCGGGTGAGCAGATTGTAGCGGATGTGGTTTTGTGGCCTCTATCCATGGTTAAAGACACACAAACATTAAACGATGAAGTGTTGAGAACCCATAAATTATTCCCCTTATCAACAATCAGCCTTGATCGTTTCCCGGACGGTTCTGAGTATTACACCATTTTTGGTGCTCTGAGCTCTGCATCTTCTCTGCAGAATATCGTTCAGGAGGTCGAAACACTGGCCGCGAATGCGATCAAAGCCACTGAAGCCTATGGAAGTCATCTGACGTCAGAATCTGTGGCTTGAGCCTCTACGTCATCAATATCGATTAGACAGCCTTGAGCCTAAACAAGCCGCTCCGGGCGATAAAAAGACAGGAAAAAGAATATGAGCATCTGGAACAAAGTGATGACAGCCCTCAAAGGGGCGACCAATGAAGTGGGTGAAGCCATTGCGGACAGTAATGCGCTTCGTATACTGGATCAGGAAATTCGTGAAGCCAGCGATCAACTCCAGCAGTCAAAGACACAGCTGGCTGGCATTATGGCAAAGCAAAAGCTCTCTTCCCAAAAATGTGCAGAATTAAAAGAAAAAGTCGCAGAGTATGAAGGCTATGCGATGAAGGCCCTGGACCAGGGAGACGAGACACTGGCTACTGAGATTGCCAGTCGAATCGCAGAATATGAAGCGCAACTTAACTCTGAACAGGAGATGGAAAAGAGCTTTTCGGGTAGCATTGTCAGTTTGAAGAAAGCGATCGTTGATGCAGAGTCAAGCCTTCGTCGCCTGAAACAGCAGGTTGATACGGTTAAGGCGACAGAGTCTGTACAAAAAGCTCAGGCAGCCTGTGCAGCAAAACACAGTGGCGTTAACTCAAGAATGGCCACAGCGACTGAATCTCTGGAGCGAATCAAGCAGCGCCAGGCTGAAAGGTCTGCTCAGATGGAAGCTGCCAGCGAACTCTCTGGGGATACAGCCGAGTCCGACCTGCAATCCAAACTCAAGGCTGCCGGTATTGCCCAGGGGGACTCTGATACCTCCAGCGTACTGGAGCGACTGAAGGCCCGTCAGAAATAAGTCGGTATATCGTTTCAATGAGACTGATGGGTACAATCTCCGTTCAGGACGAACGGAGTTTGGAGGTCAATATGGAAGGAACCCATCAAATACATTAAAACCATGCACCAGTTTACGATGGCGGTGTGGTGAAAACGGTTCCGATTGCCAGCAGAATAAATGCTGATCCCGCCACCCATTTTCCCCACTGCAGCCGTTTCCTGCAGTGGTGTAACTGCTTGCCTATGTTACCAGCAACAAGCCCGACTGCCGCGTCAATGGGCAATGCGACGGCGACAAACATCAGGCCCAGCATCAAAATATCTATCTTGGCCGACAGACTGCCGGGGTCAATGAACTGAGGGAAGAACGCCAGAAAAAAAAGAATAACTTTTGGGTTCAGTACATCGGTAATAACACCTTGGTAGAAAATTTTTTTTAACGCTGCTTTAGACGTGCATTGTCCATTATTGGACGTGTCTTTGTCTGGATCACATCGGGTTAGCAATGTCCGCACACCCAGATAACATAGATAGGCGGCTCCGGCATATTTAATGACGGTAAATGCCACCGTTGATGATGCTATCAGGGCAGAGAGACCCAGAGATGCGATAATGGTATGGATCAGCACACCGGTATGAACACCCAGTGCTGAAATAAGTCCGGCGATGGCACCCTGAGAGAGACCTCGGGTGGTGATATAAAGTAAGTCTGGCCCAGGTGCCAAGGCAAGAATCAGGGTCGCTATAAGAAATAACGCCAGTGATGACTCAGACATAAGATGTTCTCTTTTTAGAGCCCCTTAATTGCCATCAGTCAGGGATTAAAGAGTATAGTTCCGATTTCTCTATCAAGCGTTTTAAATGGTGGTTTGTTTTTATGGTCTTTGATTGGTTTAAAAGTAAGAAAGAAGACAATGTTTCTTTACCATCTCCGCTAAATTTGCGACCAGGCAGTGCCGTTGAGTTGGACTTATTGCCTTGGCGAATGATACGTGAACAGCTGGGGTTCTCCTTGCCAGAAGGGATTCAGACCATTGAGGCTGCAGGATTTGTGGATCTTGGAGCTGGCGCATCGCTCAGCCGGTTTTATACATCGGACGATGGGTTTCTTCAGATCTCTACAAGTGGAGGTTATGAAACTGAAAATATTGATGACATAAAATTCTTTGTTTTTACTCAAACCCATAACATTGCCAGCCAGAGTGGTGTCAGCCTTTGGGTTAGTGATAATGGACTTATTGGCGACAAGAATTTTCAGTTGGATGAAGCGCTTTATCAACGGGTCTGGGATGACGTTGTTCCGGGAAGAATCGAACCGGTGAGCTTTACCGAGACAGTTCATAGTCGCGATAAATCGGTTGCTCCCTACGATGTTGATCATCTGGTAATGCTCTACCAGCGACCAATAGCAGAGAGTGAAAGGGTTGAATATCTTCTGGCTTCCCTTGAATTCAGTAGTGATGAGGAAGCGACAGCTGTCGTTAGCCTGGGCTTTGATCTTGATCTTTCTTCCATGAGTATCATCTGAGGCAATGAATCTATTGTCTGGCAGGGGTATCCTTGTCTGCGAATTTTAATAATGTTCAGGAAGCAACAGTATGACAGCCATCACAGATTACCTGGCCGGGGTTCCCCTCTTTCTGGCCTATTTTTCCCTGGCACTGACTTTAACGGGTATTTATGTCCTGGTTTATACCCGGTGTACTCCCCATGATGAGATGGCACTCATCAAGGCGAATGTGCCCGCAGCATCCATTGCTTTTGCCGGTAGCCTGATTGGTTTTGTCCTGCCGCTGGCCAGTGTTATTGAGAACTCTATTAACCTGGTTGATATGGCTCTCTGGGGGGCTGTTGCCCTGATTGTACAACTGGCGACGTTTTTTTGTTTGCAGCTGTTTTTACCAAAAATTTCAGAGCGTATTGCTGATAATGAACTTGCTTCTGGTATCTGGCTTGGAGGTGTCTCTATTGCCGCAGGGTTGTTGAACGCTGCCTGTTTGACCTATTAATACTGGAGTGAAGGGAATAATGAAGCGTTCGAAGAAATTACAGCTTGCCATTATAGGTACCGCTCCTTTTGTTATTAGCGGTTGTGGGGACTCATCCAGAGAGGCTCTGGTCTATAAAGACGTCGCCAGTTGTATTGATGATGGTGTGATTTCAGAATCTGTTTGCCGGTTTGAATATAACAAGGCCTGGCAAAACCATTTGATGATGGCGCCTAAATACAGTCAGGGATCAGACTGTCAGCAGGATTTTGGGGCAACCTGTCAGCAGTTGGCATCGGGGGAGTATATTCCCACCATGGAAGGCTTCATGCTGGCTGCGCAGCCAGGTTCCGGGAGAAGCTCCTTTACCGTTATTCCTCTTTATCTGGGCAGTGGTGGTTTTTTCCGAACCGGTGGCTACGACAAGGTCGGCAGCAGCTACAAACAGGGAAAGGTGATGGTTGATAAAAAAGCAACCGCCAAGCCATCTCTGAAAAGCACCACTATGAAGCGCGGTGGCTTTGGTAGTCGTTCTGCTGCCCGGGGCAGTTGGGGGGGATAATGCATCGTATTTCATCTTCTCCCAGAAAAGACTGGAAAAAGCAGGCTGAGTCTCTTGGGTTCCGGTTTCATACCATCGGTGGCGAAGCCTATTGGGATGAGTCTGCTTATTATCAGTTCACTATGAAGCAGATTGAAAAAGACATAGAAGAGCCAACCGCAGAGATTCACCAAATGTGCCTGCACCTGGTGGATAAAGCGATTAACTCAGAGCAGATGATGGAGCAACTGCGAATTCCTGAGTATGTTTGGGATTATGTTCGAGAGTCATGGTTGAGAAGAGATTCCCATCTTTATGGACGAATGGATTTTTCCTATGATGGCCAGTCTGCTGCAAAATTTTATGAATATAATGCCGACACGCCCACCTCTCTCTATGAATCTGCATTTTTCCAGTGGCTCTGGCTGGAACAGATGATTGATGAAAAAAGGCTACCCACCGATACCGATCAGTTCAATATTATTCAGGAGATGTTGATTGAAGCACTGGTGCTATTGAGGAAGCAGAAAATGGGGAGTGAGCCTCTCTATTTTTCGTCCAGCAAGGACTCTGAAGAGGACTATGGCACGGTTGAATATTTTCGGGATTGTGCCGTTCAGGCTGGGTTAAACACCCGGTTTATCTATACAGAGGATATCGGTTTAAGTCCCGATGGGCATTTTACCGATCTGGATGATATGACGATTTCCGGGATGTTCAAGCTCTATCCCTGGGAGTTCATGTTTGAGGAAGCGTTTGGCAATTACCTTCCTGGAAATGAAACGCTGTTTATCGAACCTCCCTGGAAGGCCATTCTTTCAAATAAGGGGATTCTTCCATTACTCTGGCGGGAGTTTAAGGGGCATCCCAATCTGTTGCCCAGCTACTTCGAAGATGAAAAGCCGGGAGATGATTTAGGCAATCGCTACGTTAAAAAGCCTGTTTTTTCCAGAGAAGGTGCAAATATTTCGGTAATGGAAAATGGGAGAACTCTGGTTTCTGTTGATGGGCCTTATGTAGACAGTGGTTATATTTTACAGAAGTACGACCCACTGCCAGAATTTGCTGGCAACTATGCATTGGTTGGCAGTTGGGTTGTAGCTGATCGCCCGGCAGGGATAGGTATTCGAGAAGATAACTCGATTATCACCAAAGACAGTTCCAGGTTTATCCCGCACATTATTAGAGACTAAACGACCTCGTCCCCACGCAGAGCGTGGGAAAGAGGTTTTCGAAGGTTTTTTCGAGGGCTTAGATTAAATGGTGATTTAGAAATGAATGGATGCAGCTACATAAACCTGACGAGAGTCGTTTACTTTTAGCTTGCCACTATTGTCTTTAGCGTCAATATCCGTACTGTTGCCCAGGTATTTTAAACCGGCTTCCAGATCAATATTTTCAATCTGGTAGATAACCCCGCCCTGGACGCCGTATGCAAAACCCCACTTGTTATCGTAATTGTCAGCCTTGTTCTCGGTTGCGCCAAGGGTCAGGCCAACAAATGGTTGAATCTCCCATTCCGGCATAAAGAGATAATCAGCGGAGACCAACAGGTTAAGTTGTTTAATCCCTTTTGCTTCGCCAGAAACTTTTTTTACATCATCCGGCTGAGCCTGGCTGACTGTAAAATAAGCTCTTGCTTCATCGTTCCAAAAACTGCCAACACGCAGACCATAAAAGGACGTTTTATCGTCTTTATCTTCAAAGCCGGTTCCACCCTCTTTTTTTACTTTAGTATGGGCAAAGCCACCTTCCAGACCTACAAAAATATCATCATTTGTCCAGTCATCTTCCCACCCCTGTGCCGCTGAAACAGTAGAAAAGGCAGTAATGGCAAGTGCTGTAAATAGCGAAGTTATCTTTTTCATGGGGACTCCAACGTATTCCATATCCAAGTGCGTACAAAGAACGGTCGATTGCTTTTTCTATGTTCTGTAGATCAAGCTCAAAAAAAGGAAACATTGCTAAAAATAGACCAGTTTCTGAGCAAATGAGATAGAAAAGCCGGTTGGCTAGAACTCAGAAGAGCTATTGAGAATAGCGTTTTATTATCAACCAGAATATTTATATAGATCACGTATCGATGTTTCGCCATTTTCATTTAATGCACCAAGGTTCAATGTCATCCGCAGATGGTTACTGATTGAGCGGCAATACGCTTGGATTTGCTCCAGAAAAAATTAAAATTAATTGCTGATTTTGGAAGTGCTTCTTTGAATAAGATTTTGAGTGATGATTTGAATGTGAGGGATTATTAACAGCATCGTATAGTAATAATATTTATTACACTGGCGGATTAATATTTTTCTAATGGTTGTTTTTGGAATTAATGGATTTAAAAAATCAGATCTGTTTATTTTTGTTTGGTATTCTTTGTGTCTGTTGTTTTTTTGTTACGCAGGCAATAAAAAAAAACCGCTCAAATAAGCGGCTAATTTAAATAACACGATTAATCAGGGATAAAGTTATTTGATATGCTTATCAGCTTCTTTGAAGAAAAGTGTCATATCATCCCACGGTGAGGCCTTCTTCAAAGCACGTCTGCTGTTGAGAATAGCTTCAAACTGGGGGGTGTGTTTTTTTAACTCAACCCAACTGGTAATGCCATTACTTTTCATGATGTAACTCGAATAAATCTGAATAAATTCAGTGAGGGGAATCATTGAAAGCTCAGTATATAGCGCTAATATTTTTAGAAAAATCAATAATACTTTGATTACCTATCAAGTATGCTTATGCCCTGATATTTTAAGTTAGATGATATTCTTGTCCTGTCTTCAAGCGTTGGTTTCAGGAGGTAGTGGGTATCACGTAAACGTTGGCCATTGATTGTGGTATTTGTACTTGATTGGTGGCTCTTTTGATGGAATAGGTTGTACATCAAATGCATATTACGCTTCGTCAGTTGGAAATATTTCGAGCGGTTGCTCAATATGGGCGAGTTACCGGGGCGGCTGAAAGCCTGCATATTTCCCAGCCAGCGGCCAGTATGGCATTATCTGAACTGGAGAAACATCTGGGGTCTCTTTTTGATCGAAATCAGGGCGCTGGACTCAAAATGAATGATTCTGGTCGTGCGCTTCTGTCCAAGGCCTGTGAGCTGATTGATCGAGCGAAAGAGCTGGAAACGCAATTTTCTGTCAATGGTTCTGGTTCTTATGAGTGCGGCTCTCTGATCCTCAATGCCAGTTCGACGATCGGTAATAACCTGTTGCCAAAGATGCTCTCCCAGTTTCAGAAAAGTAATCCGGGTATAAGAATTGATCTTGAGATTGATAATACCCGAATTATTGAACAACGCCTGCTGGACTTCAAAATAGACCTTGCGGTGGTCGAGGGCGTCTGCCTGCATCCGGACATTGAGGTGTCCACATGGCTTGAAGATGAGCTGGTGGTTATCTGTAGCCCGGATCATCCATTGGCCAATAAAGGAAATATTCCACTTCCTTCTCTGTCAGA
This sequence comes from Endozoicomonas sp., assembly GCF_031844845.1. Lineage (GTDB taxonomy): Bacteria > Pseudomonadota > Gammaproteobacteria > Pseudomonadales > Endozoicomonadaceae > Endozoicomonas. The sequence continues at coordinate 11,000 of NZ_JAVRMB020000087.1, forward strand.
TGAGTTATGGGTTTTAAGGGAGCCGGGTTCGGGTACGCGAGAGTTGTTTGATGAAATGATCGCTCCCCAGCTGGAGTCTCCCAAGGTTGCCATGACGTTGAATCGCTCCGAGGCAGTTAAGCAAGCGGTTGTTGACGGTGTCGGTATCGCCTGTATTTCCAGCCTTGCGGCGAAATCAACTCTGGATACCGGGCATATAGCAACTATTGGGGTTACGGGGCTTAATCTGAAGCGTCACTTTTATCTGTTAACCCATAAGAGAAAATACAGAAGTACAGTTTTTAATCAATTGTGCCATTTTATTACTGACTGGCAGCCCTTTTAAAAAAGGAAAAGGCAAAAAGGTTGATTTTTATACAATGGTCATTTGATTATTTAACCGACTTGATGGGTCATCAGAACTTTGGACACTTTCTCCCACTCCTTATACAATAAGTGCTGACTGGCTGCTCTATCAAGTATGGTGTTTTATGACTTTGGGAAATATCAGTAGACCAGTATGGTTTCTGTTGAATATAGGTACAATTACCAATTATACTGCACCCCGCTGGATTGTCAGGAATCATAAACAAACAACAGATGCTGACAGATTTTCACAAAAAGTTACCCAGCGTGCATAAATTAATCTTTTGCTAACGAAAAAACGAGCTGTAGATAACGTAAGTATGTTAAAAGCAAAAGTCTGGAAGCAGCAAATGGCAATGCAAAGTGATGACTGGTCTGGGTTTGCCAACCGCAAATCCGGTCGTGCTGATTATCGTCGATATCTGTGGCTTCAACAGCCACCGGTGCATCGTGTTGTTGTTGCCCAGTTGGCTGTCTCTGCAGTGCTGGCTCTGGTACTGCTCCCCCAGGGAATCACTTTTGCACTGTCCGCATTGCTGGGAGGGCTTTGTTGCTCGCTGCCCAATGCGTACTTTGTCTGGAGGGCATTCCGTTATCGTGGAGCGCGCTCCGCGAAACTAATTGTCAGCTCATTCTATCGTGGAGAAGCGGGCAAACTGGTATTGACTACCGCCGGCTTTATTCTGGTTTTTACCCTGGTTAAACCGCTGGAGCCATTGGCTTTGTTTGGATCTTTTATCGCGGTTCAGGCGGTGAGTTGGTTTGCGCCCTTGCTGGTGGCTCATCGGAAGCCAGGGTAGAGAATTTTGTATAAAAACGGGTCGCTCGCGACGTTTTTTGCTGAAAAGTGTTTAAGTGGAAAGGCTGTTTAATGTTCGATTTTAGAACGAAAATTGAGCACTTAAGTAGCTTTGATATTGAAAATGTAATGAATGGTTTACAGGATTAGCCATGGCAAATACTGCTACTGAATACATACAGCACCACCTGCAGAATTTGACCTATGGTCAACTACCCGCAGGTTTCGAGCGAATTGATGCCTATGGTAAGCCCCTGGGCATGCTCACTGAACCCACGTGGACCTTCGCTGTTACACCGGTCGAAGCCAAGGAGATGGGGTTTTGGGCCATTCATGTAGACAGCATGCTCTGGTCTGTATTTCTCGGGTTTGTATTTGTTCTTTTGTTCCGTTTTGTCGCGAAGAATGCCACTTCCGGCGTTCCGGGCAAGCTGCAAAACCTGATTGAAATCATCGTAGAGTTTGTGGACAACACGGTTCGTGAGTCTTTCCATGGTAAAAATCCGATGATAGCCCCTCTGGCACTGACGATTTTTGTCTGGATATTCTTCATGAACCTGATGGACCTGATTCCGGTGGACTGGATTCCCGGCCTGGCAACACTGGCTGGTATTCCGTACATGAAGGTGGTGCCATCCACTGATCCGAACATCACCCTGTCGATGTCCATTACTGTATTCCTGCTGATGATTTTCTTCTGGATTAAGGTCAAAGGTGTGTCTGGGATGTTCTCAGACCTGGCTATGCACCCATTCTCCAGTAAAAATCCAGTGGCCAAGGTTATACTGATGCCCATAAACCTGCTGCTGGAAACAGTATCCCTGTTGGCCAAGCCCGTTTCCCTGGGACTTCGACTGTTCGGCAATATGTATGCCGGTGAACTGATATTTATCCTGATTGCCATGATTGGCTGGGGACAGTTGCCACTGCACTTTGCCTGGGCTGTACTCCATATCCTGGTTATTACCCTTCAGGCATACATCTTCATGGTACTGACGATCGTTTATCTGAGCAGTGTCCATGAAGAACACTGAGTGAATGAAAGGTAATGGGGCAACCGACTCTGCTTTTTAAACAGATAAGCTGCCTGATTGTACGGTTACACTCTAAATAACTTAACGTTAACGAACCACAAATCTCACAACACACGACCTGTAAAGTCGGGAGGATATATGGAACTGGTAGTTGGTCTGACAGTCATCAGTGTCGCGATCATGCTGGGTGTAGCTGCACTGGCGACGGGTATTGGCTTTGCGCTGCTGGGCGGCAAGTTTCTGGAAGGGGTTGCCCGTCAGCCGGAAACGGCACCTATGCTGCAAACCAAAATGTTTATCGTTGCGGGTCTGCTTGATGCGATTCCAATGATTGCCGTTGGTATTGCTTTGTTCTTCACCTTTGCTAACCCTTTCGTTGGCCTGCTCTAAGCAAAGACGTTAATGCCTGACAAGTGCCAGGTAGGTGCCGAGTGCTTTGATGAGAAGCGAAAACTGCGGGCTTACATTAGCCCGCAGTCGTAAAGGCATTGAAGGCCAGGCTCTGAAAAGAGCCAGCGACATTAACTGAAAGAGGTGTTGGCGTGAATCTAAATGCAACTCTAATCGGCCAATCCGTCGCGTTTATGTTCTTTGTGTGGTTCTGCATGAAATATGTATGGCCACCACTGACCAAAGCGCTGGGTGACCGACAGCAAAGAATAGCCGATGGTCTGGCTGCTGCTGACAAAGCAGAAAACGACCTGGCTCAGGCTAATAATAAAGTCGCTGAATTGCTGAAAGAAGCCAGGGCAGAAGCTCAGGGCATCATTGAGCTGGCTAACAAGCGTGGCAGCCAGATTGTTGATGACGCCAAAGAACAGGCCCGTGCTGAAGGTGATCGCCTGAAGGTCGCGGCGCTTGCAGAAATTGAGCAGGAAGTTAATCGGGCTCGTGAAACACTGCGTTCTCAGGTTGCCAGTCTGGCGGTTGCTGGTGCAGAGCGTATTCTGGGTGAACACCTGGATGAAGCGGCGAACAGCAAGCTGGTTGATGATCTGGCGGCTGAACTTTAAGAGGGCGCAAGACCATGGAATTAACCACATGTGCCCGCCCTTACGCCAAAGCGGCATTTGAATATGCCCGTGATTCATCACGTTTGAGCGAATGGTCTGACATGCTGTCTCTCTGTGCCAGTGTGACAGCGTACCAGAAAGTGGTCGACATGCTGGGCAACCCACAGTTGAGTGGGGCACAGCAGGCGGATGCTATTATTGGGCTTTGTCAGGGTGACCTGGACAAGCCGGTTGAGAATTATCTTCGGGTGTTGTCAGAACATCGTCGTCTGAAACTGTTGCCTGAAATTGTTGTTCTATATGCCCAGCTGAAAGCGGAACAAGAGCGTTCCCAGCAGGTGCAGGTGACTTCAGCGTATCCATTAAGTCAGGAACAGCAGGACAGGCTGGCAGAAAAAATGGCGGTTCGTTTGGAACGTTCTGTTCATCTGGTAACAGAAATCGACAGTAGCATTTTAGGTGGCGTTATCGTCAAAGCGGGGGATCTGGTCATTGATGGCAGTCTCCGCGCCCGGCTGAGCAAGCTGGCTGATGCGATGATTTCCTGACTATGTTTACGGTGTTCTTTTTTCGATCAAGAGCGGGCAGATAAGCGATGCAACAACTGAATCCTTCAGAGATCAGTGACATCATCAAGAGTCGAATTGAAAAACTTGATGTGTCCAGTGAGGCCCGAAATGAGGGCACGATTGTCAGCGTAACTGACGGTATTGTACGTATTCATGGTCTGGCGGATGCCATGTATGGGGAGATGATCAAGTTCCCCGGCAATGTTTACGGCATGGCACTGAACCTGGAGCGTGACTCCGTCGGTACAGTGGTACTGGGTGACTGTGGCGATCTGGCTGAAGGTCAGACTGTCCAGTGCACCGGTCGAATTCTTGAAGTTCCGGTGGGCATTGAACTGCTGGGGCGTGTTGTGGATGCCCTGGGTAATCCCATCGATGGCAAAGGCCCTCTGGAAACCACTCAGACCTCTCCCCTGGAAAAAGTAGCCCCTGGCGTCATTGCCCGTCAGTCTGTTGATGAGCCGGTTCAGACTGGATACAAAGCTATTGACTCCATGGTGCCGATTGGACGTGGTCAGCGTGAGTTGATCATCGGAGACCGTCAGACCGGTAAGACGGCTCTGGCCATTGATGCCATCATCAACCAGAAAGGCACTGGCGTTAAGTGTGTTTACGTTGCTATTGGTCAGAAGCAATCGACCATTGCCAACGTGGTTCGCAAACTGGAAGAACACGGTGCCATGGATCACACCATTGTGGTGGCTGCCGGCGCGGCTGATCCAGCAGCGATGCAGTTTCTGGCACCGTTTGCCGGTTGCACCATGGGCGAATACTTCCGTGACCGCGGTGAAGATGCCCTGATCGTATACGATGACCTGACCAAGCAGGCCTGGGCTTATCGTCAAATCTCCCTGCTGCTTCGTCGTCCGCCAGGCCGTGAGGCTTACCCCGGTGATGTTTTCTATCTGCACTCTCGTCTGCTGGAACGTGCGGCACGAGTTAATGCTGATTACGTTGAGAAGTTCACCAACGGTGAAGTAAAAGGTAAGACCGGTTCTCTGACGGCGCTGCCCATCATTGAGACTCAGGCGGGTGATGTATCAGCATTCGTACCGACCAACGTAATTTCTATTACCGATGGTCAGATCTTCCTGGAAACAGACTTGTTCAATGCGGGTATCCGTCCTGCGATGAACGCGGGTGTCTCGGTATCCCGCGTAGGTGGTGCTGCCCAGACCAAGATCATTAAAAAGCTCGGTGGTGGTATTCGTCTGGCCCTTGCCCAGTACCGTGAACTGCAGGCGTTTGCCCAGTTTGCTTCTGATCTTGACGAAGCAACCCGTAAACAGCTGGAGCATGGTCAGCGCGTTACTGAACTGATGAAGCAGAAGCAATATTCCCCCATGTCGGTAGCGGAAATGGGTCTGGTGATCTACGCCGCCGAGAAAGGATTCCTTGTGGATATTGCCCTGAACAAGGTGGGTGCCTTTGAAGCGGCTCTGATCAGCTATGCCAGCTCCGAGCACAGTGCGCTGATGGCAACCATCAATGAATCCGGTGACTACAACGGCGAGATTGAATCTGGCCTTAAGGAAGTCATTGAGAAGTTCAAGGCCACCCAGACCTGGTGATCAGTTGTCAGTGGGCAGTTGTCAGTGGACAGTGAAAAGCCTGTCCGGAACTAACTGCCTGCTGTCCAACAACTGGCAACTGATAACTGACAACGGGTAACTGAATATGGCTGGCGCAAAAGAGATACGGACGCAAATATCGTCCATTAAAAGTACACAGAAAATTACCAGCGCCATGGAAATGGTGGCGGCGAGTAAAATGCGCAAGGCTCAGGAGCGGATGCAGACCAGCCGCCCCTACGCTCAACGTATTCGTCAGGTGGTAGGTCATATCGCCAACGCCAACGCTGAGTATCAGCACAGCTTTATGATTGAGCGTGACGTTAAGCGTGTTGGCTTCATCATTGTTTCCACTGACCGGGGCCTCTGTGGTGGTTTGAACATTAACCTGTTCAAGAAAACCGTAGAGAACATGAAAGCCTGGAGTGATAAGGACGTTGGAATAGACCTCTGTCTGATTGGCGGTAAGGCGGTTTCCTTTTTCCGTAGCATGGGTGCTGAAAACACCGTTGCGGCCCTGACTCATATTGGTGACTCACCCAATATTGCTGACCTGATCGGTGGTGTCAAGGTGATGCTGGACAGCTATGAGGAAGGCCGAATCGATCGGTTGTACGTGGTGAATAACCGGTTTGTGAACACCATGACTCAGATGCCGGAAGTGCAACAGTTATTGCCACTGGTACCCGATGATGATGCCTCTCTGAAGAGACCATGGGACTACCTGTATGAACCCGATGCCAAACTGTTGCTGGATGGCCTGCTGGTACGTTATATCGAGTCTCAGGTTTTCCAGGCGGTGGTTGAAAATAATGCCTGTGAACAGGCGGCTCGAATGGTAGCCATGAAGAGTGCTACAGATAACGCCGGGGATCTGATCGACGATCTGCAACAGGTGTATAACAAGGCTCGTCAGGCAGCGATCACACAGGAACTGTCTGAAATTGTCAGCGGCGCAGCGGCCGTTTAGAGCGCCGCAGCCAGTAGAGCGCTGCAGCCATTAGAGCGCCGCAGCCATTAGAGAGTGCGGCGGTATAAAAGATTGCTGCAGATTGCTAAAGATTAAGGGTGAGGAAAGACTATGAGTAGCGGTCGTATCGTACAAATTATCGGCGCCGTCATCGACGTCGAATTTCCCAGGGACAGCGTTCCCAAAGTGTATGACGCATTAAACGTCGATAGTAAAGGGCTGGTGCTGGAAGTTCAGCAGCAATTGGGCGATGGTGTCGTTCGTACCATTGCCATGGGCTCTACTGAAGGTATCTCCCGTGGATTGGATGTCGTTAATACCGGCGCGCCTATCCAGGTGCCAGTGGGTACAAAAACCCTTGGCCGTATCATGGACGTTCTGGGTAACCCGATTGATGAGAAAGGGCCCATAGGTGAAGAGGAGCGTGCCTCCATTCACCGTAAGGCCCCTGGTTATGCGGATCAGTCGTCCAGTAATGAACTGCTGGAAACCGGTATTAAGGTCATCGACCTGGTTTGCCCATTTGCCAAAGGTGGTAAGGTTGGCCTGTTCGGTGGTGCCGGTGTTGGTAAAACCGTCAACATGATGGAGCTGATCCGTAACATCGCCATCGAGCACTCTGGTTACTCGGTATTTGCCGGTGTGGGTGAGCGTACCCGTGAAGGTAATGACTTCTACCACGAGATGACCGATTCCAACGTAATCGACAAAGTATCTCTGGTTTACGGCCAGATGAACGAGCCACCGGGAAACCGTCTGCGAGTCGCTCTGACGGGTTTGACCATGGCGGAAAAGTTCCGTGATGAAGGCCGCGATGTACTGCTGTTTATCGACAACATTTATCGTTACACCCTGGCAGGAACTGAAGTATCAGCACTTCTGGGTCGTATGCCATCGGCGGTAGGTTATCAGCCAACGCTGGCGGAAGAGATGGGCGTTCTGCAGGAACGTATTACCTCGACCAAGGCGGGCTCCATTACCTCAATCCAGGCGGTATACGTACCTGCGGATGACTTGACGGATCCTTCTCCGGCAACCACCTTCTCGCACCTGGATGCCACCGTAGTACTGAGTCGTGATATCGCTTCCAAGGGTATCTACCCGGCGATTGATCCACTGGACTCCACTTCCCGTCAGCTGGATCCTCTGGTGATTGGTCAGGAGCACTATGACGTGGCTCGTGGCGTTCAGACAGTACTGCAGCGCTATAAAGAGCTGAAAGACATCATTGCCATTCTGGGTATGGATGAACTGTCTGAAGAAGATAAGCAGAGCGTATCCCGTGCCCGTAAGATTGAGCGATTCCTGTCTCAGCCATTCTTCGTAGCAGAAGTCTTTACGGGTTCTCCCGGTAAGTATGTTTCGTTGAAAGAAACGATCCGTGCATTCAAAGGGATCCTGGAAGGCGAGTATGACTCCATGCCAGAACAGGCCTTCTATATGGTTGGCACCATTGACGAAGCGGTTGAAAAAGCCAAGTCTATGTAAGTAAGGCCGCTGCCCGCCACCCGCCGCCCGCTCCCCGAAAAAGCCAGAGCCGCTTGTGCTTTTGCGGGCAGCGGGAAGCGGGCAGCGGGAAGCGGGCAACGTTCCTAAGGAGGTAGCCCATCATGGCTTTAACCGTAGATTGCGACATCGTTAGTGCTGAGCAGGAGATCTTCAAAGGTCAGGTAGAGATGCTGATCGCTACCGGCTCTCTGGGCGATCTGGGTATTACTCCCGGTCACACGCCGCTGCTGACAGAGCTGAGACCCGGCCCGATCCGTCTGGTCACCGAAGGTGGCGAAGAAGAAGTCTTCTACGTTTCCGGTGGTTTCCTGGAAGTGCAGCCAAACCAGATCAAGATCCTGGCGGATACGGCGCTGAGAGCTGATGATATGAATGAGGCTGCGGCTGAAGAAGCCAAGCGTCAGGCAGAAAAAGCCCTTGAAAACCAGAATGGTGAATTTGACTACTCAAGAGCTGCAACCCAGCTGGCCGAAGCCGCTGCCCAGCTCAGAACACTTCAGGCTATTCGCAAGAAGATGGGCAAGTAAGTCAGAACCACTATTCATAAAAAGCGGTTTTTATAAATGCAGCAAAAAAACAGAACCCTGCCTTGGCAGGGTTCTTCGTTATGGCCAAGAGACTCCAGGTAAGAAACCGGAAGTAATTATTGCAACGTTTCATCCGTTTGATCCTTACTCTTAAGGGCTGCAATCTGCTGTTGCATGTTTTCAATCAGCATGGTCTTGAACTGGGAGGCCATCCAGTTCTCCAGCTCATCCCGATCTTTAAGTAGATCCTGACTGCCCACAGCCGATTCGTGAGAGCTGTATCGGGCAGCGGCATAGCGGAATGCCGTACCAATTTTCCAGAACTCCTTCTTGTCTTTCTGGCTCATATTATTGGCCAGGGCTATAAATTTATTGGCAAGATCAAAAATATCTTTTTGATTCTGTTTGTCTTCTTCTTCTTCTGGCGTTGTTTTAGTTACCATAGGATTCCATTATTTTCGATATAAAAAGATAAGTCTGCTGAGTTAGACAACAAAGATTAAGATAGTTCATTTCTAGCAGGAAAAACCATGGCAGAGATAGATATATAAAATAGGCTGTCATACACATCAGCTATCAGTCAGTTGAAAAAAATTGCAACGAACGCAATAAGTCTTGCTAGACTTGGCCTGTGCAGGTCTTTTGGTCGCAATAACACAGTCGTTTTCCTGTTTTCAGGTGATATATTGTGTTTGGGGCTTGCATAAAGGCAGCTGGAGCCTTGGATCATAACAATGAATGTTGCGCTCGTTGCGGTTTTAATCAAGAGGTGCTTTCTCCAACCCAGCTGGCCGAGGCTGCTACCCAGCTCAGAACGCTTCAGGCTATTCGTAAGAAACCGGGTAAATAACCCCTTTATCTGCCCTGACTAACAACCCTGCAATTGCAGGGTTTTTTATGCTGTTTATCCTGTTGATCGTTATGGGTGGTTTGTCCTTAGAATCAGAAGCTGAAGGTTCAGCTCCCAAAACAGACAATTTTGAATAACACCGGACTCCGGAATTGCTCGAATGTCGTAACCGGGCAGACTGAGTACAGCATCACCAAACGTCCACCGCTGATCAATAACCACTCTGTTATCATTTAAAGCAATCCTGTTGCTTTCCATTCCACCTTGAAGCCAGATACTTGGAGCACCTGCCTGGTTAATGAAGAAGATAGGAATATGAGGGTAAGTGTAATAACCAAGATGAGTGTAAATGTTGGGCTGGCTTAAAATATTGTTTACACTTTCAGCGGTCAGATTTTCATCAAGATAATGGAAGAGATCTGGATTTCCGACAGAATTAAATTGATTCTGGATGAGATGTGAATCAGCTTTAAACCAAAGTACTCCGTTCTGATCAAGTGCCTGCTGATGCATGGCACGGGCCTTTTTCATTAAAGACGACTGAGTAAAGATAATATGATCCAGAGTATTGCTCAGCTGATTCAGGTACAGCTTGCAATAGGTACCGGAAGGTAAGGGTTCTACGTCAAATGTATCTTTGTTGTGGAACAGGCCATCATTTTGATAGAGAGCCGCTCGTTCAGCGCCTCCCTGTTGAAAAGTACTGGCATTGATAACCGGCATATACCCGCGGGAGACACAGGCATTAAGCCACTCGGCAATAAAGCACCAGGCAATAGTGATGTTGACGGTTGTATCTACTGGACAGAAGCGATCATCAAATAGACCGCAGGGTACTTTTTCCAGGGCGTTATCAAGAAACAGAGAAGGATTGATCGATTGGTAAACAGTACTGTTTTTTGAGGCAATAAGAATCAGGCTGGCTCCAGAGTCCAGAATTTTTCTACAGGTCTTAACTTGCAGATCAACATCAAGCCCATGATCTGCAGCAATCACAAGGTCTTCTTCAGAGAGATTGAAGGGGGGCTTCAGTACTTTGATCCCGGCCAATCCGCCAGAGCGGTTGGTGAGCTCACTGGCAAATCCGGTTGAGGCCAGATCAATAACCCACAACCTTTTCAAAGCACCGTCAATATACCGGTCTGCCAGAGTCGAAGCTTGCTTAACCAGAGGGCTATTCGGTTCAGAAAGCTTGAGATGTTGACTAACGTGTTGCTGGATTTCTCGCAGGTAATTCATGGCAGGCCCGACAGATGGGTGTTGTTATTAGAGATTCTTATCATCTTAGCTGACTTGACTCTTGAGTACTCCCTGCCAGTTTCGTTATATTGCCCCGAAAATCACCTTCATACTTTCTGTGGACGCCAGGCTATGCCTTTGAATCAATCATTATTGCCAACCATGCAATACGATGCCGTTATTATCGGGGCAGGGGCTTCCGGGTTGCTGTGTGCGCTGACTGCTGGTGATCGAGGGCGTAAGGTGCTGGTGATCGACCATGCCAACAAAATTGGTAAAAAGATACTTATCTCCGGTGGTGGTCGCTGCAATTACACCAATATGTATGCAGAGCCTGCCAACTACCTTTCCGGAAACCCTCACTTCTGTAAATCGGCGCTGTCCCGCTATACCCAGTGGGACTTTCAGGCATTGGTGGACAAACACCATATTCCCTGGCATGAGAAAACACTTGGACAGCTTTTCTGTAATCACCAGTCCAGTGACATCGTGGAAATGCTGGTGGCTGAATGCCAAAAGTCTGGAGTTGCTATCCGGTTGAAGGCTTCGCTGAAACATGTAAAGCGTGTGGCATCAGAAGGGGCTGAAGCGTTTTTGCTGGACACTACACTGGGCAAGATTCACTGCACTTCGCTGGTGGTGGCGACGGGCGGATTATCATTTCCAACCATGGGAGCATCGGGGCTTGGCTATGAACTGGCGGAACAGTTCGGGCATCACCTGATAGAAAGGCTGCCTGGCCTGGTTCCATTCACTATGGATAAACAATGGCTGGCACACTTTATTGAGTTATCCGGCGTCAGTGCTGATGTTATCGTCAGCTGCAACGGGCAAAGCTTCCGTGAAAATATACTCTTTACCCACAGAGGATTGAGTGGGCCAGCCGTACTCCAGATCTCTTCTTACTGGAGGCCAGGCAATAAAGTCTCCATAAACTGGCTGCCGGGTATTTCCATTGAAGACTGGCTGAATGATCTCAGAGAGTCGAAGCCAAAAGCCGAATTTCGATCAGTCTTGTCAGACCAGCTAACCCGTCGTCTGGCTACTGCACTTTGTACTTATGGTGAGCTGCAGAAAATAACAGACAATGGTAGTAAACCCGTTAATCAGTTTTCACCAAATGAGCTGCAACAACTGGCAGAAAATCTGGAGGCCTGGGAGTTTATGCCTGCAGGCACCGAAGGCTACAAAAAAGCAGAAGTCACACTGGGTGGTGTAGCTACCGATAATATTTCTTCCAAAACCTTTGAGAGCCAGAATCAGTCAGGACTCTACTTTATCGGTGAAGTTCTGGACGTTACCGGACATCTTGGAGGGTTTAATTTCCAGTGGGCCTGGGCATCGGGTTACTGTGCGGGTTTGTATGTTTGAACGAGACTGCGCCTTAGTCTCGTTCAAGGATCATCTGGAAACCTACAAAAAACGCCCTATATTGGCTGTTCAGCTTCGGCAGACATAAGGCCTTTGAGGGCCTGGTTTACCTGCATCGGTACAATGAGGATACACTCTTGATTAAAACCGCAACGAGCGCAACATTCGTTGTTATGATCCAAGGCTCAAGCTGCCTTTATACAAGTCCCAAACACAATACATCGCCTGAAAACAGGAAAATGACTGCGCTATCGCGACCAAAAGACCAGTACAGGCCAAGTCTAGCAGGGCTTGTTGCGTTCGTTGCTTTTTATTTCAACTGTCGACTATAAAAACCACTGCCGGTAAGGCCGTTTACCGGCAGTACGCTCACCGCATAATCATGCAGTTCAAAAAAAATGCAACGAACGCAACATTTTGGATTATATTTACCCGAATACTTTGACCCTCATGGATTTTTCTGGATGGGTGTACTTATTCAACCGTCCCGAAAGAGATTGAATAATAAGTTATGCAAAAATCAGCTCTGCCAGACAAAAATCCAGCATCGCCACACAACAATGACGCTTGCTCAAACGGCTCCCGGAGGTCGTGTTTATCACTGACATTGCCATTGCTGTCCACGCTCAATGAAAAAGACATAAAACCATTCTGGAGTCCGCAGTGCTCGGAAATTCAGCACTGTTTATGGCTACCACGAAAGACCAGTCAGGATTCGAACTTATCCGGTGGTTCCCCGAACTATCGGGTGGACAGAACGAAATCCTGGATGGTTCGGTTAACCCCTCTGAAGCCTTCGACTCCGCAGAGCTTATCAGTTTCATTACCTCAGTCGGCAATAACCTCTACGGAAAAAAACCGGCTGAAAGGCGCAAAAATAATAGCGTCAAAAAAAATTAGATTTTACCCGGAGAACAAAGCCGCCTACAAAGAAGCCTTAGTCTTATTCCGCAGATCCTACAATCTGGCGGTAGAGCGTTTTCTAAACGACAGCTACCTTGATGAGAACGGCAAATTTATCAATATGCGCCCCGCTATAAAAGCTCAGGTTTACCAGGAGCAAAAGGACAAGGGGCACGCCTACAACTCAATAATTTCAGACAATGGAACACTGGCCGCAGCCACTACATTCAGAGCGGTCTGTGCCAAAAATAAAAAGTTGAAAAGCAAAAAGGGAGAGAAAGAAAGTTTCTCCGACATCCATTTCAAAAGCCGAAAAGGCAGCAGGCACTCATTTTCAATCGATCGCCTGCCGTCAGGGCTGAATCCCTGCCTGGCATCATTAGGGCGAATTCATCTGACAGAAGA
>NZ_JAVRMB020000088.1:0-7364 GCF_031844845.1 Endozoicomonas sp.
CGATTATTCCATGCCATGGTTTTGAGCCACTCATTCTGAACTATTCCCAGGCGGGACAGGATGGCTGGTGTATTACCGGAAATAGCACCCCGCTTACCGGGTATAAGAATTCTTCCACTCCAGTTCACTAACTCAACATAGTGCTGCCGGCTAAACGGAATGGCCTTATCGGGATTTTGCCCCGGTAATCGCAGGGGTTTGAGGGGCAGACCGGTTTTTTTATAGGTGTGATTTTCTGCCAGAGACGCCAGGCGTTGCTGAATGGAGGTATAGTCAGAGGCTTCCGGCGTGTCGGCCATTTTTGCCCTGATCGGGTTAAGGTCAACATAAGCCATGCAAGTGAGGAGGGCGGCTTCATCCAGTAATGCCTGGCTTTTAAAGCGGCCTTCCCAGAACCGGCCTTTGCAGTCATCTTCCCTGTTGGCTTCCCGGGCCAGATACTCGTTCAGGCAGCGCATAAACCAGCTGATATCCTGTAATCGCTCTCGGTACTTTTTCACATATTCATCAACCTGGTGTTGCTCTGCCTCACTCAACTTTTCATCTTTAAGATAACGCTGAACCAGCGTTGACCCATTAAATAATTGCGACCATCGTTGTAAAACCTCACGGTCGCTCCATTGCTCCGTTTCAGCCGTGTTGATGTGCAACACCAGATGATAATGATTGGACATAATGGCATAGGCGCAGATCTCAATAGCAAAAATATTCACCAGTATCTGGAGGCGATCTATCACCCACTGTCTGCGATGTTCGAAGTTTTTTCCCGAAAAATCATCCTGACCGCAAAGCCACGCCCGGCGAACGCAGCGAGCGATGCAGTGGTAGTAACGTGTGCTCGCCGTATCGATTAGATTTCTCCGGGGACTGGTCATGGGCTCTCCTGTCAGAAAAAAAGTACAGAGGAAATATAGAATAGTTTCTCAGGGAGTCAATTTTGTGGGTGTCCTATTCTTTTCTATTCTTTTCTATTCTTTTCTATTCTTTTCTATTCTTTTCCTATTCTTTATTGTGGGTGTCTTATTCTTTCTAGGAATAGTTTCTCAGGGAGTCAATTTTGTGGGTGTCCTATTCTTTTTTTCTTTATTCTTTATTCTTTATTCTTTATTATTTTGTGGGTGTCCTATTCTTTATTCTTTATCAGGGAGTCAATTTTGTGGGTGTCCTATTCTTTTTATTCTTTTTTTTTCCTTTTATTCTTTGTGGGTGTCCTATTCTTTCCTTTTATTCTTTGTGGGTATCCTATTCTTTATTCTATTTTGTGGGTGTCCTATTCTTTATTATTGTGGGTGTCCTATTCTTTCTATTCTTTTCTATTCTTTTTCTTTTCTTTTCCTATTCCTTCTCCCTGGACACGAAAGCCAATGTAACAGGGAGATCAATAAACGTCATTTCATACTCATTATCGGAACTTATTCATCGCTCCCCAACGGATCTCGATCAACCCTTGCCGATACCGCTATCTGCCAGGATTTCATAAACTCCACAGACTCCATTAAATTCTTCGAATCCTTTATAGATATCAGACGAAAAGCCCGGAAGAACTGGCTCAACTTTTATGCTTGCCTGCTTCATTTTATCTGGACTGAACAGTTGCTCTTCACCCACAGCAGGGGACATTATGATAACTTTTTTGCCTCCTTTATCGAACCAACACTTTAAAACCCTTGGTAAAAACACGTTTACTGCCTCCGTGACATACCTTTTTCCATTTTTTTTTGTACGAGATAACCGGTAAGGAGCAACGATCAGCATCGCACTATTCAATATATCAATGTTTAATCCAGACAAAACCATTACATATTTATCAACAGCATTCATGTAATCCAACTTATCAACCTTGGCAAAAGTAATTTTTTGAACAAATGGATCATAGGAAGTGACCGGAATGCTTGAATTTATCAACCGAGAAGAAATGTAACCAGATCCGGCTTTTGGTGAAAAAAGGTGATAAACATTAATTTTATCAAGATACTCTTTCAGCTTTTCTGCTGATTCTTTTGAAACATCAGAATACACGCCAAAGTGCACTCTTTTAACCTTCATAAATCGAGCCAACTCAATTTGAAACAAATTAAATATACCTTTTACTTTATTTGCTTTTTCCGTTCTACCACATTCAATACACTCCACTAGCACTGGCTTAAAAGATCCCTTTTCTGTTTCTTTTTCATCAATCCCAAAGGAACGATAAAAACAGCCAACAATTTTTCTATATCTACCCTTAGATATATCAGATGGTAGCAATTTACCATTCATAATATGGGCCAGATCAATCTGCATGGTAAATATTGCGTCTATCAATCCAAACTGAATTCGAGCCTGCTCCCCTGTAATCATAGTTCGACCATCTTCAAGGCATCTAATCTGTTTTGTAAGAGAACCAACCTGTTCATTAATAATGCCGTATACCTCTTGATCTTTTGTGGCCGCAAACACTTTTTTTGCTTCGCCGTAGGCTGTCCCGTGCTTTTTATTCAATTGTTCAGTCAATTTTTTCAATAAAACGGATCTCTCTTCAGGGGAAGATTGTGCTGAAATCTGATCAAATATTTTCTTTATTTTAGAATCATTATTCAGAGCACTATCATAAATATCCTTATACAGAGAGGCATCATGTTTTTTCAAATAGTTAATACGATCGGTAGCATCACCAGGAGGAAAGATGCCCGGACCCGCAGCTATGCTTAAATCACTGTTTGATGACGATGTCGAAGCGGTTGAAGTTGCTGGAGGAGAGCATTCCGATGTTAACCCCGCTGGTTCTCCACCTGCTAAAAAGGCTCGATTAGAGGCTTTTGGCTCATCCACTTTTACCCTGAACTGCGCCATCGGTATTGATGGCTTCGAGGATAATTGATCATCAACCTGAGCCAGTGCTTTATCAGATCTTTCTTTTGTAACCGTTAAGGCTGCAAAATGACCTTGCTTTTGATGATTACGCTTCGCCTCCTCTTCGTCGATTATTCCATACTGCGTCAGTACTTTAGATACTTCCCCCACATCCGCCATAATCTCAAAGCCCTAAAATTTTAAACGCCAAAATCTCTAAGGCACTCAAAAATAGAAAAAGTTCCCGGTATCAACCGAGAACTCTTTGGGATGGTAGGCGTTAAGGGTGATTAATCGTAGTAGCTGATACCGCCTGCTACATCCTGACGGATAACAGTCCCGGAATCAGAAGTCAGAATCTCTGCGGCCTGATCCAGAGAACCAATAGCAGCCATTTTTCCGCCATTGCGGACAAACTCGACAACAGATTCCACCTTGGGTCCCATGGAGCCAGAGGCAAAATCGAGTTTATCCATCGCTTCCGGTGTGGCGCAGCGGATATTTTTTGAATCCGGATGACCAAAGTTGGTCGCCACAGCAGGAACATCGGTGAGAATCAGGTAAGCATCTGCCTTTAATCCTTCAGCCAGCAGGCGGGATGAACGGTCTTTATCAATAACAGCTTCTACATTCTGCAACTGTCCGTCCGCTGTTTTCGTCACCGGCACACCACCACCGCCACCACAGATTACGGTGATTTCTTCATTGGAGATCAGGTGCTGCAATGCCGACAGCTCAAGGATTTCCTCCGGCATGGGCGACGCCACAACACGACGAAAGTATTGACCATCGGGTTTGATCGTCCAGTCTTCATGGGTTTGCAACAGCTCATCAGCCTGTTGACGGTCATAGACAGGGCCCACAAATTTATCCGGGTCACCAAAAGCAGGATCGTTCCGGTTCACCAGCGTCTGGGTTGATACCGTACAGATATTATGACCCGGCATCTGGTTACGCAGTTCCTGTTCAAACATGAAGCCGATCATTCCCTGGGTCTGGGCGCCAAGGGCATCCAGTGGGTAGGGTGATACACCTTTATAGGCATCGTTCATTAATGCCAGCAGGCCAACCTGAGGCCCATTACCATGGGTGAGAATAACTTGATGATGGCGGGCAATTCTGGCGATGGCGACAGCAGCCTTGCGGATGTTTCTGCGCTGGGTTTCACACTCCAAAGGTTCGCCACGTTGCAGGATTGCGTTTCCACCCAGGGCAATTACGATTCTCATGATT
Source organism: Endozoicomonas sp. (assembly GCF_031844845.1). Taxonomy (GTDB): domain Bacteria; phylum Pseudomonadota; class Gammaproteobacteria; order Pseudomonadales; family Endozoicomonadaceae; genus Endozoicomonas. The sequence continues at coordinate 4,066 of NZ_JAVRMB020000088.1, forward strand.
TTATTCCGTTAATTAATTAATAATATCTGGTTGTTTATGATCTCTTTGATGTAAATCAAAACCTGCCCGCTGGCGCACAGCCTGACTGATCAGACAATCGTTAAAGGGAGCTTTGGTTTTGTTTGCTTTCAGAAGTGCCCGGACTGAATGTCTGAAACTGCAACGAAAGCGAAGGATTGATAACAGCCGGAGTCATTCCGGAGTTTTTTATTTGAACCACTTTATGTGAACCACTTTATGTGAACCACTTTATGTGAACCACTTTATGTGAACCACAATGTCACATGTTGCTATTCACCGGGTATTTGAATAAACCAAACGTCCATCAACGTAGGTTCGATAGATATTCCGGTCATCACCCAGCGTCATTAACACAAACAGTTTTTCATCCAGTACTTTTGAGTTATCCCAGCGCAACTGCTGCACCTGGGTTGCTACCGGATCGAGCACCACAAAATCCGCTTCTTTGCCCACATCAAAGTTGCCAATGCAATCATCAAGATATAATGAGTGTGCACCACCGAGTGTTGCCCGGTAAAATCCTTCAATGGCAGGCAGTTTTTCTTTTTGCAGCTGAACCACTTTGTAGGCTTCATTCAGGGTTTCAAACATATTGAATGAAGTGCCGGCACCTACATCAGTCGCCATACCAACACGAACATTATTATCTGCAGCACGACGATAATTAAACAAACCACTACCAAGATACATATTGGACGTTGGGCAGAAGGCAATGGATGAACCAGTTTCTTCCATCACCTGCCACTCTTTATCAGTCAGATGAACACAGTGCGCATAAACAGACCGTTCGCCAGTCAAACGATAGTGGTTGTATACATCCAGATAACCATCATGGTCGGGATACAGTGATTTCACCCACTCAATTTCATTCAGGTTCTCTGACAGATGAGTCTGCACATAAGCATCGGGAAACTCTTCACGAAGCGCCATGGCTTTTTCCAGCTGCTCCGGTGATGACGTTGGCGCAAACCGTGGCGTAATGGCGTAAAGCAGACGGTTGCGCTTATGCCACTTCTTCAGTAAGCGACGGGAGTCCTGATAACTGCTTTCCGGAGTATCCAGCAATGCTTCCGGCGCATTACGATCCATCATCACCTTACCGGCAATCATACGCATATTGCGCCGGTCACACTCTTCAAACAGGGCATCCACGGATTCAGGATGAACACTGCAGAAAACCATGGCCGTGGTGGTACCATTCTTCAACAGTTCATTAACAAACAGGCCCGACATTTCTGAAGCATAACGCTTGTTGCCGTATTTCTGCTCTGTTGGGAAAACGTAGGTATTCAGCCACTCCAGTAACTGTTCACCATAGGCCCCAATAATTTCCATCTGGGGATAGTGGATGTGGGTATCCACAAAACCAGGCACCACCAGCTTGCCGCGATAATCACAGAGTCGCAGGCCTTCCGGCAGCAGCGCCTTTCCCTCTTTCCAGCAACCATGCCAGGCAACCTTACCCTGATCGATGATCAGCAAACCATCACTGATATAGCGCAGGTTATCCTCCATTTTCTCAGGCTTTGTAACAACCTGACGAATATCCAGCAACGCCCCTCTGACGGCCTTCACCGTATTAGAAAACATCATAATGGTCTGCTCCTCTTTTTATCATTGCCGGGAGCGGCCCCTTCCCCCGGAGCATTCTCCCTTTCTATTTATGCCCTCGCTCCCACGCCCAGCGAGGTTGTCGCAAAATATAACCTCGTTCCCATGCTCTGCGTGGGAATGCATACCGTACTCGCCACAAGTGAATAACCAGCCTGAAACCCCACAGATTCGGGCAAGGAGAGGTTTCTCCACATGCGGCCAGATCCGTATGCATTCCCACGCAGAGCGTGGGAACGAGGGTTAAGCGTCCCGGCTTTTTCGGGAAGCGGGTAGCGGGAGGCGTTATTTTTTAGCCCCATCCACCGTACGAATATAATTGGCCCGTTCAAATGCTTCCGGGTTAGCAACAGAGCGCTGGCTCATCATGCCGCGCATTTCATTCAGGTCGGTAAATTCCCGTTGTTTTAACCAGACTTCCACCCCCTTCAACAATACAGACACATAGTCCGCACCATTGCGTATCAGTGCTGAAGCCAGCATCACCGTATCTGCGCCAGCCAGCAGGTACTTGATGACATCTTCATGATCATAGGCACCGGAAGTCGCCGCCAGAGAAGCATTGATTTTGCCATGCAGAACACTGATCCATCGCAGGGGAATACCAATCTCACCCGCCTTACTGATGGGCCAGCTCGGTTCCACCAGCATGCTGGTGAGGTTAAAGTCAGGCTGTAACATCCGGTTAAACATCACCAGCCCATCCACACCAATTTCATCGAACTGGCGGGCCATATTGCCGAAAGCACTGAAGAATGGATCGACCTTCAATGCCACCGGAATGGTGACACTGTTCTTCACACGTCTTGCGACGTCCAGATAGACGTCCTCAACCTCTCGTCCGGTGATATCCAGCGAGGGTGGGTTGTAATAAACATGCAGTTCAAGAGCATCAGCACCGGCCTGTTCAATCTGCCGGGCGTAGTCAACCCATCCGCCTTCAGAGCAACCGTTCAGGCTGGCAATGACGGGAATATCCACAACCGACTTCACCTTATGAATGGTATCCAGATACGCTTGAGAGCCCCGTTCCAGCGTCAGGCCTGATGGCAGAAATGAAGTTGCCTCCGGAAACAGGTCATTTCTGGACAGGGCAATCTGTTCTTCCTCTTCCTGCTCCCGGCGAATCTGCTCTTCAAACAGTGATGGCAGAACAACCGCCGCAATACCTGCTTTTTCCAGACGCTGAATACTTTTTACGGTAGACGTCAGAGGGCTTGCTGATGCGATCAGCGGATTCTTCAGGCTCAGGCCCATATATTTGGTGGTCAAATCCATCATCGTTACTCCTTAATCACCACAAAGACATCAAGGCACAAAAGCCCGAACTCAGCACGACCTCGCGCCCACGCTTTTAGGCCCTGCGGGTCCTGCGTGGGAATGCATACCGCACCCACCACAAACGATACAACTCAGTGTAAAACTCCGGCACACTCAGGCAGTCAAGCAAGATAGTGCTACGGCATACGGCAAGCTCCGTATGCATTCCCACGCAGAGCATGGGAACGAGGGTTTTGCGACAGCCTCGAAGGAGGGTGTCGCAAAAGGGCAACCCCCCCCCGACCGTCATCCTCGCGAAGGCGGTTGTCGCAAAACCCTCCTCGCTCCCACGCTCTGCGTGGTAGCGCCAGGACCCAACCACAGACACGATTCCTGTGGTTGGCTAT
>NZ_JAVRMB020000089.1:0-3020 GCF_031844845.1 Endozoicomonas sp.
CTTTGGCCTTGTCATCATTAATAGCGAAACCCAGCCTTTCCAGCTCATTCACTAACCAGTCTGTTTTTTCACTGTTGGATGATTGCACTGAAAACACGGGCTCACCAAGGATGTCCAGGTAAAAATTAACATCACTGAGCAACTGGCCGGCATTCACTCTGGCCATGATCAGAACGTAGTAGTTACCACGGGCGATATCTTCATCAATAATGTCGTAACCACCCACATAACCTTCTGTTTTGGTGGAAAGAGCAAAAGAAAGCGCTTCGTTAAAGCTCCCTGACTTGCCTTGCAGCATCACGCCCTGAACCTGTTGCACGGCATTGCGCATGGCATCCTGAAGCGCGATTTCTCTCGCTTTTTGCTCGCCATTTTTCATTGAGGCCAGTCCTTTGGACTCTACGGTTTGGGACTCACCCGTAAAGGTTGCAATGGTGCTACTGCTGTTCGTGGCAATAATAACTGTGGTGCCGCTGCTTCCAGGTGAGCTTCCAGATGGGCTTTGACGGGAACTCAACGCCTGTACTTTAGCAATATCACTCTGGGTAATGGCAATAGCGACAAAGTACTGGCCATCATATTGACCTTTCTTCAGGGTTTTAGCGGCAGACAAATGTCCTTTAAAGACCGTATCAATCACATCACGAAAGGCTTCCTGTGAATATTCTGAAGTCTCCCCCTGACTCATTTCAGAGATATACTCACTGGCAGAATAGGTGCTGCCACTTATGGTGACACCATTGACCATATCATTGAGATAACGCAGAGCTTCAATTCTGGCTTCTTCGTAGGCTTTTGCTTCAGATGAGCGATCAGAAAAACCCAGTGCCGTAACGTAGTACCCCAGCCCGGAGCTCTGACCACTTTTTACGCCCCCACCGTTATCCAGCAGCGTGAATACATCATCCATAGGTGCTGCATTGACAACAAACGTCAGCACCAGCGGAGCCCAAAGTAACAACTTCTTTAGAACTTTGAGCGTCATGATCAGAGCTTCCAGTTTTCAGGCGTACCCACGGAAACGGCATAGACCTTGTTTCGCTTGAGGTATTCCTTGCCCATGGCTTCCAGCTTGTTCTTTACCTCTGCAGCGTCAATGTCGTCTTCTTTCCAGGTGAACATCACGCCAGAGCCGCCATCCTGTTTAGGCGTGACTTCGCCGGACGCTATGGGGATATCAAGCCCATCATCACTGAGGAAAAGAATCACTGGCTGTTTTACCGCGAAGCCCTGGTTAATACCTGCGTCGATGGCAAAGCGACCATTACGGAAGTTGGTTACACGACCACCAACGGGGTAGTAATCCATAGAGCGATTGACCAGTACCTGAATCGCTTTCTGGGCTACTTCCTTATAGGCTTCCTGCAACTCATTAGCCTCACGATAATCAAACCCGCCCAGGAACTTGCCATTAATAGCAAAGAACCGTTTAGCGGGCATGTTAAAACGGATAGGTTCAAAGGAATGGACAATTTCACCCGTGGTAGGGTTCACGATTTTTGTGGTGACCAGTGTGCGGAAAATAATCTCGCTATGATCACTTTTCTTTTTAATGGCTGTCCCGAACATCATGGAGGATTCCATAACATATTCAGGGTTTAGCTGCTCACCCAGCTGGATTGAACCTTCTTCCACTGTGTTTTCTGCCTGAAAAGCGACTTCATAATCGCAAGCGTCACAGTTGCGTGTCAGGACTTCATAGCGCTTGGTACGGGCCAGCTCATTTTCCAGAAGCTTGGCAATGGTGTCGCTGTCTATGTTTGTAGACTTCGCATCCTTTTCAAATTTAACCCTGTCAATATAAGCGGCAATTCGGATCCTGGAGAATGCCTTCACGTCATAATTATCGGGCAGTTCAATATTTGCGCTGTCTCTGAGAGCATCCGCATCGACTCTCTGAATCTGGGTATTAGCAGAGAGGTCTGCTTCTGAGTTAATTTTCAGACCGCCAGTTGTTTGACAGCCCGCCAGTAAAATACCCAGGGTAGCCACAAGAAGAATTTTTTTCATTTTAAGGTCTGGTGAAAAAAGTAACGGCATCCTTGCCTGGAGATAAAGTTATGCTGCCTGTCAGGTGTTACTGAAATGCGGCATAACTTTGCTGAAGAAATTGAGGATTATTGTGCGGGGACTAATGCCTTAATCTGTCGATAGCTGTTGTAGGATTTAACAACGGTGTTACTAAGGTAGGCAATCTGATTGCCGGTAAGAGCCAGCTTGTCTTTTTCTGCCATCATGTCCTTAAAGCTTACCTGCTTCATCAGAGCAGTAGTGTCCACTCCCTTAAACAGTGCAATATTCTTCAGAGCTACCTGGGCAGCCTCGCCGAGCCCTTTAACAATTTCCTGCGTTTTGCTGTTGTTCACGAAACCAGATATAACTTGCTGCTGTTCAGCAGTGAGGACATCGAAAGCTTTTTTCTTAGCTTCTTCAGTATCTGCCTCTTCAATAAATTTCAAGTAGGTTTGCACTTCTCTATAGTTATTCACCTCCCTGCTGTAATCTTCATAGGCAGGTTTAGCAACCAGAAAGGCAGCATTTACCGCTGTACGAACAATCTCAACATCATCAACCACAGATGGCTGATAACTGCCCTTAATGGACTGAGAGTATAATTCCTTCCCCTGCTCCAGATCGGCCGCGTATTGTTCTGCATCAGTCAGGTTGGAACTACCAGTACTGGCACAACCAGTCATCAGGGAAGCGGCAATGGCAAGAGCAATAAAATTCTTTTTCATTTCGATCTATATCCTAAGCGTAACAATTTTTTTACATCCCACATAAAACAATGGGATAGCGATCATCTTTCAAAAGTTCAAATAAACGCTTCGATGATAATCAGATGCCACCGATCATTTTCTTCCTTATCAACCGGTGCATACATAAACCCAGGATCAGGTCTTTCATCTTGCAAATATGCAAATTTCAAGACCCTGCCCCGTAATATCCCTTCTTATGTTACCGGCGCTTTAGGGCTCCGGCTATGTCATATTCGCTGTATAATATGTCTGATTCGCTTA
>NZ_JAVRMB020000090.1:0-4443 GCF_031844845.1 Endozoicomonas sp.
CATGGATCAAACGGTTAGCGAGAAAGAGTATATGCTTTTCCAAGCTTGAGAAGATGCACGATATTGTCATTGGATTACTGATTAACGCGCTTGAATTTGGGGTAGATATTTATGCTTGACCACACATTTGGCCCACTACCCAGCGGCCAACATTCAAGAAAATCAATGCGTAAGGGATATTTTCAGACCTGAAGGAATGAGTATTCTGGCAGCTTGAACAGTGATTCTGGTCATTTGAACACCCATTCTGGAAATCACCAAAAAGGGCTCAAGAGTTACCGGAATGGGTGTTCAAGCACTGCCAGAATAGGTGTTCAAGAGTTACCGGAATCGGTGTTCAAGTGATACCAGAATATGCAGTAATCAGCAATGGGTATATCAAGGCTTGATACCAGTTTCATAAAATCTTCTAAACACAGACTGGCCAGTTGGGCTGATTTCGCCAGTGTTAATATGCCCGCTTCATACAAGCTGATAGCCAGCCCGGTGTGAACCCCTTTTTCCAGCAGGATATTGGTGATGGGTACGCCGATCATAAGAGGGGCTCCGTAACGGGTAAATATGGCTAATTTCCCCGCCAGTGCAACTTCACTGAGTTCTTTGGATCTTTCTCTGAGTTCCCTTATGCCAAAAACCGCTGGTGTTGTATCAGCGCCCATGGCCTGCTCCTTATGGGGTGATGGCTAATTGTGTCCGAAGTGTGTACCTATTATAGATAAATAATCGTGGTCCGCATTCCGTTTTCCGTTTTCCGAAAAAGATAAGATAAAAGCTTTTGTCACTTCTGCCTTGGGTCTGCCTTGGGTCTGCCCACAGGGCGCAGGTTTTTAAACTCCTCATCGGTGAGTTCGTAAGTGTCAGGGTCTGCAGCAATGCCAGCATTGACGGCGGCTTCTTCGTCGTCGGTGGGTCATATTGTTCCGGGTTTAAGCTTTGGCATATCGTGTGATCTCCCGTCTGTTTGCTTTCCTCAAACTGATAATTCGCCGAACTTCATTACGATCGGTATAGATAAGGCAACAAAGCCGAAGCCCCATATAGTTCAGCTTATGCGCTGGAGTTGTTGAGAGTGGGCAGTTTTCAGAAAAAGCTTTTACAACCCACGGATATCGTCCGGTTTACACGGACCGCAAGTGTCAGAATATGCAGGCGAACTGAGTGCCAGCAAGAATCCAAATAATCAGGGTGTTCGCTTTTATGCGCATTTATTTTAAAGGTTACTACATTTTTACGCGCAAGATAATGTGCTAAATTTACTTTTTATTGCGCATCAAAGTGTTTATCTGTAGTCTTTGTGTACGGAGAATTAAATAAATCTGGCTGATAAGTGAGCTGACAAGTGAAAAGACTGCTGCTGCAAACGTTGCTGGACTGGAAAGAACAACCGGCCAGAAAGCCTGTACTGCTTGATGGTGCACGGCAAACTGGCAAGTCTTTTCTACTTGAAACCCTGCTTGGCGAGCACTTTGGGCAAGTTATACGGCTCGATTTTCTTGAACAGCCAAATTTAGTGAGCTTGTTTGCCGACTCACTGATGCCCGACGATATTCTCACTAATATCGAGCTTGAGCTGAATATCAGTATTGATAGGCATCAGGACCTTATCATCTTCGATGAAATCGGAGAATGTCAGTCTGCCATTAATTCTCTCAAGTTTTTTGCTGAGCAATGCCCGGATATGTTTGTCTGTGCATCGGGCTCCAATATTGGTCTTTTAGGCTCATTCCCTGTTGGCAAGGTCGAGTTTTTGGAGTTGTACCCGCTGACATTTGAAGAGTTTCTCTGGGCTTCAAATCAGCCTTCACTCACTAAAGCCTTTGAGCAAATGAATCTGGGTAAGGTTGCCCATGAAAAGCTGTTCAGTTTACTGATTGATTATTACTTTGTCGGTGGTATGCCTGAAGCCGTGAAGGTGTGGTTTGGGTTGGAGTCAGAAGTAGAATCAAGAGCAGAACCAGAGCCTGGCATCATTGAAAGAATCCAGCGAGTTAATCAAATACATAGGTCACTCATTGCTGGTTATGAGCGTGATTTCGGTAAATATTCCGATAAGGTTTCAGCACAACATATACAAGCGGTTTTTGAAAACGTGCCTGTTCAGTTATCGAAAAATAGGGATGACTCTGTAAAGCGATTCAAATTTAAAGACGTTATTGAGAAAAAGAGCCGCTACAAAGATCTGGCCGGCCCTGTCAATTGGCTGGAAAAGTGCAGGCTGATTTCAAAATGCCATCCAATCGACTGCCAGCCGGGCTCACCATTTAAGCCTCTCGCCAAAGACAATATTTTCAAGTTGTTTTTATTCGATGTAGGTTTGCTTGGCCATATGCTCGGGGTCAGCTACAAAGAGCATCGAGAGCAAAAATATAGTTACAAAGGCTATGTTGCAGAAAATTTTGTGCAAAACGAACTCATTACCAAATTCGGCAGTCCAACGTATTCGTGGGAATATGCTCGAAGTGAAATTGAATTTTTGTTCAAAACAGATGCAGGAGACGTTATCCCTGTTGAAGTGAAAAGCGGTAAAAGAACCCGGGCCAAATCACTGCAAACGTATGTTCAACGATATGGGCCTACTGCAACATTAAAGTTTATTGGCTCAACCGGTTCACTGGATGACCCTGCCGCAAAAGTGCTGCCACTTTATTATGTTTCTAAAATCAGGGATGTTGTGGGTTGAGTTGAATGCACATAAATCTACAGTAAGCTGCGATTTTCCTGATAGACCTTACTGATATATACGCTGATTTCTTTAATCAGATTAGGCTGTATGCCCAGATCACGGCCTATGTCAGGCCATCCAGCGAGTGCATCACAAATCCGGTGGAGATCTTTCTGAGCCTCTTTCCAGGAACTGTAATTTGCCAGGGTGGCCAGCTTTTGAATCACTTTCAATGGTGGTTTAGCGCTATAGCCACCAAATGCAATGGCGTGCTCATGGTAGGGGGTTGGGCTGAATGTCACATCATACATGGGGGAAGGTTGCCAATGTCCCTTATCTGACATGAGGAAAGACCAGTTTTTGGTATGGTCATCCTGGTTGGCAGCAAAGAGGTTAAACATCGCTCGCAGAAATTGCGATCGGCCAACAGCAGGGCTCTGGCATAAAGCCTGACTGGCTTTGATCAGATCCTCGTAGTCCATAGAGGGCTGGCGGAAATCCGCATCCAGCAATCCACAGAGAGTTTGCATATGGTGGCGGCCATTCTTAATGCCATTCAGACAATCAAAGCGTTTTACTGCCAGCCAGGTTCGACCGTTTTCCTGAGGGAAAAGCCGATGTTCAGGCACCGGGATACCACACTGCCTGGCCATAGCCAGCCAGGCTGCTTCACACAAGCCTTCATCATGGTCTAAAGCAAACTTTGGTGAGGTGAACTTAATCAGCCAGGGCTGGTAAGCTCCGTTGTCGTCTGAGGTTCGCACATAGCCGGGTTGCTCAGGATCAATATAAATTAATGCTTTGGGTCTGGCACCACCAGAACCCCCTGCATTGGCCAGAGCCGACAGAACCTTATCCGTCTGGCCATCAAACACTGAAGTGGCTTGTTCTCCCAGGGCAGCCATCTCTGTCAGGTTTTCTGCATGCTCATGCTCCATGGCCGGGGTGTAATGCAGTGCGCCGGTTCCTCGCTTACCTATGTAAGCCAGGCGATCCATTGGCGTGATTTCATGGGGGGGGAGACCCTGCTGACGAAACACCCGGTCCATAAGTAACGTGCCCCAGCCATCAGGAAGCGAATCAGAAAAGAGGCCGTGCAGCCCTGCATGGGGTGTTCTGGGGGCTGGTTGTAAGGTGGCGTCAAAGGAAAGGGTAAACGGAGAGAGGCGTGGCCTTTGTTTAAATAATCTGCCTCATATTGAAAAAAAACACCCTGCTGATTTTGAGCCAGTTGGCCCACAAGAATCTCCTGCCCATCGCTGAGCCGTCGCCAGGCATGAAGATGTTGAACTTTTTTGGCGCTCACATTTCTCCCTTGAGAACATCATCAATGGACTTTGGAGAGTCCCGGCTTGAATCCTGTGTGACTTGTTTGGCCAGGTCTGCGATGAGGCGCAATTCGGTTAAAGACTGCCAGAGCAGAAGAAATTGCCGTAAGGAGATTTGACCTGTGGTCTCAAATTTCTTGATAGTGGCTTCCGGCACGGTGCTGATTTCCGTTAATGCTTTACGGGAGAGCTTTTTCCGTTTCCTGAGGAGCTTGATCGTTTCTGCAAGTTGTTGCTGAAGATCCGATGCTGTGAGTAAAGAGATAAGAGTCATAGATATCTGAAATTTTCTTATATGGTCATAGTAGTAGCCAATATGTTCTGAAAATCCATTTATTGGATATTATTGTGTCTTTTTATTTGAGAGTTGGTATGTGGCCAACCGATGCTGGCGAAAGGATTAAGGACTCGGCGCTGGATATCTATGGTGCGTTAAATCAGGAATTTTTACCT
>NZ_JAVRMB020000091.1:0-5143 GCF_031844845.1 Endozoicomonas sp.
GACGATGTTATTTCTGACGCCCCTGTACCAGGCCTTATACCGATATTCGAGCATAAACGATGTGATTTCACACAGTTGATTATGGCAGAGATAGCGCTGATTTCCTTTACGGCAAAAACCGTTCTTCCCAACGAGCGAGAGATGGCAGTCGGGGCATTTAACTTCAATAAGACACGTCATAAGACGTATATTGGGATGAAGAGTATTTTTGTCAGTATGGGATTATCCCTATCCACACATTTGGCCCACTACCCCCACTGATACTGTGGTTAGTGGGCCACGAATACTTAAGATTTTTTCCCAACCAGTCTCATGACCAGTTGTTCGACCGTTATACCCCGGCTGGCTCCCTCCTGTGCAACTGCATCAGAAGCAACGGCATTGCCAATAAGTGCAGCTTCGCTATGAGAAAAGCCCATTGCCAGCCCATATAGAAAGCCAGCGGCATGAGCATCACCCGCACCAATAGTATCAACGAGAGTCGTCACAAATGGAGGGATTAACTCAGGTTCCTCATTGCCCTTAAACAGGAACGCACCTTCTTTATCAACCCGGTAAAGAACAGGTTGACGGCTACGGACCGCCAACTCTTCGCAGAATACAGCAACAGACTGTTCAGCAGCCATCAACTCAGCCTCACGTCGATTCAGGGTAAACACAACCCCTCTGTCCTGAAGTCGCTGTATTTGTTCTTTGTTGATATCAACCAGTCTTGGGCCTAAATCCACCAGTACAGAGACAGAGCGATCAAGCTCTTCAATCCAGTCAAGAAACACACCTGAGCTGTCGGCTGCCAGCTGGTATCCGGATAAGTAGATAATGCCATTACTTTCGACTTCCAGTGCCCGCAGGTGGTTCAGTGTCCAATCAGCCTCTACACCCGCAGACGACAGAAAAGTACGTTCACCATCTCTTTCAACCATGGCTATACACCAACCATTATCTCCGGAAGCTCTTTCCTGAGTGATCGCAATACCTTCCTGCTCCAGCGTATGACGAATATGGTTGGCCCAGAGACCCTGGCCGACAGGAATACCTGTGACAAAATCCAGTCCCAAAGATTTATGAATACGAGCAATATTCAGTGCGCAACCGCCGACGGTAATTGACGACGAGTCCACAAAAACATCGTCACCTTTAGCAGGCAGCATCGGCGTATTCATCACCAGGTCAACAAAAGCCGCGCCAATCACATACACTTTACGCTGTTGCTGACCAGCTAAAATCTTTGAAACCAGATCCATCATTATTCTCCGCGCTGTATTCTGAGTTGTTCCAGCAGGTCCACGTAGCGATCAAGATTCAGGTCGTTGCGTTCATTAATGGTGTCCATGTAATAAGGCTTGAATGCTTCCACACCCCTGATCGCGCCACAAATCGCAGTGGCCATAGCACCGATGGTATCGGTATCTCCGCCCAGGTTGGCACACAGCAAGGCACAGCGATTCGGGTCAGTTTCTGCCAGTTCAACCATTGCCAGTGCGGCGGGAACAGACTCTATAACTCCGGTACCTGTGCCCAGAATGTGATAAACCTTTTCAGAAGCGTCTTCATCACCGTTACTGTTTTTTACCAGGTCAAACCCAAGCTCTATACGACGAGCCATGCTGGCACTGAAAGTTGTGATATTACGCTTCTGGGCTTTCTCTGCGATCTCCGGCAGTTCAGCCTTGATAGCTTCCCAGCTGATGCCATCAATCGCCCGCGCAACAGACCATGCCACCGCCACAGCGCCAGCCAATGCCACATCAGACTTATGGGTTGCACTGCTCAACTGAAATACGTCTTCGATAAAATGGTCGACACAGGCTGTGGATAGCATGGAAGCCACAGGTGCAATACGCATCGCTGCGCCATTGGTCATACCGTTATTGGGCAGTTCAGAGACTGGAATACCTTCTTTGATGGCATTCAGAGCGACTTTGGAGGTTGGGCCCAGAATATTTTTGTTGAATGCATCAATCCGATAAGCCCAGGCAAGAATATTCTGACCAATAAGTACTGGATCAATGTCGCCTTTACGCTCAATCACTGCATCGGCAACAGCCAGAGCCATAGATGTGTCGTCTGTAAATTCACCTTTTTTAAAGTAGCAAGCGGCATTATTTTCAGCAGGGCCGTCCAGAAAGTCAGTAATCTCACCAAAAAAACTTTTGACCCGTTCACGAGGCCAGAGCTCGGAGGGCATGCCCAGGGCATCTCCAATAGCCTGACCATAAACAGCACCGGCGATACGGCTCTTAATGTTGTTATCAGGAGTTGAAATTGTCATCTTCAGGGTATTCCATCCAGTCAGAGCTCAACAGGAGCTCTGACATCTATCAAAAAAAATTAGGCAGGGGTTGGAGTCGCAGTACCGGATTGCAGATCAACAGGCTTGATATCTTTATTCTTTTCATTGAACAGAATAAGGAAGAGCACAGTAATCACTGCAACCATAGCCGTTGCAATACTCCAGGTGGCACCCCAGTTAAACGTAATATTTCCTATTGGTTCAGCCAGTGTCATCGCTTCCATAGTCTGACCGCCAATCCAGTTACCCAGCAGGCTGCCTAGCCCCTGACAAATCAGAGTGATCAGACCTTGAGCTGCGGTTCTCATGTGTGCGGGTGCTTTCTTATCAACATAGATGTAACCCGTCACGTAATAGAAGTCATAGCTGATGCCATGTAACAGCAGACCGCCGAACAGCATCGCGTATGGCAGGAGACTGTCGGTACCACCAAAAATGAAGAATACATAACGCAAGCCCGTTGCAAGCAGTCCGATCAACAGCACTTTCTTGATACCCCAGCGGCGCAGGAAGAAAGGCAGCAGCAACATGGCAAATATTTCAGAGAATTGCCCCAGAGTCATCCAGCCAGTGGCAGAAGGCATGCCAACCTGAGTCAGATAACCGACAGTGAACTGATAGTAAAACGCCATTGGCGCAGCAATCAGGAATGAACAGAGGGCAAAGGCAGCGAAAGAGCGATCTTTCAGCAGGCCCAAAGCGTTCAGGCCGAGAATATCAACAACACTAGTCTTAGTGTCTTTCTTTGCTGGTGTGTCAGGCAGAAACAGGCTGTATGCAGCCAGAACCAGAGAAGCGAAAGCTGTGATCTGTAAAGGTACAGCCGTTGTGGAAATATCTTCAAAACCCATCAGGCCCGGTAGGAAACCAACCACAACGCCGGAGAAAATCCAGCCGATGGTGCCCAGTACGCGGATTTTCGGAAAGTCTTTTTCACTGTCTTCAACGTTACTGAATGCAATACTGTTGGTCAGGGCAATAGTCGGCATGTAAGTACAGGCGTAAATCACCAGAACCGGAAAGAAAGTTTCAAAACTGGTCAGTTTCGAAAGGTAGAGCATTAAAGCTGCCCCCACCAGATGAAGAACAGCCAGTACTTTCTGGGCAGCAAAATAGCGGTCTGCAATAACACCGACAAAAATAGGAGCCACAATGGCGGCAATAGCCGTACTACTGTACGACCAGGCAATCTCGCTGGGAGAAAAGCCCAACCCATTCAAGTACGCCCAGAGCGGAACAAACCAGGCTCCCCAGATAAACCATTCAACAAACATCATTGCTGACAGTTTTGTTTTAATCCCCATACCGCCCCCTAAACCAAAAAAAAGGATACCAGTGGATATCAGTGGATACCAGGGGGCACCATAAGGGAACCTTGGCTTTTATTTTTTGATCCAGGGCAACAAATGTGACAGAAACTGGGATTCTTTGTTCTTTTTAGGTGTCAGGAGAAATCTATGCAGTTGAAACTGTAACGTTATGCGCCCTTCCGGACGCAAGGAAGGAGGTATACTCAGTCTTCGAAGAAAAACTCATAGGCATCACTGCGACAGTAGTTGATGCAGTATTCTAATGGCAGGTTGGTATCTTCAGAATGGACAAGCTGACGCACAATCAGGAGAGGACAATCTTCCTGAAGATCCATTAAGGTTTTCATCTTTTCACTGGGCATAGCAGCGCTAATGTAGCTTTCTTTATGTCCTAGTTTGATATTATTTTCTTTGAAAAACTGATAAAGAGAGTCTCCTATGTTTGCAATATCAGAGATCGAGCTACAGTAAACATAGGAATTCTCAACAGACACAGCCATGCCATTAATAAACCGTAGCCGTTTAAACTGATAGACCTCCGCTCCATCTTCAAGTTTCAGTTTTCTGGCGATATCTCCGGATACGTTAATCTTTTTTCGTTGTAGCCAGCGTGTTGAAGGCACGCCACCATGGTGTGAAACCATTTCAGAGAAACCTTTTTCACCCTTGATAGAATAATTGATCCTCCGGGTGACGAAGGTTCCCAGCCCCTGGGCACTGTCGATAACTTTATCTTCCCTGAGACATTCAAAAGCGTGGCGCACAGTTTTACGGGAAATGCCCAGCTCCTGCATCAATGCTCTCTCACTTGGTAAGTAATCATTCGGAGCAAGAATACCCTTTGTTATAGATTCCCGTATTGCTCGGTTTAGCTTCTGGTAAAGAGGGGCGGGATCATTGCCGGAAAGTTGTTTACTGACAAAATTGTAAAAATCAGATGTCATTCATTAGCCCCCGAAGAAAAGCATCAATTATATAAATCCAGCCATATTATACAGATTGCTGGATAGTGACAGGTCAGGAAATGTATGTAGAAGAGTCAGGACTTATCTGTCACATCCACGGGTTCTGCTATGCATGGGATAAAAATTTGGAAGCCTTGATTTGAGCTTTAGGACAGAACTTGTATTTTGTTTATTTCTGCACGTTTATGATCTGCCTTCATGCCTTTTCTCCGTGAATCACCATTCAAAGATGCCCGCAAGTAACCTGGAGTGGAGCTAGTTATATGGCAGTCAGCTACATGATGAGTCAGGCTGTCTACTGCTTGATGATGAAAGCGATGAAAACAGGCACTGCCGGAGTCGCTTCAGGGGCGGATACTGCTGGGTATCTCCAAGGCGATGCGCCTGCCGTTCCGGGATTACCAAGGTGACCCGATGTTTTTTAATCTGAGCCGAAAATCCGGGGTCAGGTCTTTCATCGTGCAGCTATGAAAATTACAAGACCCTACCCCGCATTACTTCTTCTTATGTTATCTGCGCTATAAGGCTACAGATATACAATATCCGCTAAATTATATGTCTGATTGTCTTAATCA
>NZ_JAVRMB020000092.1:0-4692 GCF_031844845.1 Endozoicomonas sp.
CAGGCCCAGTCAAACATGGTTCTCGGGGACTCGGTCAGCCGGAAGTCCCGGGTCTGGAAATCGCGGTAGAACTCGCTAATCATATCCACCACATCTTCAGGCAGCTGTTTGACGTTACGCATATGGTCCAGAATGTATTCAGACTCGTAATGCATGCTGTTTTCTTTACGGGCCAGAATAATAACAAAGTGGCTGGCGGTGGGCAGTTGCCCCTGGGCACCCCAGCTCACCGGTTTAATCTTTTCCCGCAGCTGTGGGTTCTGGATAACCAGAAACTTCCAGGGCTCAAACCCAAAAGAGCTGGGTGAAAGGCGAGCGGCCTCCATAATAAAACCAAAATCTTCATCCGGAATTTTTCTGGTTGCGTCAAAGCTTTTGCAAGCATGACGGAAGTGGAAAGCATTCAGTATTTGTTTACGCAGTGCAGAGTTCATCGTTTGACCATATACAACAGTAGTCGAACGATAAGTCTAGTTTTATGAGAAGAAAATAGGAAGAATGTATGTGTTAATCGCTCTCCATCAATGGCTGATTCAGGCAGGAAAATGCTAATGCGAACATTACAGGATATTGACTGGAATTCCTGGCAGGGAAAAGATCCGGCTACCCTGACGTTTATTGTCAAAGATGAGCAGATTCTGCTGATTCGTAAAAAACGTGGATTAGGAGCAGGAAAAATAAATGGTCCGGGAGGGCGCCTTGAGCCCGGTGAAACCATGCTGGAGTGTGCTATTCGTGAGGTTCAGGAAGAACTGTGTATCACACCGGTTGAGCCAGTATTCTGCGGTGAAAATTTATTCCAGTTTGCTGATGGTTACTCCATCCATGTCCACACCTATCTGGCTTATGACTTTGAAGGTACTCCGGCTGAAACCGATGAAGCGATACCATTGTGGTTTCCCCTTGATGGGATTCCCTATGAAGAAATGTGGGCAGACGACATTCTTTGGATACCCGAGATGTTGAAAGGAAATCAGTTCCGGGGGCGTTACCTTTTTGATGGCGACAGGATGCTGGATCATCATCTGGAACTTCTTGATGTTGAAGCTGCAGAAGGAACATAAGGATTTGTCCTGAAATAACTTACCCATTTTGAACTCAGTTTCCGTTCACTCTGAGTGAGGCGCTTTCCGCCTCCCGCTGCCCGTAAAAGTACGCGTCTTATCTTTTTCGGGCGGCGGGCAGCGGGCAGCGGCGGCGAAAACAGGCAAATTATTTAGGGACAAATCCTTAACTCATTCCCACGCTCCGCGTGGGAATGCATAGCCATCCGCAGGTACAGTGCCTGTGGATGGGATGCAGCGCTACCACACAGAGCGTGGGAGCAAGATGTGTAAAATGCCGGTCTGCTTTTTAGCTAACCGGCATTTTATATTTAGATTTTCTATTTCCTCCCTATGCTCATCTAACGATCGCAAGCACAGTTTCCAAGCTTGCCCGTAAGGAGGAGAGCGGGATGTTTTGGAAGACGGCTTATGGAAAAGGCTGGGGGATCGGTGTTTTTCATGGCCTTTGTGGCCGTTCTGATGATCATGTCCTGACACCCATCCCCCACACTGTCATTGTGTACATGGATTGTACACAATCCATCTGGCAGGGATTACCCACAGGATCCCAGGGCCTAAAGGCATAAAATCCAGCCATCAGAAGTCACCTCCCTGTGGATGGATCCTGTACACTCCCTGTACAGGATGACAGTGCGGAGTAAAAATGAAGTGTGCTGTTTAGCAACGGTTTTGATACATGACCGTATCACTGTGCAGTAGCCCATGCTGGCTTACTGTCAGGGCGATAGAATCGGATGTACGTTCGTTGTAAATTATCTGGTTTTTGCACGACATCAGGTTTCCTAAACAATGGGTACCGTGAATTTATAGAACATTAAGCATTTATATCAGTGCGATTTGTATAGCGTATAGTTACCTAATATTATTGTTTTTGTATGATCGTGCACCCGCCTCTATCGCCCGGGCTTACTGTTTATCTCCGGAAGAGCCGGCTAACTGTTTTTTTTCGTAGATTTTTTTCCAATTGTTACATGCCTTTGTTGCAATGCGGAAAGTAAACTGTTCATCCTTGTTTTGCATCTTTTTAGAACGATTTGTTTTTATAAAATAATCAAGCCAATCAGCAAGCATACTAATTTTACTATCATATGTTGTTTTACCATTTTGGTAATAATTAAATATGTGTTTAAGCGCGGAGGTCAAAAAATTAAAAACAAATGGATCTGGCACATCCGGTGCCGCATCTTTAAATTCACAAAGAGTATTGATGGCCTCACAATTGATAGGAATCTTCTGGTAAGCAAGCTCTACCACCCAGTCCCTCCACGCCATACATGCCATTGATAACCATCTGTCTCTTTGACCTGAATCCAGGATAAAGATAAAGTCATAATTTCGGGAGAAAGTACTCCTGAAAGAGGCCATTAGTTTCGTAACAGGGGAAAGCCTGTCTTTATGGAGCATATTGAACCTGTTTGGACTTTGCATGGCATTCTCGTATTTATTAAAAACTGTTTGAAATAATTCTGTGTACAATATTTTTTCATAACCATTAATTCGTATTATTTTTTTATTGTCGAAGGCCTCTTTTCCGCCTACATTTTCGAACATTTGTTTAAGCAAGTAAGCAGCCTCATAATAATTTCTCGTGGTTCGCAGTTGGGTCGCATGGTGAATTTCTTTCAGAAAATGCTCCGGTTTCATTGCTTCAGGGCGTATTTCTTTTTTTGTGGCAGGGTCTATATAGGTTTTATTTTTAAATGAATTTTTCGGGTAAGTAGAAAAACTTATTGTTTGACATAAGGGCTCAGTTTTTTCTGTCGGTTTGGTCAATGAAAGAGGTTCACTGTGTGTTTTTGTTTCAGCCTCGGCAGGTTTTTTGTTAACAGTAGTTACCCAGGAAGCAGCCCTGGGATGTTCCACAGTTTTTTCAGTATCACTGTTTGCCTCACGATGGATTTCCGTTTGTTTTTCTCGGGAAGAGGCAGGTAATTGCTCTGTTGGATGTTTTATTTTCCAATTGTTGCACGACAATTTCAAATCATTCCAGAGAGTTTCATCATGTTCCATAAGCCTGAGACCTTTTTTTTCTAAATCATCAACCCAGTCCGTAAGCCTGTGAATGTCACCATCATCATCTGTTGTTCTACACATTCCTTGATTGAATAAATTTTTAAGAACCTTAATCAGTGCAATAAAAGTATCTTCGTCTCGAATACCCGGTGCAACAGATTTTAAATCATTAAGTTTTTTTATGTCATGAGCATTGAGGCTGAATTTTTCCTTATAACACTTTACAAGCCAGTCCTTCCACGCCAGACATGTCATTGTCCTCCAGTGCGGCCTTGTTACCTCTTCTTTTAAAATAAAGGTGAAATCATGATTTTGTAGAAATTTATCCCGCATTTTCTCCATTTCCTGAGAAACAGTAGGTGTACCGGGTTTTTCTTTATTTTGCAAAGCAGTATCATGCACTGCAAATACTGGTTTGAATAATTTTTCGTACATCAGCGCCCTGAACTTTTCAATCCTTTTTTCCAATGGAGTCGTTTTGGCGCGATATTTTATGCCTGTGTTTATATACAGTTGAGATAGTAAGAAACCAGATTCAAAAAAACCTTCTGGAGTTTCTTTTTGACTGGTTACGGCAATTGCACTTAATAGCTGCTCAGGGTTCATATCTTCAGGCGGTAGGTGGTTGTCTGAATAGGTATTAGCTTTAAATGGA
Source organism: Endozoicomonas sp. (assembly GCF_031844845.1). GTDB lineage: Bacteria > Pseudomonadota > Gammaproteobacteria > Pseudomonadales > Endozoicomonadaceae > Endozoicomonas. The sequence continues at coordinate 3,736 of NZ_JAVRMB020000092.1, forward strand.
TTCTTCGGGTTAGTGGAGAAACTCAATTTACTGGGTAACGACTTGGTTTCTGCAGAAGAAATCGTCATCTTTTCCGGGCTAACCACTGTTGTTTCGGGAATGGGAGAGCCTGACCGTGAAGTCAGGGAAGTGGCTGAATATGCTCCTTGCCTGAATTCAGATTGACGTTCAGCCCCCCCCCGTTGACTCATCGGACCTTGTCCGCTGGCAGGCCCAACTGAATAGGAATGGAAATTCGTTTGAGGCCTCACGTTAGTCCGGTTATCAATAGCATCTCGTGGCTCTTGTGTATTCTGGTTTATTTCCTGAGAATGATGCGTTGCAGGATCAGATCCAGTTACCATGACGCTTCCTCTTTATTAAGTTATTAAGAGCTCGGACAATGTTTCGTTAAGTAGTTGACCATTTGTTTTCACATAAACTGACTGTTCGATTAGTAAGAAAATGACGGACCTTGGTTGGCTGGAGGTTAGCTTGAATTATTTGGTAAAATACACCCAGTCATATTTCAGTCGGATCTCTGTGCAACAGAAGGGTTTAGCTTATATTTCTGATCATTCGATCGAAAATATTCGATTACATTTGGTTAACTACGTAACGAGTTAGACAAGTAAAAAGTCAAAAAGATCGCAAAATAGACGATTTTTTTTCAACATCCACTTGTATCCTCTTACAATCCGCTTCAATTTCTTGTCTCTTAGGAATTGTCCTTTAATAAATTCCACATTCGGTGTTTGTCAATATTATTATCCACCAACTCTGCTGTCATCCTGTACAGGGATTGTACAGGATCCATCTCACAGGGATGTGAACGCTCTGGCCGATGGCTATCCCTGCCAGGTGGATTGTGTACAGTCCATGTACACAATGACAGAGAGCGTAACGTGACTCGACGGCTGGCTATCCCTGCCGGATGGATTGTGTACACGATGGCAGTGATTCTCCCCACCCACTGTC
>NZ_JAVRMB020000093.1:0-36516 GCF_031844845.1 Endozoicomonas sp.
CAGCCGGGCATGAGCCTGATGGAAATTGTCCCCCTGGAGGACAATTTAATGATAGAGACGCAGGTACAGCCCAAGGACATTGGTTTCCTGCGTGAAGGCATGAAGGCGATCGTCAAACTGACTGCTTATGATTTTGCCATATATGGTGGATTAGACGGTTTTGTCGAACATATCAGTGCGGATACTATTAAGGATGAGAAGGGCGAAAGCTTTTATATTGTTCGTATAAGAACAAAAGAAAATTTTGTTGGATCTCCTGAAAAACCACTGGCGATCATTCCGGGTATGAGAACCAATGTGGATATCATTACCGGTGATAAAACGCTGATGGCTTATCTGTTAAAACCCATTCTGAGAGCGAAGCAGAATGCATTGACAGAGCGTTAATGATTTCGTAAAGAGTGAGCCAGTCCTGGCTCACTCATAAACCTCAATAATGGTTTCCGCATCAACGGCAGTCTGCTCAAGATGCCACTCTTCAAAGTCTGAATCCCGGATAACGGCACCAATAAAAAGGCTTTTGGTGAAGAGAGCATTGGTCAGGTCGGTATGCTCAATGACCAGATGGTCCAGGCGACAATGATTAAATGTTGGTGCTTTCTCAATACTGAAACAGTCGGTAAAAGAGCCTTCGCTGAAATTGACCTGATTGAAAACGGTATTATCCAGCTGGGCATCTGTTAAATTCACCCGCTCCCAGAGGCAGCCAGTTAATTGGGTACTGACCATATTTACAGACTGGAGGTCACAATCTGTCATGGTTACTTCATTGATTCTGGCGTGTGAAAATGACGGTCCCTCATCAAAACTTTCACACCCCTTAAATGATGTGTTGCTGATATCTGCATTATTGAACGATGTTTTGGTGAGAGTGCAGTGGCGAAACTCCATATCCTGAATTTCTGACTTTGTGAAATCAGCATTATCAAAGAAACCATGGATAATCTGGCTGTTGTATAAGCGTATTTCCCGGCAGGAACTGTTGTGAAAGGTTTGGGCGACCATATCACAGTTTTCAATAATGGCGGTATCCAGAACAGTATGATCAAAGTTGGCGGCAGAAAGGTCAGTATCAATGATTCTGGCGTTTGTCAGATTGGCATGGCGAAGATCCGCGCCATTCAGATTACAGCCATCCAGAATGCAGTCCCGAAGATCGGCATGACGGAAATCGACACCGCGAAGATCACAGTTTTTCCAGTGAACACCACGTAATTTGCTGGATTTGAATTTGCAGTACCTCATTGGACTGCTGTTAAAACGCATACGCTCCAAGTCCTGATTGATCAGTGATGCACCGGTAAAATCTGCGCCTTCAGGTGCTGCCCACCCAGGATGCAGACTTTCAAGCAATTCCCGTATCCGGGCAGCCTTCTCCTTTTCCAGCTCAAACTGCGCTGTCAGGCTGGAGTTTTGTTGGACTTGATAGCTGCCAACATTCTTTACGTTAATGCTCTTATTGGCTTTTAATCCAGAGGTTTTAAAGCCATCGGTGTTCAGCACATGCTCTGCAGAATCGTGATAGCCAGGCTTGGCTGAAGGCTCTTTATTTGCCTTGGCTGAAGGCTCTTTTTTCTCTGATAAGGGTTTTTTGTTCTGTGGCACAGGGGCAGTCTCTGGACGAACGCATATCATTCTGATTCGTCCGAAGAGTGCAAATATTTAGTTTTTTCAGGCAGATGAATGGTCAATCGCTAAAAGAAAAAATCTTGCCTGTTGGTTTCAGTGATTGATATTTCCCGGGTTTCAACTAGATACAAACAGTCATGAGTGAAAATTGCTCCTGACAGAATTGTCGAATCATCATGAGAAATATCATGGAGCCAGCTTGGCTTATTAAGGCGAAAGGCGGGTTAATTATGAAGTGTTCAGCAGGGTTAATAGTGTGTGGATGGGTATTGCTGGCATCGGCCAATGTTTATCCGGCCTGTGAAGATGTAGAGGGTGAGAATACAGAGCCTGTGGTGGTTGGTTTTAAAATGATCCATTGTGCCGGGAATAAAGATAGGCGATGTGCGTCACTCAGTGTCAGGATGAGTGCTGAGTCCTATGATCTGCTGGGGCAGCCGGAGACAGTAAAATGGTCTTATAGGGTTAATGATATAAAGGTTTGTAAGTTTCCATATGGCAGTACCTTCCCTGTTTGCAGCATCCATGAAGCTGACAGAACTGTCATGGCCGATTTTGTCTACGATCAGGAAAATAATGAGTACTTCCTGATTAAAAGAGGCGCTGCGTTCTTCAGAGGGATAGGGTTCCGTTTAAAGTCAGTCTGCCTTCTCAAAGGTGCTCTCAATAGCGGCGATTACACTGAAAGCTGTGCGAATGTATCTCTTGTCGCCAACGAATCGGGTAAAGACTATGTTACCAGGGATGTCGACTTCAGCCCTCTGGTCCGGGGGGATGCCGAGCCAGAGATGGAAATGACGTATATATCCGTTTTTATACCATTTCTGCTTTATCCTGCTTTACCGGATCAGAGTACAGATATGTCCTATGAGTTTGTCAATTTCCCCGGGTTTGAACGATAGGAGCCGGCTGTCATAGCTTGCAACAGGGCTTTGCAGGCATTGGTATGGCCCTGTTCTTTTTTTGGTGGTTTTTGGCGCAGCGATACTTATTTTCTGGCTAACTTAATCCTGCTCCTGAACATGATTGGCCAGATCAAGGATGACATGACGGATATGGTGATCATCCAGTTCATAGAGCACCTGTTTGCCTTTTCGGGTAGATTTCAGGATTCTGGCTTCCCGCAGGCTACGGAGATGATGGCTGGTTAATGGCTGGGACATGCCGGATATCTCAGACAGGCAACAAACCGGCTGCGGCTCCTCCAGACAGGCAATCACCAGTTGCAGCCTTTTGCTATCCCCCAGTATCTGGAAAATTTTTGCCAGTCGCCCCATGTCTTTATCAGACAGCTCAGGTAGCAGAGAACAACAGGTTGGGTGCATATCGACCATGGGCTTGTCCGAATACTGAAGAATAATGACTGGTAATGGTATTGTGCTATGAGGGCTTAGTCTATTTTCTGTTGCACCGTCATGTTTCCCTCTTTTCGTCAGTGAGTGCTGGTGGCACAATTACTCCATATAGAAATCAAACGATAAAAATAAATAGCCAATCAGGTTGCACTCTGTGAAAACTAAAGCACTTCGAGCAGATCTGCTGTTATTAATGGTATCTGTTATTTGGGGGTTTGCCTTTGTCGCTCAGATCAAGGGCATGGAGCATCTTGGACCATTTCTGTTTAACGCCTGTCGTTTTGCTTTGGGCTTTCTCTCGTTATTACCGGTTTATTTTCTGTTGGAGAGCATCTCGGGAAAGAAAGCCGGAAAGAAAGCAATCGGGTACAAAAAACAATACGACAATCAGTTGCTACTGAAGTGGGGGCCTTTAACAGGCATCGTGCTTTTTCTTGCCTCTTCCTTTCAACAGGTTGGCCTGTTGCATACAACGGCGGGCAACTCCGGGTTTATCACCGGGGTTTATATTATTCTGGTTCCAGTTCTTGGGATTGGGTTTGGGTACAGTACTCGTCCTGTGACCTGGCTTGGGGGAGCTGTTGCCCTGGCTGGTCTTTACTTCCTGACGGTAAAAGATGGTCTGAGCCTGAATCAAGGGGATTTACTGACTTTGGGCTCTGCGCTCATGTATGCCATTCAAATTCTTCTTATAGGCTGGCTTGCCCGACATGTTCATCCATTAAGATTGTCATTAATGCAATTTTTTATGACCGCCCTTTGCAGTATGGTCGTTGCTCTCTATCTGGAACCCATCAGCTTTGATGCCATTGCACAAAGTATCGGACCACTGTTGTTCGCTGGTGTTTTATCCACAGGCGTTGCTTTTACTGTTCAGGTCATTGCCCAGAAAGATGCAGCGTCTTCCCACGCGGCAATCATCATGAGTCTGGAAGCTGTTTTTGCGGTATTGGGAGGCTGGCTATTACTGGATGAACAGCTTGGGCCAAGAGGTATGCTGGGATGTGCCTTGATGATGGGTGGTATGCTGCTGTCACAGCTAAGGCGATCTGAGGACAGAGCACTCTCTTAACGCTTTGCTCACAATGTTCGAGAGAAAAATCAAAGAAAGTGGGGCTTAAAAAAGGACAACAAACAGATGGGTTTGCAAGCTGTGTGGATAATAGCTTTATAGAACTTCCATGTTACCAGTTTTGCCTGGCCGCTTTTCCGATATTACTCCGGATTTAGCTGATCTTCTAAGCTTCCTGGTATCCGTGTTGGTGCTGTGTCCGCAAAAAAGCACCTTGTAAACCCATCTGCTTGTTAATGCCGACACATTTATTGTTATTTTTATGAGTCGACGCTAAACCCTGTTGTTGTTTTTATTGTGGGTGTTTTGTTCTTGTTGCTTTTATTAATACAACTGTCGTGCCAAAAATAGGGGAAATAATGGAATCCCTTGCCGTACGTAGTTTCCGAATGATTTCGTACATTCCCGTGGTTAAAAAATAAACACGACAGGTGTTGTTATTTGTTACCTGCTTCCCACGATATGTGGCAATGGTACCGTCAAGGTAACAAATAGCCGGCAGCTTACTGTTACAAATAAGCCGCTAAACTGCTTTGACAACATAATTATCAAACAGTTGCTGTCGATTTTATAAAGATGTGATTGTTTGGTTATTTCGGTTATTCCGTTTGTTCTGCTCCTATACTAAGGATTATCCTTTGCGCCCTCGCTGACACTGGCTGCTTTATCGGCAGTTCAGGTCACACTCTTGCTGAAAAATGGCTGATAAAACGTAGGAAAAAAATGAGCGAACAAGACCAATGCATTCATACCGGTCTCACGGGCCGTTTGTTGCTGGAACATTCTCTGCTGAACAAAGGGACTGCTTTTTCTATTGAAGAGCGTGGTGAGCTGGACCTCCATGGCCTCCTGCCGCCGAGGGTGGAGTCGATGGAAGAGCAGTGTCATCGATCTTATAAGTCTTTTTCCATCAAGCCTACGCCGATACTCAAACATATCTATCTTCGTTCATTGCAGGATACCAACGAAACACTGTTCTATGCCCTTTTGCAGCGCCACCTTCAGGAAATGCTGCCGATTATCTACACTCCGGTAGTCGGGCAGGCCTGTCAGCGTTTCAGTGACCTCTATCGTCGGCCACGAGGTATCTATATTTCATATCCCCAGCGTGAACACATTTCGGCAATGCTGGCCAACTTCAAACGCAATATTGAAGTCATTGTGGTTACCGACGGTGAGCGTATCCTGGGTCTGGGTGACCAGGGCATCGGTGGTATGGGGATCTGCATTGGCAAGCTATCTTTATACAGTGCCGTTGGTGGAATTGCGCCAAACAAGACACTACCGATCGTACTGGATTGTGGTACCAATAACCGTCAGCTGCTGAATGACCCGAACTATCTTGGCTGGCGTCATGAACGAATTGCAGACGACGAATACTATGCGTTTGTGGATGACTTTATCCGTGCATTGAAGCGTCGCTGGCCCAAAGCGTTGTTGCAGTTTGAAGATTTTGCCATCAATCATGCGACACCACTTCTGGAAAAATACCGGGATGATCTCTGTACCTTCAATGATGATATTCAGGGTACAGCTGCTGTTACTGCTGCATCACTACTGGCTGCTGCCAAGGCTGCCGGTAAGTCTCTGGAAGACATGAAAATTGCTTTCCTCGGTGCTGGTTCAGCAGGGTGTGGTATAGCGGAGCAGTTGATCCGCCTGATGGTTGGCCGTGGGCTGAGTGATGAAGAGGCACGTCAGCGGATATTTATGGTAGACCGCTACGGGGTTCTGAATGACCAAATGGAAGACTTGCGTCTATTCCAGCAAAAATTAGTGCAGAGCAGTGAAGCACTCAGCCATTGGGGCTGTGATGAGAACCCCGGGCTGCTGGAAGTCGTTACCCATGGCAAGCCTGATGCCATTATCGGAGTCTCTGGTCAGTCAGGGTTATTCACTCGGGAAGTGATCAAAAAAATGGCTGAAAATCATGACCGGCCAATTGTCTTCCCGTTGTCAAACCCAATCAGCCAGGTTGAAGCGATACCGGAAGATATTATTGCATGGAGTGAAGGTCGTGCCTTGATTGCTACAGGCAGCCCATTTGATCCAGTTGAATACAATGGTAATCGTTATCCGGTAGCTCAGTGTAACAATATCTACATTTTTCCGGGACTGGGCCTTGGTGTTCTGGTGAGTGATGCTGAAAGAGTTTCCGATGGTATGCTGGATGCTGCGGTAGAAACACTGGCTATGGCTTCACCTGCCATCACGAATCCGGAAGCTGCACTGCTGCCTGAGCTAAACCATATTCATCAGGTAACCTGTGAAATAGCGATTGCCGTGGCCAGAGAAGCTCAGGAGGAAGGGCTCGCACCGAAATGTGAACAAACCGCGCTGGAAGCAAGGGTCAGAGCCAAGCGTTGGAATCCTGAATATCGCAGGGTTTATCTTTCTGACTCTTAAGGAAGGGACTTCTCAGTATAAAAAGGCGGTATAAAGAAGAGGTAAGCAGATAAGTTTACAAACTATCAGGCATCTTAATTATTGTTATTCACTGACAGTTGGCTGGTATGTTCTCGTTGCCTTCCTGATGGTGCAGTCTTCACAGAAGACTGCGGCAATCTTTCTTTTTAACATCCCATCAATTTGCCAGTTGATGACCTTCAGTATCCTGCAAACTTATCTGCTTTAATCTCCGACCTGTTGTTCTTGTTGTTAGCGGTCAGATTTTGCCATATTGTTGTTATTATTCGGCGTTTTTTGTTTGCATTTGGTTATACAAAGGGCATGCCAAAAATAACTTTATTTGGTAACTGGATGTTTTTAACGTTAATTTGTTTTTTGTCCTCCCTGTCTGCTTCTTGGTTAAGACGTAATCTGTTACTTGTTGAGTGCCATTTTGTGAAGGCGGTAACACGGGTGACAGGCTTTGATCCTTCAGGATTTATGCACTTCAATACGGCTGATAAGCCCTTCTTTAGAGAAAAAAAATCTTTCTAAACCCGATACATTAACGGGCTGTTCTGATTCGATATCGGTGCCAGTTCTGACAAACTCCAGTTCTACACAACTACCGTTCAGGTTTCGGTAGCTGCTGATGTGCCAGTTCACATCGGGGATCTTTGAGAAAAAAGAGGTCATCATGTCGAGAATGGCTGTCTTTCCCAGGAAATCACCGAGAAATGCAGAGTAATAGCTGGCGTTCTCATCAAACATGGGGGAGATCCAATCCAGCCGGTGGGCATTGGACAGAGCAACAAAAGCTCTGGCTGCTTCAATCTGTTCAGTGTTAGTCATAACGTATGCTGCCAATGGTTTGTGAGTAGATACCCAAAACTCACAACATAGCACCATCTCGACTTATCGACCTGATACAAGTTGTCACAGGCTTTGACGAACTCAGATGAAAAGTTGTTTTCTGAATAAACTGGCTTTGTGAACAGGTGGAAATATAGGCAGAGAGTGAAGTCGTAAAGAATAAAAGAAACAAACAGACAGGTTTACAGGTACTTGGAAGCTCTTTCTTTCTTCCTTGTCAGAATGCCTGCGCTGCCTTTTGTAACCTGTTACCAGGTTCAGTCAGTCTTCTTGGCTTTCCAGTTCCTGTTTGTCGGCTACCATAATAGTACCCTGCAAACCTGTCTATTTGAGTCACCCGACCTTTTATTATTATTTTTATAGGTTGGGAATCGTCATTATTATTATTGTTATGTCTTGACGACTTTTGTGCTCGATTGACACTGTATCAATTGCTGTGCCAGTTTTTGCAAAAAATGCTGAAGGACTTGGTAAGCAAGGCGTAAAGTCGATCGATGTATTTCTGGAAAGTATGGAGTATCTTTATATCCTGTTACTGCGCTCCCCTGATTGTGTAACCTTCGGGAAATACGTAACACAAATAGACTACTCTTTTTTGTAGATCATGGCGTTTATATACCTGTTATCTGACGTGTAACAAATATCAAATGCGTTTGGTGGTTTAAATTACTTTGTGAAGCCCATATAAAGACTATCCGCAGATAGGCATTGATCAGGACAATAAAATGACGACATTGAATCACTTTGATTATCTGGTAATAGGCGGCGGTAGTGGTGGCATTGCTACTGCAAATCGCGCGGCAATGTATGGGAAAAAGGTTGGGCTTATTGAGGCCAAACACCTTGGGGGTACCTGCGTCAACGTTGGCTGTGTTCCCAAAAAAGCCATGTGGTTTGCCGGGCAAATTGCTGATGCCTGTCGTTATGGGCCTGATTATGGTTTTGATATCAGTATCGATGAACAGCTGAAAGCGTTTAGCTGGAGTAAGCTGGTTAAGAGCCGCCAGGCATACATCAGTCGTATTCATGCATCCTATGATCGAGTTCTGGGCAATAACAAAATCACCGTAATAAACGGGTATGGTCGTTTTGTAGACAGTAAAACCGTAGAAGTTGATGGTAAGCACTATATGGCAGACCACATCACCATTGCGACGGGTGGAGAACCTCAAATTCCTGAAATTCCCGGGGCGGATTACGGGATTGATTCAGATGGTTTCTTTGATTTGACTGAGCGCCCGGGGCGTGTGGCTGTTTTGGGTGCCGGTTATATTGCTGTTGAACTGGCGGGTGTACTGCATGCGCTGGGTAGTGAAACTCACCTGCTGGTTCGTAAACACAAGCCGCTGCGTACCTTTGATGAGATGCTTTCTGACACGCTGGTTGAAGTGATGGAGTCTGAGGGGCCACAACTCCACACTCATTCAGTACCAAGGGAAGTTGTAAAAGAAGACGATGGAAGTCTTACGGTTCATCTTGAAAATGGCAATACGTTGAACGTTGATACGGTGATCTGGGCGGTTGGTCGTAAGCCCCACACATCAGGCATTAATATTGAAGTGGCTGGTGTTACCCTGGATGCCAAAGGCTACATATCTGTGGATAAATTCCAGAACACTAACATCGGGGGGGTTTATGCCGTTGGTGATAATATTGGCAAGATCGAACTCACGCCAGTAGCTGTAGCCGCAGGTCGTCGTTTATCCGAACGACTGTTTAACAATAAGCCGGAAGAACATCTGAACTATGACAATGTGGCGACGGTGGTATTCAGTCATCCGCCAATCGGCACCGTTGGTCTTTCAGAAAGTGCGGCTCGTGAGCAGTATGGTGATGATAACGTAAAAGTTTACACCAGCCAGTTCACCGCCATGTTCAGCGCCCTCACCAGTCATCGTCAGCCATCAAAGATGAAGCTGGTAACGGTAGGCGCTGAAGAAAAAATCGTTGGTATCCACGCTATCGGCCATGGGGCTGATGAAATGCTTCAGGGGTTTGCGGTTGCACTAAAAATGGGAGCGACCAAAGCAGACTTCGACAATACGATTGCTATTCATCCTACTTCTTCAGAAGAGTTCGTTACCATGCGGTAATGGAGTATTTGGAGAGTTAAAAAAGAAGTGACAACTTAAAATAAAAGTGACAACTTAAAAAATAAACGACAATCTCGCAAAATCTCTTCTAGAATGATCATGAGTAATCTGTTCTCAGATTACTCATTCTTTGGTCTTGCCTAAATCTATATTCTCATGAGTTATACACTATGCCTCGTATACCCAAGAAAAGTTACCAGGATTAGTGTGAAGAGATAGAGCAATATGGTTATAAAAGTTTTTTAACTAATGCAAATTTTAGCTCTATTGCTACAGCAACAGAATTTTACAGTATCAAAAACCAAAGGTGGTGCTTTGCGGCGTCTCCACTTGAAGATAAGCTCTTTCATTATCTGGACTTTAAAGATAATGTTGCAGGATACAAAGAGCAGTTTGCTATAGATCCTGAAATTTCATTATCAGTTGCTAAGCGGCTAAATCTTAGGCATCACAATGCAGGAAAAGAGCCTGCTGTGGTTACTCTAGATACGTTAGTTTATCCTGAAGATGAAAGTGGGAGCTATGTTCTTTCCGCAAAGACTAAAAAGGAAATATCGGAAGAAAATCTAAAAGGAGATAAAAAAGCGATTGAAAAATTTAAAAGGCTAAAAGAAAAGCTACTGATAGAAAAGAAGTCTTCTGAGTATTCTGGTTATCCTTGGTTTCTGACGACAGACAAGGATGAGTTTTTTCAGATTTACCCAAATCTCGAGTGGATGTACAGAAGCAACTTTATGATAAATGGAAATCACAAAAAATATATTGAAGACTATGTTTCTATTTTTGATGATAGTATGGTTTGTATAGATAGAAAAACAAGACTGATTGATATCCATGAAGATATTTCAAACAGGCTAAAAGTGTCATTAGATAGTGTTAAAGTAATATTTGCATATTGCTGTTGGAATAAGTATATATCATTCGACCTGACAGTAAAAATGGAACCATTATCTTTAGTTGATAAATACACCTTTACTGTAGTTGGGGATATTGTTGATGTATCCAATTGATACTGTAGTTAAAGTCAGTGGCTCGAATGTCCTTCCAGATGCAATGTATAGAATCGTACATCGCACAAATACGGAAACCCATTTTGTTGAGATATGTAATCGACCAAGAAAGCTCAGTAGTATTATCAACTCTATGGTTGATAATGATATCAATGATAAATCTCTTTATAAAATAAAATGGCAGTTACCCTCTCACTTATATCTCTCAGATGAAGATCTAAAGAAAGAGTGGGTTGAAGAAAGAGAAAGATATAGAGAGATTTTATCTCCAATTCTTGAAAATATTTACGACTTTATTGAGAGGAATTCTGTTGGAATTGCTGTAAGAGATGAAGTGATAGGGAATAGTGGTCTTCAGAAAAGTACAGTATATTCAAAAATATATAAATATTTGATGTACGGGAAAAATCTTAATGGTCTATTGCCTGGTCATTTTTTAAAAGGTGGTTATGGTAAGCAAAAGAAAACAACGTCAGATACAAAGGTTAGGGGGCGACCAAAAAAAAGGGATAAAAGACATGGGACGGTAAATGTTGGAGATAAAGAAAAGCAATGGATTATAGAATCTTATAAAAAGTACTATAAAAAATTGAGTGCCAATGGAGAAAAATGTGACACCTTAAAACAGGTCTGTCATGCTCTCTGGTATGATCATTATCTATTAGATCCAAAAGCTGATGATGATGATAAAAAGTTTCAGTCTGATAGGATTTCCGAGGCTAACTTTTATTACTGGATTCATAAACTCATACCTGATTTGGAAATTGTAAAGAGAGAAGTAGGGAAGTGGGCGTTCGAAAAAGACTTTAACTACCTTTATGGAAAGTCCAGAGATATAGTAAGCAGTCCAGGGCAAATTTACATTATTGATGCCACGCCAACAGATGTCTATTTGGCTAGTAATTTTGAACTAATTAAAACAGTTTCTCCTGGGAGAATGACGTTATATGTGGTTGTAGATGCGTTTTCTGGATTGATTGTTGGCTACAATATTTCATTTAATAACCCAAGCCTACCAAAGGCTCTTGAAGCACTGTTCTGTGCTTCTATTAAAAAATCTTTCTTTGGTAAATTAATAGGTATAGATATTAGTGATGAAGACTGGCCTTCCCATCATGTTCCTGCGGGCACTCTTGCAGACAAGGCTGAGTTAATCTCTGGGAAGAAAGACGATATCAATTTACGACTATGTATTTCTTCAGCTAAATCATGCCCTCCATATCGTGGAGATGCCAAAGGCCTTGTAGAAAGTATTATCAAGCGATTTAACTTTGAACTTTCAAGACGTTTACCTGGTGCTGTAAATAAACGTGTTATCGATCGTGGGGATAAAGATCCAGCTGAGGAAGCTGTTATCACATTCAGTGATATGCATAAGTTAACAATTGATTTGATTAATTTTCTTAACCGACGTCCTATTGATAGGCAATACTTTACACAAGATATGTCCAAGGTAGGGGTAGAACCAACACCCATTGCAATATGGAGCTGGGGGCTAAAGCACTGCAATAGCTTTGCAATTGATTCAGATGAGTTTGATAAAAAACTTCTGTATACCTCTCTGTCGGAAAGAGTCGAAGTCACTATTAATGATGAGGGGATACATGTGAAAGGAACGGATAATAGGCTGTGCTATATCCCGGGGCATGCGGACTTACAGAAACTAGCACGAATTTATAAAAAAACTGCTCGTGGAAGCAATATATCTCAACACTATACGGCGCACAGGATTTTTGGTGTTACAGATGTTCTTTATTTAATACCAAAAATTATGGATACATCAGATGGTAGCACAATCATTGAGTGTAAACTGTCAACACGAAGTGAGCGATTTCATAACATGATTGTTGATGAGGCTCTTATGCTTATTGAAAAAGAAATGTACCAAGATGACGAAATTACTGAAACTCAGCATAATATGCGAGCTGCCCTAATTGCAAATAGGCGAACTACTGTTAAAGCTGCCAACGAAAGAAAAGCTAAAGGAAAACAGGCATCAAGAAATCGTAAAAAAGATAAGCGTACACATCGAGATATTGAAAAAAGTCTAATTGCCCGTCAGAGTTTCAAGCTTGCGCAGCAAGCACTAAATGATAATGCACCTGATCATGAAGAAGATGAAACTTCTGAGCAGCCTGTTCGGGATAATGTCAAAAAGACATCAATTCGTAGGCACTTGATAAAAGGTCTTAGAAAATGATTGATATAAAACTTAACTATAGGATTAAGAGGGTGGTCATAAATGATCCAGAGTATATTGAAATTGGATTAAGGAGTTTTAGAGGAAACCCATTGGCTGAGGCGATTACAAGACCTATTCAGGATAAAGTAAAATTTGAGAATTCACTTTGCAAATTACCATATCATGATGAGAGAGATGATAATGGTGAACTATCAATAGGCGATTTAGACTTTTATGCGAAAATATAGATATCCATACACATCTCTGACTTTAGTCTGCCAGATACTGATCACTGGTATGCATTCTATATGGACTTATATAGAGTCATTCTTGATGGATATAAATCCAGAAATCCATTTTCTCCTGAGTCTGAAAAATCTAAAACAACGATCGCTATAAACAAAAGTCAAGATTATGAATCAGTAATAAGTACCCTTAAAAATATGCGATCATGTAATACTACTTCAAAAACATCAATGCTCTCTGGGCCATCAGGAATGGGTAAAACTCATAGGGCAGAGCAAATCCTTTCTCTTATTCCTAATGTAATTAAGCATAAAAACTACAAGGGAAAGAATCTTAGGTTTACTCAGTTGACATGGGTGAAAATCGACTGCCCTGGAGGTACAGAAAAAGGATTGTGCCTATATTTTTTTGCAATGCTGGATTACTTACTAGAAAACACAGGGGGGTGATCGTTATTACAAAGATTCCACTTTTAGAAAAAGTCTCGATACCTTACAGCTGGACATGGCAATAGCAGTGGCTGTTCATAATATTGGTCTCATTGTTATTGATGAATTTCAGAATTTATTGGAGTGCAAATCATTTTCTAAAGTAATGCGCTTTCTTGATACTTTAGTTAATGTAGTTGGGGTGCCAATACTTTATATTGGTACATCAAAAATTTACAAACTATTTTGCCCTGAAAATGTTAAAAGTTTTCGAAGTGTCAGGCGTATTGCTACTGGGTTTTATAGGGAAGTTGATAGGTATAAAGAGAATGATGATTTCTGGAACGAGATGGTATTGCTTTATTGGATGAATTTGCTGTGCATTAATGAGACGGATCCATGTGATGAGATCCTTTCTCTTATTTACAGAAAAACACAAGGCATTCCTGCAATACTTGAATACCTTATGCTCAGAATCAACATTTATGTATCGGATAATAGTATTAATCAGGTAGATGCTGATTTAATAAATGATATCTACGATACTCAGCTTATTCCTTTGCATGAAGCTGTTGCTGCTCTAGAAGTCGGCGATACTGATGCTTATGATGATATTTGTCCAATTTCAGAATTATTAAGGGATATCTTGCAAGATATCAAAGGCGAAGAAACATCAAAACCTGAGAGAGTCGCTCGACCCGATGATCCCAAGGATAATATGTCTGAAAAAACCAAACTGGAAGAAAGTTTACCACTTGATCGCGACAAGGAAATGGCTGAGCTTGAAGATTTACTCAAAATGTAGTTGAACTGAACAGCACCATTACAGTTCTACACTATCCATTACTAGAGCTTGAATCCTTGATAACGATATAAATTGAAGGGAATATATCAAATCAAGTTTCGGTTAACTCGCTAGCTTATAAGCCCCATGCTGCTCCACTCGTTTGATCAAATTCTCACTCTCAGCCCGATCAAGCCAGTTAGCAATTTGTTCTGAATGTAAATCTGACATAATTCTAGCCAGCTCAGCCTGAGATATATCAGGCTGTTGGTTCAAAATTTTTCGCAACTGGCTAATAAACAAGCCAAAGAACATATCTGCTTCTGAAACCTGCTCTTGAGTATTCAGTTGGCTTTGATCAGGTGCTTGGGAGCCAGTATTGTAAGCTTGAGCCCTTGAGAACATATCGCCCACCTCTTGCAGGGGCTTCAGGCAGTGTTTTCTTACCTTATTTTCATCCCCGGAAAGAGCATTTCTCAGGCAGTTATCTGGTCTGTTTTCAGCCTGTAATGGGATATTGAAAGCATTACCGCCAATTTCAAGAAGTGCTTTATTACCATCCACTTCCGCTGGTTTAACAAACAGCGAAATCCATCCCTTCTTCAGGTTTTCTGTAGCGCCGGCCCAGGTTCCCCCTTTGTCTTTATCTGATCGAACGACCAGAGCGTAGTCAGCAAGACAGTAAATATATTTGTTCCTGCCCATTGCATTCCCGGAACTGAAACCGGCTTCTGGATAATAAGGGGAGACCAGGCAAAGGTTTTCAGCTTCCAGATGCCTTCGCCATTTTGCCGAAAGTGCCGCTTTGTACAGGCTGTCTGCAAGAATACCTAATGCGGTACCTTTTGCTTCGAGGGATGAGAGCATGGAGGTTTCATCGACTCCTTTGGCTCCACCAGAAACAATATTTATCCCTTCAAACGAAGCTTGATAACCCACATCTTTGGTAAAGGAGACATCTTCCTCCTCTATGCTTCTGGAACCCACAACAGCAAGACCTCCCGCATTCAAAAGCTGTTTGTTACCCAGCCCGAAAATTACTGGCGGGGACATGGTTCCCAGTTTTTGCTTCAGACGCAGTGGGTAATCGTTGTCACTTCGTGTCAGGAACCAAATACCAACCTGTTGCCATTTCTCCAAAGCAAGACTCATTGCCATGCCGCGGCCCAGCAACTGTTTTACCCTGTCAGCGGTTATGTTTTTTTTGCTACCTGACCACTTGGAAAAAACTTCATCGAAGTTGTCGAACAATGAGGAAGGCTGAAACTTATTGGCCAGGAGCCACTCAGCAAAACGGGCATATTCAGAGACTGTCAGAGGCTTCGCGTCTTCCTTGCGAGGCTTTGAAAAGTAGCATGTCAGAAGCATGACAGCCTGGGTATTTTCTGTGAGCATGTCTGGCTCCTATGAACTTGTCGCTGTGGACATTACCGCAAAAGGGAAAACCGGGCCAGATCCATGCCGTCTGAGAAGGGCCGCGATAACTGCAAATGTCCAACCTGAATCCACTGCATCATCGACCAGAAGAACCGGGCCGACTGGTATATTTTCAGTAATGGAAAAAGCTCCGTCCAGGTTGTGGCATCGGTACTCTGTATTTTCCATTGTTTTTTGTGGTCTGTTAAGTCTTGCTTTGGAGATTACTTCGCAGCAGGGAATCCCCAATAATCTGGCAAGCTCATGTGCAAAATCTGCTACAAGCTTCGGATAGTTCTGTGAAGGGACAAAAGTAATCCACTCTGGAAAAGGGGTAGGTTGCCACCGTCCCCTGATTAACCGGGCCGATGCGCTGGCAAGTCGAGGATCAAAGTTGTGCTGTCGTTTACCCTCTTTGGCTATGTCTCCCCAGCCAGCTTCACCCCATTTGCATAAGGCTCTTCCTTGTTCATGCTTAAGTTCTCCAAATTTATATGGGAATTGGTAGACTGGAAAACGTGCAGCAGCATTGGCATGGCCATTCCCCACCTTTGTTTTAGGGGGAATTTCAATTAACACATTTTCCAGAAATTCTGCAGCTCGCTGGCCTGTTTCATGAGTGAAACCGCTTGGTAAAGCGTAGTCACTACGGCAATTTGCGCACTTACCACACGGTTGTGCATTTTCATCATCCAAAGCCATAGCCAGAAACTGCATTAAACACCCCTGATGGTTCAGATAGTTCTGCATCTCCTCCAGCTCATGCTCTTTACGCTGGCATAGTCGGGCAATCGCAGCGTGGGGCAGCTCATATTGAACAGATGTTCGATAATAGATGCTTCCATCTTTCACAACTGGAGCGGGATGCTCTGTCATGAGGTATTTGAGAGCATCCTTAATCTTGGTGGAGCGGGCATTGATCACTTCCTCAAGTTCAGCCTGCTTTAAACCGTCTTCTGATTTATAGAGCGTATCAAGGATGCTGCTAACTAGCTCTTCTTTTGGAAACGCCTGACTAATAAAGTAATTCTGGATATCAATATCCTCGTCACCAGAAAGCAACACTCCCCATGCCTGAGGTATACCTCTGCCTGCCCGACCAACTTGTTGGTAGTAACTGACCACTGAACCGGGACTTTGGTAATGAATAACAAAAGCCAGATCAGGCTTGTCATAACCCATTCCAAGGGCCGAAGTAGCAACCAGTACTTTTAACTGGTTGTTTAATAGAGCTGCTTCTAACTGCAATCTTTGCTCAGGAAGCGCATTGCCAGAATAAGCCTCTGCAGTGATTCTCTGCTGTTGTAGCCATCGAGCAATTCGTATTGAGTCATTAACGGTAGCCGTGTAAACAATACCAGTGCCCTCTATTTGTGGAATGGTATCCGCTAGCCAGGCCATTCTTTGGGAGCGTCTGGGTAGATAGAGACACTGTAGGTGAAGGGATTCCCGAACCAGGTTTCCTCGAAATACGGTAATGTTATCCCCAAGTTGGGTTTTGATATCGTCCATTACTCGCTGGTTGGCCGTAGCGGTTGTTGCAAGCACAGGGAGGTTGCGTGGCATAAAAGGAAGTATGCTTTTAATACGCTTATAGTCGGGACGAAAATCATGACCCCAATCAGAAATGCAGTGTGCTTCATCAATTACGAACAGACCTGCGTGCTCTGCAACATGCTGTAAGACATTGTCCAGAAAATCCCGGTTTGCCAGCCTTTCAGGGGATATGATGACAGCATCCAGCTGGTTGTTCAGCAGCATTCGCTCGGTCTGGGCATGCTCTTTTGTGTTTGAAGAGTTTATGGTGCCAAGGCGAACATTGAATTTCGCAGCGGAATTGATCTGGTTGCGCATCAATGCCAGCAGAGGGGAGATAATGATGGTCGGTCCTTTCCCTTCATTTCTTAGCAGGCGTGTTGCAATAAAATACACTGAGCTTTTACCCCAGCCTGTCTTCTGAACAACCAGCAAGCGGGAACGCCTGGCGACCAGTGCTTCGATGGATTCCCATTGATGTTCATGAAAGCTGGCATCAGATGAGCCAAGGCCATGGCGTAATAAGGCCAAGGCATCCTGATAGTATTGATTGACCGGTTTCAATTTTTATCCCCCTGTGAACTACGATTCTGTCATCAACAGGCTCGATTTATCGAATGTGCAAACCGTTTCAGGCTTGCTGATAAATATCCGTATACTTCGTCTGCTGGTTCGGAAAAGAAATACTGAAGTATCAAAGAAGGGCATTGCGCAATTAATGCCCAACAAGCTTCACGGGATAAGCATAGTTAACAATGCTGTCAGAACGGCCGTTTTATTACTGACCACGACCGTTACCCTTCAACATATTGGCTAACCATGCCAGCTCATTGAATGTCCGATACGTTTATTTAGCTCCAGCTGCTTTTTCTTCATCAAAGGGCTTCACCCAGCTCTCATAGGGGAACTTTTCTTTAATCTTTGCCTGAAAATCTTCATTTCGTAGCATTTCCAGGGTGACATCTTTGTATGTACAGTGGAGTTTGGTGTTTTTCAGTAGCGTTTCCGCATCCGGTGCGTTCTTATTGAGGATCTTCACGAGGAACGTTTTTGCTATTTCATCAGTGATATTTGAGCATTGGCCGACCAGTTGAGTTGGCGGGTTATTCTTTATGCTTGGAGTCAGCTCTCTGGCAAGGGCTGAAATAGAGTCATCTATACCTTGATTGATAGTGTCTATCGCAGATTCTTTGAAGTCATTTAACTGCTTTTCCAGTTCGGCAATATGGTTCTGGAACTCAGATTTCCGTGTCTTCAGGATGACTCTGCCCAACTGCTTACCAAGGCTGGGCGCAAAATGCTCCCTAAGTTCGTTCAATTCGCTTTTGATGGCTTGAAACTCTTTAAGCTCAAGGCCTTCAACCAGCTTATAGCTGGCTCTGACTCTCTTTCCTACCTCCTTGTTTCCCGAGAACAGGGCCTTTTTCAGATCGCTGCTGAACTGCAAGACCCGTTGCTCAATATTGCCCCCTTCAAACTCTATTTCCACGAATTGAAGGTGAGTCTGGTACACTTGGACCACACGCTGAAGATTGAAAGCTTGAGGTGGATTTTCGTTGATGATCCTTGTGATCTGATTAATCTCTTCAGGCTCAATCAGTGTTGAACCTATTTCCACTCCCGGAATATCTTTCTCAGGATCAAACAAAGCATTCACCCGGCGAGGCTTTTCCTGTGGTTTCACAGAACGGAAAATAGCCTGCACCTGATCCGGGTGGAGTTGAATGGCATTATATCCTTCAATGGAATCCTGACTCTCCACTGCCATCGGAGCAAGGTTAAATACCCAACCACGATCATCGACCAAGAAGGTGCCTATTCTCAGCCCCTTTTGCTTTCGGATGGCAATCCCTGCATTGAAAAGCATTTCCACAGCTTCATTTACGCCATAGCCCAGACGGAAGACGTGCTCATCATAGTCAAGAATTACAGTACAGTTGTTTTGACCAAGATCGTTCAATCGGTTTATCAGAGCGGTTGCGACGACATCACTAATGGATGGTGCACTATAAACAATATGATGCTTAGCCTGTTTGATGAACAGACTGATCTCTTCCGGAGATATGCCCTGAAAAATGCTCATAATTCATCTCCCTTAATTTTATTCCCAAGTTACTGCGTGCTGTACTTCGAAACGCCACTGCGGCCTTATTTTTCAGTACACTGAAGGATTCGGTGATAGTGCTGATTTCTTCAAACAGGAATGAGTCTTTAGCGCAGCGTTTTGAGGATAATCACATGCCTCTTGGTGTTGCGGTACACTCTCGCTCCGGCGGCCAAGAGCTTTTACATGCAGAAAGCTTCCAGAAAATGACCTATGAAAGACTGTGGCAACGTAGCACGAAAAAGCCAACCAATGCATTGCTGTGAGTCACAGTATAATTCAGGCATTTGTCAGACTTTATCGTGCATAGTTGGGCTACAGATACTACGAAAATTATTGCCAGGTCTGGACCATCTCGACTGTCAGCTCTTTTAAACTTTCCGGGATATAGCTTTCACAAGCCAGACCTAAGAAAGTTGCAGCACGAGTCGCTCCTACGTATAGGAACTTATCAAAGAGATCAGGCTTGTTTTGAGCCAGTTTATCGAGCCCCAAGAAGAATACAGCTTCAAACTCCAGCCCCTTAATATGCTGAACATCAAAGACACGAACAGAGCTACCTTCACCAATGGTATTACCATTCGAACAAGCTTCAGCTTGAAGGTTTATATCTTCGAGCAGGATGTTGAGGGCATTGGCTGTGGGAACAACTTCTTCTTCAGAGTTCACCAGAACCGCTATAGTTGGCCTTGCCCCCTCAGCCAATTTGTCAATTTCCTCAATCCTGCTAAAGAGCCACTCTGCGATGTCATCCGTATCGTGGTATTGCTCAAGCAGGACAGGAGGAACTCCTTCATGGTCTACATTTTCTGGAAGCGCTGCTTTCTCATCAATAGCGCCGCCCATTAACTCCAGAAGCTCTCCTGCAAATGCGTTCAACTTTTGGCTTTGTCGGTAAACGATATTGATTGATTTATGAGTAATCTTTCTTGATACCCACTCGAACTCATCTGGTGTCTTTGTTCCCCACCCGGTAATACGCTGGTTGAAGTCACCACAGACAAAGAAAGAACCTGTGCTTAAACTCGTCAGCCGCTCCATACAGGCCAGCTGAATGGGGGAAAAGTCAGTAGCTTCATCAACCAGAATCTGATTTTTGAATCGATCTGAA
Organism: Endozoicomonas sp.; assembly: GCF_031844845.1. Taxonomy (GTDB): domain Bacteria; phylum Pseudomonadota; class Gammaproteobacteria; order Pseudomonadales; family Endozoicomonadaceae; genus Endozoicomonas. The sequence goes on from NZ_JAVRMB020000093.1 coordinate 20,228, forward strand.
ATGATCTTTAATATAGAGAACTCTTCCAGGTTTGTACGAACAAAGTGCTGCTGTAGCAGTTCTCTGGCGCAGTCAAACATCAGCAGGATGATCAGATCCAACTCTTGCTGGCCTATATGGCTCGTGCTCTGTGGGGGGGACAGGTACCACTGTTTTTCTTTCAGACATTTTTTCCGGTACGTCCTGAAATTTTGGGGAACGCTTACAGTGAAGTTGTTCGCAAGCTTAGTAAATCGACGTAATACATTTTGGCTGAAAACAATCTGGCCAATGCCGATCAACTGCTCTTTGCCAGGTATTCTATTTCCAAGCCATTTGGCGATTGCTGCGTTTTTACTTCCTTTGCCCAGCTTTCGCTTTTGGTATGTGGCTCGTGCATAAGCCCTGATAAAGGCTACCATGCTCTGCACAGCTATTTTTTTAGGTGACGAAGCTTGGACATCTTTCTCATCAGCATCATAGGCATCATCGCTATCATTGTCTTCTGAGGGCGTTTTAATCGTTGAAAGGAATTTAGAAAACTCATTTACCAGTTCTTTTTTCTGATTAAAAATGTAGTTTACCGCTTTACGAATATCTCTATCAGATTCTTGCTTGAGCTTATCCAGTACCGCTCTTATCTCGTTCTCAAGAGTAAATATTTGGCTATAGATTGCCATAAGAGAGTCGGCAGACTCGGTAATACTCCTGATTTTTTGTGCCAGAGGTTTGGCTTCTTCAATATCAATCTTTTTGAGGAGCGTCACAGCGTCTTTGAGATGTTGTTCTGCACTTGCCCTGTGATACGACTTAAACGACTCATACCAGATGATGGCTGATTCGGTAGCTTCAGGCTTCAGGTGTTTCACTTCGGACTTCAGGATAAAACTGCTTTTTTTAGTACCTGCTTGCAAAATATCGAGGACATTACGTGCAAGATCACGGCTATGGGCATCCCAGGTTTTTATATTGTGGTCAGAGGCTGCAACCTGTTCCCGACTGAAAGCTTCTTTGAGGTAGTGTTTAAGCAAGTCAGTAGGAGTAAACATTACCCAACTGCGTCTATGGTCAGTTTCGTTACCAATCCTTGCTTGCTCTGCTTCCGTTAAATACGTGACATCCAGTTTTTGCCCCAATCTTCGAATAAGTGTTGTCGTTTTACCTGTACCGGGAGGCCCCAGAATTAACAGCTGGCTATCCAGCGGCATTCGGAAGATTTCGTCCTGAAACTTATCCAGTATAGGTTGGTCACGAAGACCAATATTGGTAAGAATTTCATGCTGTATAGATTCCCTGATGTTGTCAGAGTCATCATAGTTGTCATTTCTTTTTTAACTTGGAATGGCTGGAATTGCTTGGTATCTGGGGTATTAAGTTGTCACTTCTTTTTTAATTCTCCAGTATTAAAAAATAACCATTTACTCCTTGGACAGCCTCCTGAACTGAGCGACAAGTGAGCATCCTGATTCAGGCGGAGTATCGAACTAACGCCAGAAAGCTCTTCACAGCGTTGAGGGGATTTCCAGTAACCGTCTTATCAGCACCGCAACTCTCGTCTCCACGTATGTTGAAGTGTATCCTGTCAGACCAGAGGTACACGCAGTGCTTGTTTTCCAAACTTCGCTGACTCCATTGCCTGCACTCTTCAATCCAGCGAGCTTTTAAACGGCTGATGACACCTGGAAAGGGGGGGGCTGCCTGACTGTCAGGCAGACTTTGCGAGGCTCTCTGAAAGTCCCCTGTGGAGTGCAAACTGACAGGAATGTTACTGTCAGGATACGGCCCCCGTTTCTCTCTTCAAGCATCAGAAACGATCATAACTCAAGCTACGGTCGCAAGCTGTCCATACATATGCTGAACCCTCATCAGGGGGGGGGCATCAGCTCTTTTGGAAGATTTATTGAATAACGGTCCATAGAGCCGAGATTCTACATAATAATCTACTACTTTCGGATCCACTGATGACAATATATTAAGCAATGGAGTCGCTGCCCTGAACATGTCTTTCCCTTCATTAACATCAAAGATAAATTGGTTCACGCTGGCCTTTAACCGTTCCAGATTGTTCCGCATATCTTCTGGTACAACCGCTGATTTATCGTTGATTGAAGGCATGACTGTTGCGAGACGGTCCATAGCTGTTTTTTTGTATTCAGAAAAACTTTCCTGGCTGGTGTCACACCGTTTTAGCTCATCTTGAGCAATCAGTTGCCTCATCGCTGCGAGAGCGTTAAGCCCTTTAAAACCAATGTTTTCCTGCCAATGGCTGATCAGGTCAACCATATCACTCTCCGCTTTGGGGAGTTTATAATCCGCTTTTTCGAGAAGTCGAAAAAATAAATCTTTAGCCGCTTTTTTCAGCGCTTCAGATGCTTTATCCCGTTCTCGCTGACCTACCGATTCCATTGCCTCTTTGATATTAGTGTTCATCTGATTGATGACATCACCTACGCATTTGAGAAGTATTGAATCTGACATTTGTAAAAGGCGTTCTGCTGGCCCTAACACAGTGTTTTTAGCAAGGCCTGCTTTAAGGGTGACTACCATAGCCGGATCATTCGACTTTTTACCCCAGGCGGCGTTATGTGCTTTTACATCCACGAAGTTGGCCAGATTAGGTAACGTTTTGAACAGGGCAACATCGAAAAAACGCTTCAATGGAGCACCCTTCCTAAACTCTTCGTATATGGCTACCGGGCACTCTAGCCAGCCTTTACCGGCAGAGGGAAGCCTTTTAGTATCGGCCGGACATTCACCGGGAGAGCTGTCCCCACTGGTAGTGAGTGATGGTTGTGTTACCGCTGGCGATGTAGGATCTGAACTGTCAGGCGCTGGACTTGTATGAGACTTTTCAGTTGTTCCACTATTAGTTGAAACAGCACCCCCATAGGATTTAGCCTTGTCAACTGCCTCGTACAGGAAGAAATGAAGATCAGCAAGCATTATATAATACGCCAGCAGGTTGACCACTCCCGCAAGAAAGCGCTGGAAATCTGGGCTCCAGGCTTTCCGACCAGTCTGATCATTAAGCAGCGTTCTCACGTTCTCTTCACCCAGTGTGTTTATCAACGCGTGGCGGTCATATTGAGTCAGCTTTTTACCATCGAAAGCTTTGTTAAAGGCGGCCGCTGTAGATAATAACCGTTGGCGTGCTTTTCTCCACTGCGCAAAATCGCTGATTTCAGTTTGAGCTATAAAACCATCCACAAGATGCAGAGTGCCTTTTACAAATGACTCCGGGAGAGAGAAGCCACAGATATTCAGCGCAGCTTTAAATGGATTTTCTATCAATAGCCTCGCCAAGGTGGAATTTTTTCTATTCACCATGCACTGGACGACCTGATCGACATGCGCTCTCATTCCACCCATCGTTCGATCATCCGCAAAAAAGCGGGTGGAAAAGTTCAAAGCTCTTGAAAAATAATCCAGTTTTGTACCAGAAGTTACGCCGCCAAGGCAACCAGCTGCCGCACCGGCGCCAACCATGTATTGAAATGGCTGATCGATGACAGGAGCCACCGAGGGACAAAATGGCGCACAAACCGCAGAAGTGACAGTGGAAATAGCAGACAAGGCTGCGCCATTTATGCCTCCAGTAACCATAGAGCCTACGATCCGAAAGGCTCTGTCTATACATGAATTTGATTTCTGAAGAGGGGATTCTCTTGTTGAAACACTGGCAAGCACATCTCTGACAGTGTCTGTACTGTTAGATCCGGAATGATAGCTGCCATTTTGACACGTTATGTCATAAGTTGTCGGATCGTCATCTGGCTTATACTTTGACAGAAAAAGGTTAACCATATCACTTTGTAACGTTGAAGGGGGCTCAGTCGTTATAAATGAAAAAGCATCCGCATCTTTAAGCAGTTCAAGCATTCGACGAACGTCGTTCTTCCAACCAGTGGCCTGGCCAAACTGGGTAATAACAGCACCAGCGGTTGTTACCACCTGAGCGGCATCTATTGAAAACATCCCCGCATCATAACTGCCGAAGGGCAATTGACCGCCAGAACGATAATGATGTGGAGTATGAGATTTCCCTTGAATAAGGTAATAAATGGAAACTCCCATTCCCATGCAGTAAACAGCCATAATGCCGGCTTCGTGATTTTCTATCCATTCCGAAAAACCGTTCCATCGATCGGTTGGCGTTAAGCTCTCATCATCCAGTTGAAATGCTTTAATGGTTGCTTCTAAATTTTTTAACAGAGCCTCTCCAGCCTGTATTTTATTCTGAAGCATTTCACGGTACTGTGCTGGTGACAATTCAGTAGTATTTTGACCCTGTCTCATGAAAGGGATAGCTTTCTCTATTTTTGATTTCATGAGTTCTTTTTGCAGGTTCGCAAGTACGTCTTTATAACATTGTTGGATTGACTCCATTACTGCTTTCGTTGTTGGTGGTTCTGAACTTAAATTACTTTTTTTAAGTTGGTTTTCAACATCTGCCTGGAAATCATGGATGTGATGATTTTGTAGGGCACTGAGAAATGATGAATGTTTTACAGGAAGAGGAGATGCTCCGGAAAACATATCAAAAAAACGTTCTGCTAAAAGGTCTTTCTTATGTTCGACAAATTCACTGGCCAGTCTTCGAAAATAATTTTCCAGAGTCCGGAATGTAGTATCACACAAGTCAAGATGTTTATACATTTCTTGTGTCACTGAACCTACTGTTACCTGCATATTAAGAAAACCAGTGATTTGCTGAAGAATCTCAACTGAATAAATATCAGCTGTTATATCATGCCTGAAGTCGGTGCTGGTAATTTCCCGAACAATAGTTTTGAAGAAAGGTGATAAACCTTCGCAGAATTCAGTCGGTAATTCCAGAGGTTCAATATCATCTTCTTTCTGAACTGTTTCTCCGGAGGAAATAAGAGCAAACTGATCTTTTCCATATTGATCAATTGCTTGTTTAGCCACTGTCTCGAATTGATTAATTTTACTCTGGGGTGTATTTGCAGGCCTTAATAAACTCAACATTTTGAATAAAAAGTTACTATAGTCTTGATGTATAGAGGCCTTGTCATTAGCTAAATAATTCAAGTAGTTTGTAGCTTGCAATTGTTGTACTTTCAATTTTTCTTTCTTGTCTTCTGCTTCTGGTGGCTGCCTGGAAAAAAATTTTACGGTGGATTTTTCAAATGCTACGTACCAATTTTTCATGACGTCTGGTGACGGAAGGGCATTGTCAAGGCCGCCCACGTTTTCTTCCAGTACTCCATTTTCAGCGTGATTGGCATCATTATCATGAAGAAAATTATGTGCAGTACGACCTGCCCCTTTTGTCCAGTCTATATCTACCCCGTCATCAGAAGAATAACCTTCATCTTCATCAGATAAATCAACGTTACAAGAAGACCCGGTACCTTCAGGCCCAGTGCTTCCAGGCCAGGTACTTCCAAGCTTGGCACTTTCATCTACTTTATGCTTTTTATGGTAACATTTACCACCCAGCATTCTGCCTATACCTTTATCTACTTTCATCATACCGGCACCCAGAACCGATGGGTTTTTTGGACTTCGCTCAAGAAAGTAGGGGTATGAACGATTCTTTTTTGCCTGAGCTTTTTTGAATCTGGAATGCTGATCAGAACTTAAATGTGCTTCAATAAATTTTAATTGCCATTCTTTAACAGGCTGTCTATTGTCAGCTCTGCTATTTTTTAAAAAACCTCCTTTCAAATGTCCCATATTAAATAGATGGTTATTTCTTTTCACTTCAAGTATTGTTTCAAAACCTGTAAACATAGACTTCAGTTCTTCTATGGGCGATCCTGTCCGAGAAGTATCTATCTGTTGACCTAAAAAGTATTCTCGTACCGTATCCTTAAATGAAGTTCTTAAAACTTCATTTAACAGGGTTTGTTCTCGTGTATCACTGGTACATGATCTTATATTTTCCATTGAGAGTGATATACTTTGAATGGTACGGATAGTTTCTTCTAGTGTATTTTCATTTCCTCTTTGGGTGCGGGCTTGACGAACTCTGGATTCAAACTGAGTTCTGATTGTTTTAATTTGATCAATCTGTTCAATGTCAACATCTGGCTCATCAAAAATCTCATAAAAAAAATTAAAAAGGCCGTCATACATCCAACTTTCAAATGATTGACTCAATGGCGTGGTAAGTAATTCAGAAGGAAGATCTCCAGGTATGGGATCTTTAGGTTTTTTTGAAGCAAAAAGCGTGCGCATAAAAACAGAAGAGTCGGCAATAAATCCATCCGTCTGGCCTTCTGCTATTTGTTTTAACGCTTGCAACTTAGAAATAATATCGCCTACATACGTAAGCTCTTCTGCTGAAGAATTGTTAGATAATGCAGACTCTAATACAGAAACTGACCATCGTTCAGCTTGTAAGTAATAAAGATTCGAATTGCCAGAATGGGTTCTTCCGTGCTTATCAAGACTTTCTAGCAAAGATGAAAAATCTCTTATCGGTTGGACGACAAGGGTGCAAAGACTATTCAGTTGAGGAAAGATACTTTTCTGGATATCCTCCTCACTGAAGTTAAAATACCTTGTAAATGGCTCCCGTGGTTGAACAGAAGTTTGAGTCGTCTTATATGCTTTTAGCCAGACTCCAAGTCTTAGTAAGTGGCTATTATCACCTGCTTTGCAGCTTTCTTTAAAAGAAGTAATCCTACCTTCCAGTTCATTGATAAGCTGGCTCATTCTTTCATCGCTCATTGCTTCATCAGAGGATGATTCGGTTAGCATTTTATCTATTGTCATTTTTGTGTTTTCAGATGCGTTGCAGTCAAGGCGGGATTGATTACTTTCTTTTAAAGTAAAAACCATTAAACTAAGTGGCCAATATGGGAGGTCTGTAAAGTAAAGCGTCAGTTGTAATTTGGCTAAATTATAAAGATATTTTATGTTCTCTTCGGGGAAGTCAGGGGTATGTAAATTATCAATAATTAACCTGAGACCAACTTTTATAGTATTGAATGCGGAGTGTAAAAAATCAGCTGTATCCTCATCATCAAATCTATCATCCTTCACAGATAAAGTGATAAGCGTTTCTAGATCTGCTGTTAATAATATTATTTGTTTTTTATTTTCTTCGCTTGCTCTTGTGTGACTACATAGTTGCGAAATGAGTTTTCCTAATTCCGGGTCAATTTCATTTATACCGCTTGATGATGATAATTGATTCTCCTCATCAAGTTCTTGGTTCTCCTGATCTCTATCAGTGTGATTTTTTACACTAGCGAGACTTACTGCTCTGGCGGGATTTTCGATATTTTCTCTGGTATTACCAGTTGAATCAGTTGAGGTCGTTAACAAGGGAAAAGTTTCAGTTTCGACAGCAACTCTATGATTACCAAATGATTGATTTGTCCGTTGGGAGGCATCCCCCCTTTGGTATGAATTAGCATTTGTCGATGACTCCCAGACAAGTCTATCATTTAACGCATGTGCCATAATACTTAATCCTCACTATAGTAATAAAATACAGTGTTCAAAAAATATGAATGATTGATTCAGCAGATAGTATGAAAAGTTTGATATTTCTGCTGGTCATGCAATTGAGAGTTGCTTTTGTCTATGATTTTTATTTTCCCAAAGCCGAAGAATAACTTAGCATTCACCCAGCAAGATGGGTGATAAGAACAATGATATAGTTCGAGTACCAAAGGTTTTATAAAAGATCAAAAATCAACTGTTGGTCTTAATTCACCAGTATATAGGAAATAAATTCCTTTACACTTTTCTTAAAGAATAAATAGGAAATTTCTAATTTTTTTTTATTTCTCTCTTTGTTCTCTATTTTTATTTAACCTTACTCTGTTGTCTATAAAATAATAGGCTGTTATGGACATATATTATGTCTTCTAGCAATTATGCTTATCATGTATATATGAATGAAGGCTTCAGAGTTCTCTGCCAACAATTCATCTTATGGTAGACATTAAGCCCCACCCAGCGAGTACAAACCTAATCTTGTACGCCCTGAACAACCATCCCGTGCAGGGTGTTCGCGTTTTGCATTTTTTCCCAGAAGGAAAGCAACTTTTTGATACATGATACCAATGACTTTCCTTGATTCATCAAGGATGAGACCACGTTACCAAAGCAAGGGTTCATCGGGAACTAACGGAAACCGTCAAATCTATCACTGTGTCTGAAATTGGAGAGTATGCCGCTGAATATCCGCTTATGGACCTGTAGTTGTGGTGCAATCCATGATGGGGATATTTGCGCAGCAATCAATATCAAAAGTCATGGCACACTGATTTTAATGGCGGAAGTACCCGAGGGCCTGAAGGCATAAAAGGCTGTCCGTTTCTGCCACTACTTCTTCAGAAGAGTTTGTCACCATGCGGTGATGTGTCTATTCCCCCAACTCAACTGGATGGCGATGAAGAGTGCATTCTCCGGTTGAGTTAAGAATTTCTCTCTATTGCCAGTTATCGGGCATTGGTCGGTGCGGTAAGAATAGTTTTGGCCAGCGTGTGCTGGAGAATATAGAAGCCAGCCATTGCCGGAGATGCGCTGCTGTTTAAATCCAGGTTGGGGATATTCAGGGCATAAACGGTGATGTGATAATTATGCGGAGCTGAGTCTGGTGGTGGACAGGCACCTCCATAGCCTTTAAAGCCAAAGTCATTCCTCAGCATGTTTGCACCCTTCGGAAGATTTTTACCGCTTTCCATACCTGCATTTAAAGACAAACTGTGAATGTTGGCGGGTATATTGATCACCACCCAATGCCACCAGCCACTACCAGTAGGTGCGTCAGGATCATACATTGTGACTGCAAAGCTTTTTGTTCCTTCGGGTACATTACTCCACTTGAGTTCTGGAGAGGTGTTTTTACCTGTACAGCCCCACTGGTTGTATAGTTGCTGGCTTTGGAATGATTTACTATTCGTTACCTGATTGCTCATCAAAGTCATAATGTCTGAGTTGGGATTTTTCCCCATACCCAGAGTAGAAAGAGTAATAGTCAGTAGCCCTATACCGACAAGAGAAACTACACGATTCATGGTTCAACCCTTTTAGATTATCCCTTTGGAAGATTAGCTTTGGATTATTGGGTTGCGCGAAGTTTTCAGTAATTTGTGCCGTTTTTATAAACTCATCTTATGGTTAACAAAAAGCAACAGCAAGGAACGTTTTATAACAGTGCGTGTTGCATAAAGAGATAAGTCAGGGTCGATATTTCGGATGTAATATTCACTATTTTTAATTTTTTTTTGCAGTTGGTTTGTTGGTATTTGTGCCGTTTTTTATGTGTTTTTTCATCATTTTTAGAAAAGCTGATGGGTTTTTTGGTGCTGGTGTAAATAGGTAGTCTCACTGGCAAGAGTTGTTAGTTACCACTTTGTCAAAAAATCACTTACTATGTGTGCCCTGATTTTTGAGAAGTATTTTGTGAGATGGGTTGCCTGTAAAGGCTTTCCATCTTATATGGCTACTCAATATGCCTGAGCTTTTGGTGTGAGAATAGCGTCGTATATTTACTGTTGGTTACAGGTTCATGTGATCTTGTCAACGTACAAAAAGGGTAAGAATTTCTGTCGTTTTCACAGTAAAAGTTCCAGCAGTTTTGATTGGGGTCAGCATCCTGAGTTCATGAATAAAAGATACCCATCGGGTTCTTTTGCCATGTCCCGAAAAGCTGGGTGCAGATGCACTGAACGAAAAGACTATTAATTTAGCTTCCTAGCTAGGTGACCATATGCGCATAGGGATCCCTGGAGAAGTCCAGGAAAACGAGAATCGTGTAGCTGCGACACCCGATACCGTGGGTAAGTTGCAAAAACTCGGTTTTAACGTCGTTGTTGAACGAGGTGCCGGGGTAAAGGCGAGCTTTGAGGATGAGGCATTTACTCAGGCGGGTGCTCAGGTAGTTGATCGTGATGAAGTCTGGAATTCAGACATTATTCTGAAGGTTAATGCCCCGGTTGATGCTGAAATAGCCCTGCTAAAAGATGGCACGACCCTGGCCAGCTTTATCTGGCCAGCTCAGAATGAAGCGCTGATGAATAAACTCAGCCAGCGCAATATCAATGTGCTGGCTTTGGACAGTGTACCCCGGCTGTCTCGTTCACAGTCGCTGGATGCTCTGAGTTCAATGGCGAACATTGGTGGCTATCGAGCTATTGTTGAAGCATCTCACGAGTTTGGTCGTTTTTTTAGTGGTCAGATTACGGCCGCTGGCAAAATTCCTCCTGCCAAAGTTCTGGTCATCGGTGCTGGTGTTGCCGGTCTGGCTGCCCTGGGTACTGCTGGCAGTATGGGCGCTATTGTTCGTGCTTTTGATACCCGTCCTGAAGTTAAGGAACAGGTGCAAAGTATGGGGGCTGAATTCCTTGAGCTGGTCTTTTCACCTCAAGAGGAAGAAGAACAGGACTCTTCTGATGGTTACGCCAAAGAGATGAGTCAGGCCTTTATTGATGCCGAGATGGCACTCTTTATGGAACAGGCAAAAGAGGTAGATATCATTATTACCACTGCCCTGATTCCCGGCCGCCCGGCACCGAAACTGATTACCGAAGACATGGTTAAGGCGATGAAGCCTGGTAGTGTCATCGTCGATCTGGCGGCTCAAACCGGTGGTAACTGTGCCTGCACGGTTAAAGACCAGATTACGATTGCCCATGGCGTTAAGGTCATTGGTTATACCGACCTGCCAAGCCGGCTGCCCAATCAATCCTCTCAGCTATACGGCACTAACCTGGTCAACCTGTTGAAGTTGCTCTGCCCGAATAAAGATGGACAGATCAATATCGATTTTGAGGATGAAGTTATCCGTGGCCTGACGGTGATCCGTGATGGCAGCATTACCTGGCCACCGCCGCCGGTAAAAGTCAGTGCAGCACCCGCCGCTCAGCCTGAGCCCATTGACGTAAAAAAAGGTGCAAAAGACGTTAAGGAAAAGGCAAAGCCTAAACCCTGGTTAAAGCCGGTTCTGATGGCTGCTGGTGCTGTGCTGTTTGGATGGATTGCCAATTCGGCTCCAACCGCTTTTCTGGAACACCTTACGGTCTTTGTTCTGGCCTCCATTGTTGGTTATTACGTTATCTGGAACGTGAAGTCTGCTCTGCATACTCCGCTGATGAGTGTTACCAACGCCATCAGTGGCATTATCGTGGTGGGTGGTCTGGTACAACTGGGCAGTGATAACAATATTGTTCTGGCACTGTCGGGTATCGCGATAACGGTTGCGATGATTAATATTGTCGGTGGATTCGCTGTTACCCAGCGGATGCTCAAGATGTTCCGTCTGGATTAACAGGAGTCGCAAACGATGTCTGAAGGATTGTTGATGGCGGCTTACCTGGTCGCTGCATTAATGTTTGTTATGAGCCTTGCGGGGCTTAGTCGGCAGGATACCGCTAAAAACGGAAATATCTACGGTATTACCGGTATGGTTGTGGCTGTTGTGGCTACCCTTGGCTATGCACATATTGCCGGTATCACTCTGGTAACACTCTGCATGATTGTGGGTGCAGGTGTTGGTCTGTATCTGGCTATTAAGGTTCAGATGACGGAGATGCCACAGCTGGTGGCCATCCTGAATGGCTTTGGTGGTCTTGCGGCGGTGTTGATTGGCTTTGCCAGTGCGGTGGAGGTTAATGATTCCCTGGCTGCCCAGGTTATCAATATGGCGTCGTCCACAGAGCAGCTGATACACAGTGCCGAAATTTTTATTGGGATTATTATCGGTGGTGTGACGTTTAGTGGCTCGGTGGTGGCAGCATTGAAACTGCAGGGTAAAGTGTCAAGTCGACCTGTTTCGTTACCAGGCGGTCACTGGACTAACCTGATCGTGCTGGTACTGGCCATTATCATGGGTGTTGTTTTTGTCCAGCAGCACAGCATTCTGGCCTTAACGCTGGTGGTCATTTTTGCCTTTATTTTCGGTGTGACTCTGGTGCTTGGTATCGGTGGTGCTGATATGCCGGTGGTGGTTTCCATGCTGAATGCCTATTCAGGTCTTGCGGCCGCCATGACCGGTTTCATGCTGGGTAATAACCTGCTGATTATCACCGGTGCGATAGTGGGCTCTTCCGGTGCCATTCTCTCTTATCTGATGTGTTCTGCCATGAACCGCTCATTTATCTCGGTCATTCTCGGTGGCTTTGGTACCGAAAGTGGAACCATTGTTTCTGATGATGAGCAGGGGGAATACACACAGACCAGCGCGGAAGAAGTAGCAGACAGACTGAAGAGTTCTGCCAGTGTTATCATCACTCCCGGCTACGGTATGGCGGTAGCCCAGGCTCAGCATCCGGTTCGTGAACTGGTCAACAAGCTGCGTGAGCGGGGAATTAAAGTCCGCTTTGGTATTCATCCGGTGGCCGGACGTTTGCCGGGTCATATGAACGTGTTGTTGGCGGAAGCCAAAGTGCCTTACGACATCGTTGAAGAGATGGACGAAATCAATGATGATTTTGCCAAGACGGATACGGTGCTGGTGATTGGCGCTAACGATACAGTAAACCCTGCATCGGAAGATCCGGGTAGCCCGATTGCCGGAATGCCGGTATTGCGGGTTTGGGACGCGGGTGAGGTGATTGTCTTCAAGCGCTCCATGGCCACGGGTTATGCGGGTGTTCAGAACCCGCTCTTCTTTAAGGAAAATACGCGCATGCTGTTTGGTGATGCTCACGAAAGTGTGGAGCAGATCCTCAAGCAGTTCTGATATTCCTTCCTTTTAACTGGCAGCGTTAGCTGCCAGTTAACGCTTTCCTCTATGGCCATGGCTAGATTAACCAAGATGGATATAACTGCCCTTAAAGCATACTGTGATGCACTGGTCGTCATTCGCTTTGACGTAAAATTGGGTGGTGTTGAAGTGTACAGTGTGCATAAAATCAAAATGGTTTGCATTTTCTACGATGGCTGAAAAATGGCCTGTAAAGTGCCGGATGATCTTTTTCTTATGATGACAGGCATTCCCGGCTGCCGACCTGTGCCGCACCTGGCCCGTGCAGGATGGGTGGAATTTGGTGGACGAAAGTCCACTATCGACAGCAGAATTACAATGCCTGATCACTCAGTCCTGGAATCTGGTGGTTGATAAGTTACCCAGATATGCTCAGAGAGTTTTGAGGCCTTCTGTAACTTCACAAGTTGAATAAGCCGTCGAAACGTAAGCAAACTAACGAATACTTCCTTAATGTCCACCCTGAGAATGTCTACTCTAAGAGTTCTTGCTAATGGGTATCAGCACTTCCTTATTTATGATTTAGCTCGATTGAAATCTCTATATTCTTTTAATAAAAAGTTATTTCGCTAACTTTAGGTAAACGTATGTTTTAATAGTTATATTTAATAAAGTCGAGGTCCTTTATAAATGGCATTAAAAAAATAGAGATAAAAAATTTATTAAATAATACTAAGTAATTAGCGCCGAGACTGAACTAATCGTTTAGTAATTTGTCTTTATTACATACTAATGACAGGAGCGATCAACCATGGCTGATACAATTGGTAGAATACAGACAAAAAGTGCTGGTTCAGATATAAATACACTAGATGTACCCAAAATACAAACAGACGGCAATAGAGATAAAGTAAAATTTGTAGGTCATATACTAGAAAAAAGGTTAGAAACGTCAGAAGACAGTAGTTTTACCTTCGTTAGTTTAGATGAACACAATCAGGCGGGCATTTTGTCGCGTGATGTTTTAAAGGAGGATGGTGTTAAAAATATCCACAGTAAGCACAGTAAGCACAGTGAGCCTGATATTGCTTCTGTGCAACGTGTAACTAAGATACAGACTGAAATACAAATCTTGTTAGTTCCATTGATTGAAATTCGTGAAAATGATAAAAATTTTATAGCCATAGTTGCTGACTTCAAAAGTAGATTTTTCAATGAAAAATTTACAGGGAAAAAACAAATCTTAGATCAAATTGAAATTGGTGAAAAATTTATAGGTTATTTGAAGTTGCAAAGTCTTATAAAGGATGATTCCGAACAGGTAAATGACCAAGGTGCAGGTAGGGGGTGTAGCAGTGGTGAAAAAACAAATAAAAAATCTGTTTCAGAGGGTTGTGTGGTCTCTGGAAGAAAACCATATGCAAATCTTCAGGCTCAACTAGAACAGTTTAAAAATGATGAAGAAGGAAAAGAAAACAAAGAAAGCCTCAGAAAAACAGACTCAGGAATAAAGTTGAATGAAGTAGGTGGAAGTAATAAAACGAAAGGCGATGGGCCAGTAATACAAAAAGAAGTAAAATGTCATACGGTGAAAAATAGCAGGGAAGGAGGCCTTGTTGTCAAACTGTCAGCACAAATAGAGGAGCGTACTAAGCGGAGGGATAAATATCCCCCTGACCATAAGAGGTATCAGCATCACCAATCTGTATTGAAAGAGTTGGAAAAAGAAATGGACATCGAGCTTGAAATTAGCTGCAGTAGAAAATATAGAGATTCTGCTGTCAAGGTTAATGTAAGTAATGAAAAGAAATCTGTAAACAAGGTAAGGACTGATAGCGCAATAGGAAATAATAGTGATGGCATGAACGTGGCTCGAGAGCCAAAAAATATACCTGCAGATACCGTAGGTTCGAGTAGGCATGTTTATGGAAATAGTCAGGTAGTTCCTAAGGGCGAAACAAGTAGTAAGAGGCAAGATGAAAGATGTAATTCCGAAAACGCTGGTAAAAATGATGTGGAAAGTAAAAAAGATGGACCGGTAACTATGGTAAGTGAGGGCTTTAAGGCCGAAGCTGGATTTATAGACCGCAATCAAGCTAATAATTATTTGGAGAATGGAGTAGCTATATTGGGCATGTCCACTGATCAAAAGAATGATCTTTATCTGCGTGTGGGTAACCATATAGCCAATGATTCCGACGATGATTCTATTAATGATTTTGATAATGGGCCAATGTCGATGCCTTCAATGGCGTCGAAGGCCAGCCCAGTTGTAAGAACCCCCGGGGAAAATACTACGAAAAATCCTTCAACTGAAAAGATGCAGCAACCTGCTCCCAATTTTAGAGATGGCGCAGAAGGGTTTCCAACTATGGTAATCAGGAATGTTCGTATGGCGGGAGGCATGGAAAATGACCGCACAGCTGAGAATATTATCAAAGGTCACGAGGGACTCTTGGACACTGGCGGAGTTAAAGAAGTTCGTAATCGTTTAAAAATCATCCAAGCTGCTCAGCGTCAAGGCTCAATGGTTCAGAATTCTACTGGTAATCCGCCAGTTTTTCTGGCTAGAGCAGACTCTAAACAAAATATGACTGACGAAAAAGTTGATCAAGATGTTTATTCTGATCGCAAGGAAGAGAGCGTTATTAATCCACAGACATCTGGTCAGCTTACACTTTCACAATCAGAAAAGGAGATGATTGATCAAGCGTATTATGAATCTGAAGGTGATACTGAAAAATGGAAGAATGATTTGCTGGAACTATTTCCTTCTAGGAATATTAATCAATTGCTTGAGCAGTGGAAGAGTTTTGATCGAGGCCAGCACTTAGGCAGGGTGGGTCAAAATCATGCTCGCCCGGGTTCTTCAACGGCAGTAGGCCAAAATCAGGCGCTTGAACCAGAGAAGCAGGTGGATTTGGTAACTCTTGCGGCTTGGGCATATAGAGAACGAGGGGGCTATGCTTCGGATGACCATGAATCTCAGAAATTGATCGAAAAAATTGCCGGTGAATTCAATCTAAACAAGGCTCAATCTGACAAGTTTATAGTATGTGTATCTGATCAAAATCACGGGTGTAATGGGAAGGTAGGGCAAGTAATAGGGCAAGTAACCATTATGAATGATTATATTTTTGGTTCTGATGACCTGTCTACTATGGTTTTATACAACGCAGTGAAAGACGGATTATGAGTAGGTAAACAGGTACAAATACACGTTGTTTTTTGACCTCGTTCCCATGCTTTTAGGCCCTGTGAGTCCTGCGTGGGAATGTATACGGCACTCGCCGTGTGCTAAACTCTCCGTGTGGAAACCAGAGATGGTACCCGGCCTATTACATGGTTTTATTGAAATTGACCGGTGACGTAGGTTGGGTCGAGCGAATGCGAGCCCCAACACAAACCCTCAGCAGGAAAAAACAATCCGTAAAAAAAGGGCCCGGTAATTCAGGCTGTAAATGTTTGACTGCTGTTTATGGGGTGTGGCGAGATTTGTTGGGGCTCGCTCCGCTCGACCCAACCTACGTCACCCGTCAATCTCATTGAAATAGTGTACTAGACCGCTTCAGTAGTCCGTTGTCCGAAAAAGCCGGGTTTGCCTGCGCTTTTACGGGCAACGGGTAGCGGATAGCGGACAACGGCTTTTCTACTTAAATGCTGTCTCTTATACACATCT
>NZ_JAVRMB020000094.1:0-19552 GCF_031844845.1 Endozoicomonas sp.
AGATGTGTATAAGAGACAGGCCCTTTATCTGGTAAGAGTTTTTTCGGCTTCACCGGTAAGAGTCTGTAATAAAAATCAGCAAGGGCGAGACGAGAATAGTTGCCGGACAGCTAACTTCTTGTGAGCAACCATCCCCATTGGTAAAGTGGCAATGGGTTACAATAATCACAACAGAAAAAAGGCATCCAGATATGAAAACCATTGAGCAATGGTTTAGTGAGTACGGTGAGAGCCATCAGAACCCTGCCAATAAATTAATCCACTGGTTCTGTGTTCCATCCATCCTTTTCAGTATTGTCGGCCTGCTGTGGTCTATTGCTCCCATATCCGCCTGGGTTGCCATGGCAATCAGCATGCTGTTTTATTTCAAGCTTTCCTTTCGATTATCACTGGCCATGATTATTGTATTTGCACTTTCTGCGGCCTTATCGGAAGGTCTTGGTGAGTACCTGCTGCCATCCAGCATTAGTATTTTTGTTGTAGCCTGGGTATTCCAGTTTGTTGGTCATAAGCTGGAAGGCAAGAAGCCATCCTTTTTCAAGGATGTGCAGTTCCTGTTGATTGGGCCGCTGTGGTGCCTGGGGTTTTTATTCCGAAAATTTAAGATTCACTATTGAGGAAACCTGCGAATAAGTCCCTTTTTCCACAATTACCTCCAGTAGCATCAATGGCCTAAGAGAGTGGAACTGGGCTTATTCGCACCGTTCCTTTTCCTGGAGTTTACTGCCGCAGGTCGATCTGTACGAAAATACATTCCGCCGCTTCGATCACTAGTCTTATGATGTGCAAAAAAATGGGAGCGAGCATTAGCAGCTGTATTAGTCTTTCGATTACAGACCTTACATTGAAATGGCTTTTCTCCTGTGTGGCGCGTTGCGTGATTATTCAGGTGATTTTCCTGGGAAAAAGCTTTTTTGCACACTTTACAAACGAAGGGCTTTGCCCCACCATGATTTAGCAAATGAATCCTCAAGCCCTTTTGGTTAGCAAGTTTTTTTGAACAAACAGCCCATTGGCAAAAAGTACTATTATGATTTCTGGCATGCCCCCTTAAGTGATCATAAAAATCCTTATACGTGGAAAAGTGGCTCTTTTCGCAACTGCCCCACATACATGTTTTTTCTCTATCGGTAGCTCCACTGTTTTTGGCGCCATCGGCAACCTCTGCCAACAACTCTTGCTGTGAAGTTTGTGACTTGCTATCAGAACGAATGTCTTCACTACTATTAAAAACAGAGGAGTCACAACTACTAAAACCAGAAGAGCTATCACTACCGCCTTCTATGCTGCTTGAAGCAGAATGAAAATCCGTCCCGACATCCTCAGCATCATAATTCCGCCCCCCTTTATTTACTTCTCTTGCAAGAAGCCATGATTCCTGTGAATCATTTGCATACTGACTAACAGTTGCCGGATTCAGATCTTGATTCCGTATATCTTCAGGCTCACGCCCTAAGTGAAGATGAGGGTATAAATCAGGATCTATCCATCGATGGGGTGCACAAATAATCGATAGAGAAAGATAGGTCTCCCCACGATATGCCAGGCCTGAGTGTGGCTGCGAATGACTATGATTACTGACAGAAATAGAACTCTCTTGCTCCACGCCTGACCGTGCTACATAACCAGTCTCAACTTGATTTTGAGAACATGGTCTAGATGTTAGATTTACATTCGGCTGATTGCTCAACCAATTCTCTGAGACTGCTCCGAAATCCGTAGAATTCTTAACTTCCTGCCGTTGTACTGTTACACCCGAGCGCACTACTGCCTCACCCAGAGGCGAAATGAATGAGTTCAATTCATCACTAGTCTTCGATACATATTCAGCCGCCTCAGCCAATACAAGCAACTTTGAAACTGGACCATCCACGCTGTGTTATCTCCAGGAATGAGCAACATTCTCTTTGTTCTCTTTGCTTATTTGGACAAGCAAGTAATCGCCAAGTTCACTCTGCCAGGCATCTACTTAACACTTTAGATCAAGACTCTTAGCTAAAATTGAACCATGGTATAAATTATACCCGGTCATATACCGGGTTCGTTTGTCAGACTTACCTGATCAAGAGATAATCAAACATTGGCATACTCCTCACCCTTCCCAAGCCAGCGATCAACCAGAGGCTCAACACTTTCTGGTGAGTGCTGAAGCAATTGCTGGGCTGCAGTGCGAATATCCTCAAGCAAGTCACGATCCCGCTCAAGATCCGCCACCCTGAATTGCGCCAAGCCGGTTTGCCGGGTGCCAAGTACCTGACCAGGGCCCCTTAATTCCAGATCCTTTTCTGCAATAACGAACCCATCACTGGACTCCCGCATCACCTGAAGTCTTTCTTTACTCTGTTGAGACAGCGGTGCGTGGTACATAAGCAGACAATGACTGGCGATACTGCCCCTTCCCACCCGGCCACGTAACTGATGCAACTGAGCCAGACCCAGTCGCTCGGGGTTTTCAATAATCATCAAACTGGCATTGGGGACATCAACCCCAACCTCAATAACCGTGGTGGCTATCAGAAGATGAAGATGGCCGGCCTTAAAAGCAGTCATCACCTCTGCCTTCTCACTGGCCTTCATTCGGCCATGGACCAGGCCAATGGATAACTCCGGTAACGTTTTCCGAAGGTGCTCTGCCGTTACTTCTGCCGCCTGACATTGCAGTGCCTCTGACTCTTCGATCAGCGTACAAACCCAATAGGCCTGACGACCATCAATACAAGCCGTCCGCAGTCGTTGGATTACTTCGTCACGACGATCATCGCCTATCACTACGGTATTCACCGGCGTTCGCCCGGGCGGTAACTCATCGATCACCGAAACATCAAGATCCGCATAGGCACTCATGGCCAGGGTTCTGGGAATGGGCGTTGCGGTCATAATCAGCTGATCAGGCAACCCGCCATTTTTCTCCCCTTTTTTTCTTAACGCCATTCGCTGGTGAACACCAAACCGATGTTGTTCATCAATCACCGCCATTCCAAGCTTATGAAAAGCGACGTCGTCCTGAAACAGGGCGTGGGTTCCCACCACCACCATTGCTTCACCGGAAGCGATTTGTTCCAGAATCGCCTGTCGTTTTTTCCCTTTGGTTTTTCCCGACAGAAATGCCATGGAGATGCCCAATGGTTTCAACCAGTTGGAAAAATTCACCTGATGCTGCTCTGCCAGAATTTCAGTAGGTGCCATAACGGCAGCCTGATAACCATTCTCTACTGCCTGCAATGCGGCCAGGGCAGCGACCACGGTTTTGCCCGAACCCACATCACCCTGAACAAGCCGAAGCATCGGCTTGCCAATGCTCATATCCTGACTGACTTCGTCCATAACGCGCTGTTGAGCGGCGGTCAGGGAAAAGGGAAGTTGTTCGAGCATTTGCCGGGTTAACTGATGTTTAGGTGGCAGTTCAAAACCACCAATAGACTGCACCCGTCTGCGCAGCTGCTGAAGGCTCAGGTTATGGGCCAGCAACTCTTCAAATGCCAGACGTTTCTGGGCAGGATGCCGCCCCTCAATTAACAACAACAGGGACTCATCAGGCGGAGGATTGTGCAGAAGCCGTACCGCTTCCACCAATGAACTGAATCGATATTGCTGACGGATACTGACAGGTAGCAACTCCTGCAATGAGTTCTCATCCGCCAGCAGTTGCAAAGCCTGTTCACAAAGGCTTCGTATTCGCTGTTGCGTCAGGCCTTCGGTTGTCGGATACACCGGCGTCAGTGTTTCTTCTATCTCCACAGGCGCATCCGCTTGAATTACTTTATATTCAGGATGGTAAATCTCCAGCCCCGTCGCACCGCGACGAGGCTCACCAAAACAACGAATTTCCGTACCTGGCTTGAGGCTGTTCTTCTGAGCGGCAGCAAAATGATAAAACCGCAAACTGATGGAACCTGAACCATCACTGATCCGGCAGACCAGGCTGCGACGGCGACCCATCACCACCTCAACCGCCTGTACTTTTCCCTGAATCACCACATCACTGTTTGGATTTGAAGCGCCGATGGGGGTAACTCTGGTTCTATCCTGATAACGCATCGGTAAATGAAAAAGCAGATCCTGAATACTATCAATGCCTATTTTGGCCAGTTTACCGGCCAAAGCCTCTCCCACCCCTTTGAGTGTTGAGACTGAAATAGTATTCAATGACTTATTCACAGTTATAAACCCATCGCCTTTTAATCAGTTAACCGAACATTGTCTTAACGCATCAGAAAGTGCATCAATGGCTTTTGGCCTTGGAAAACTCGCCCGCCAGGCTAATGCCACCGTCCGACCGGGAGAGGGAGAACGGAAAGGCCGGGTACTGAGAATGTTGGGTGCGTAATGATGATCAACAACAGCGGACTGGGGAAGCACACTGATCCCCATACCAGAAGCTACCATATGTCGAATGGTTTCCAGTGACGTTGCCTCAATCCCACTCCCATCTCCTGCGTCCTTTTTACGGGCAAGCACCGGACAGGCTTCCAGTATCTGATCACGGAAACAGTGCCCTTCACCCAGCAACAGCAATTCTTCTTTCGCCAGATCCGCCGGATTAATTTGCGCTTTCTTTTCCCATGGGTGACCACCGGGCAGCAGTACACAAAACGGCTCATCGTAAAGCGATTGGGTCACCACATCCGGCTCATTAAAAGGCAGGGCAATGATAATGGCATCAAGCTCCCCCAAACGGAGTTTCCTGCGCAGGACAGCCGTAAAGTTTTCCTCAATGTAGAGCGGCATCTTTGGGGCAACTTTCGACAGCTCCGGAATCAAATGAGGAAAAAGATAAGGGCCAATGGTGTAAATCGCGCCGATTCGCAAGGGTGTACTAAGCTGATCCTGGCCAGTTTTTGCCAGCTGTTTAATCGCAGCGGCTTCTTCCAGCACTTTCTGCCCCTGACGGATAATCAACTCACCCATGGGCGTTATGCGAACCGCATTTCTTGTACGCTCAAACAGGGCAAC
Organism: Endozoicomonas sp.; assembly: GCF_031844845.1. Lineage (GTDB taxonomy): Bacteria > Pseudomonadota > Gammaproteobacteria > Pseudomonadales > Endozoicomonadaceae > Endozoicomonas. The sequence continues at coordinate 4,954 of NZ_JAVRMB020000094.1, forward strand.
ACCCAATTCATCTTCCAGCTTTTTGACCCCAACACTCAGGGTTGGCTGGCTGACAAAGCACTTACTGGCAGCTCTGCCAAAATGCTGCTCTTGAGCAAGGGTGACAATGTAGCGAAGTTCTGTCAGTGTCATGGTTTTTTCAACGGCCTTGATGAACCAGCTTGATAAACAGTGCCGAAAGACTGGCAAGGATGTTCGTGCCATCTATAATACTGTAATTTTATACAGTTACATAAAAAATGAATCGCTATTATGTTTTTTCTGAAGATTATATCAAGTAATAGAGATTGGCTATGAACAAGCTCAATATATTGATTGCGGGCTGCGGAGCTGTTGGCTGCGAACTCGGCAGACAACTTACCTCCATGAAATGCTTTAATGTCTGGGGCCTGCGCAGAAATATTTCAAAACTTCCATCCGGTGTACATCCGATTCAAGGTGATCTGTTTCAAGAAGAAGGCCTTGGTCAGTGGCCAGAGCACTTGGATTATGTTGTCTATTCTGCCGCATCGGATGGAAGCTCCGAAGAGCAATACCGAAGGGCTTATATTAGTGGACTCCAGAATATTCTGAGCCGACTTACGAAAAAGAATGACCACCCCAAACGAATTCTCTTTACTTCCAGTACCAGTACCTTTCACCAAAATGATGGAGAGTGGGTGAATGAAATATCTGAGACCTGCCCCATAAAACTCAATGGCAAGGTAATGCTGGAAGCGGAAGCGTTGTTACGCAACTCGCCATTCCCGACAACGGCCATTCGTTTTGGCGGCATCTATGGACCCGGCCGAAACCGTCTTGTTAATCGGGTTTTAAAAGGTGAAGGCTGTCCAAAAGAGCCGCTGATATACAGTAACCGGATTCACCAGAAGGACTGCGCTGGCATTATTGCTCACCTGATTCGCAGAGATATGGATAACCTGCCTGTTGATAACTTATACCTGGGAACCGATAGCGATCCGGCGACCACCCACGATGTGCTGCAATGGCTGGGCCAGCAACTTGATGTGACACTGGATAATGTTAATTACCCATCACCACCATCGTCACAACAAGGGGGAAACAAAAGATGCTCAAACCAGAGGCTTATGGAAACGGGCTATAAATTTTACTTCCCCGACTTCAAAGCCGGTTACTCTGGCCTTCTTCACGATAGATAATAAGTTTCAATACTCAGGTTCTGTTGACATCAGGTTGTCAACAGAACCTGATAATCCACAATGAGAAAAAGCCTGAAATACCCTTACTCACAGCTTATTTACCACTTACCATAGTATAATTCACAGAGTTATCCACAGAACCCACGAAAACAGAGTACGACTAACCAGCTTTGTCACTATTTTTGAACTATCAACTTAAAAATCTTTCTAATCGATTGAAAGTTCAATTTTCAACTAATAAAAAGGTTATCTTGTGGGTATAGTCCAATCAACGCCAATTGTGCCAACGAATATCTGGGAAAAAGGTCAAGATTCGGAAAGTGACCAAAACAGTGAGTCTTTATCTTCCGCCTTTGGACGATCCGTTACTTCATGTTTAAATGAAGCATATGAGACTATAAAAGAAATAGATAAAATACATATACGAAAACACATAACCAGTGATTATGCAGGTCTTTCACTTGCCAAATCTGCCTATGTACTACTCAATGTCACTCGGTTGACTTTAGAAGCCTCTTATTGTTTCGCCTCAGGACTAATTACATGTGAATTAACATCTTATGACTCTTCCGGATTAGCTGGAGACCAGCAACAAGCTGTAATTGCACAAAAAGAGTTAAACCTGAACCCGTTAGAAATGGTGGATTTATCAGGACAGAACCATTGCCAGTTCTATGCCGACTGCAAAGAATGTCACCTGCTGCAAACCGAACCCGGTACAGTAGATAAAACCCCTCAAACTCTACAAATCAATGAAAGCGAAGATCAAGGCTCTGGCAATACGGTTTCACAAGAAAACCATTATGATTCTGAGATATTCTAACCAGAAAACCATCAAAACTGGCTATCCTCATTATTTTACAGATTCCAAGGGTGGCACTCATAAACCTTATGCTTAGATGAGTTCTAATTATTATTTGAACTTTTTCTTAAAACTTCAGTCTTAATAAAGTAAGTTCGACAAATGAAATTTAGTATTTTTTATACGATAGGTAAAAAATAGATTTGAACCAATTATTCTGCAGGAATATCTGGCTGAATTCTGACGAGATTTATTGAGTTAAACAACAAATTAACCTACCAAATCTCATGGTTTGAAACCTTTCCCAAACCTAACCAGTTGATACTAAAGCATAAATTAATAGCTATATGATATTTTAACTATAAATTAAAGGACCTGAAAATGAATCTATCAACTGCGCCATTAGCACCTGACCTTGATAATAATGCATTCCAGAATAACCTGACGAAACAAAACATTGTTAATAATCCATCACCGAACAACCTACCGGAACCGGTCAGGTTTTCTAATAGAAGTGTCTCCACAACGCCTCCCAAAAAAAGCATTTGGTCTTCAATTAAAAGTGTTCCGCGCAAGATATCCATTTTCTTCAGGGCTGTAGCTAAAGTCGTTGTTCTTGGTTATTATTTTGTGAAGCATGTCGTTATAAAAAAGCCTGTTGACACACCCCAAAAGCTTAATTCCATTTTAAATAACCTGGGCCCAGCTTTTGCAAAAATCATGCAACCAATGATCGGTAACATCGGAGAGTCTTCATCTTTGGTATCACAAGGTTTGTTAAGATTCCCCGATGACAAAAAAGATTTCACTCCTGATGAAACACGAAAAATAAAGGAAATGACGACGGCAGTCAAAGGCATTCTTGATAACATCAAAACAACCGATATGACCTGTGAGCAAGCACAAACAATACTGAATAAGCGCTTCAAGGGGAAATACACAGTTGGAGATTGTTTGGGTGCAGGTACAATCGCCTCCTGCTATGAGATTACATCTAATACCGATGGTACAAAATATGTGGCTAAAGTCATGTCTCCAAAAACTGAGGACCAGCTTGCTGTAGGTATAAGATCTCTGGAACTATTTAGCTGGCTGATTCCTAAATCATTCAAATCTATCGTCCAGTCGACATTGAGCGCTTTCAGGGACGAATGCAATTTAAGCTCCGAGCACAGAAAACTCTGCGGATTCAGAACTGCCATTATGGCGGCTGATAAATTAGGCAGATTCAGCCATAAGCTGGAAAAAACCAAATATACAACGCTCAATGGCCATCAAATCCCTGAGCCAGACATAACGACTATTGAAGCAGACCTGTCATTTTCAGTTCCTGAAGCAGTCGAGCCTTTAGACCCGAACAATGATAATTTGCTAATAATGCAGAAAGCAGATGGGCATACCCTTGCTACTCTGATGACAAATAGAGCTCTTTTCTCACAAGAGTTCAAAAAATGTTTTGCTCGAGATCCAGAAACTGTCGATCAGCAAAGAGAAGATGACCATGATGAGTTACAATCTCTGGAGAGCGCTATTCTCGAGCGAGTTTCTGCGAAATGGAATCAGGTGCTGGCAACACAGGGCTGGGTTCATGGAGATCTTCACCCTGGCAACATAATGATCTCATTTAAGCCAGACAATAAAATTGTTGTTTCATTAATTGACCTTGGGAACAGTCTTAAATTAGAAGATTCTGAACTTCAATTTGTAAAGGATTTATTTAATTCTGTGAAATCCTTTGCTGCAACAACAAAGACTCCAGGAGACATGATCAACCCAGAGTATCCTAATTTTAGGCGCCCTATATACCATGTAACAGGCAATAACAAAGAAAAAATATTAGACAATCTTTATTCTAATGACGCAGAACAAATAAAATCCCTGTTTGATCTTGTTATGAGGCAGGCTTCTAACAAAAAATTAAGTGATAAGATGAAAGAAAATATTTATAGAGCTATGTTTTACCGTCTCTCACATTGCCGATTTATGGGTACTCCAGCTAAGTGGAATATTGACTTCTCATTATCGCACATTCTGTCCGAATTTATGGCCTGTGGTGTTAAATTTCCCCAAAATTTATACCACTTACTCTCTGCAACGATGAGAGGACAGGTGCATCTGGATTCTGACATTATTACTACTGGCAGGTTGCCGGTAAGAACAGCACCAATGCCAGCACCAGCGTCAGTGCCAATGCCAGTGCCAATGCCAATACCAATGCCAATGCCAATGCCAGTTAGTCAGCCCGATAATCAGTTTTCGTGGCCCAATATGTATGATTCACCTGATCATGTAGCTCTTTCGATACCAGAGAATACTAGTGCCCATGAAGACCTGCGCCATCATAGTCCATCATGCTTACGTCACTTGCCCGATGAACTTGGCAATAATCCATTGATAAATGACCCCAATAACAATAGATGGCCCCCTGCTCCATGGATATCTCACTCCCCTCAGGAGGTATGAGAGAATTTTCGCCTGAGCATACCCCCCTCTCTTTCGATAATTAATATCGAAAGAGAGGTCATTTAAAAAAACATCACTTCAATTCCAGAATTGCCTCTATCTCCACAGGCACACCCTTTGGTAACTCTTTTACGCCAACAGCAGCACGGGCAGGATAAGGCTGCTGAAAATACTCAGCCATCACTTCATTTACTTCTGCAAAGTTCCCCATATCAGTCAGGAAAATAAAAACCTTTGCAGCGTCATCTAAAGTACCACCAGCCGCCTGGGCAATGGCTTTAAGGTTTTCAAAACAGAGGCGGGTCTTGTCTTTAAAGCTTCCTTCCAATAACTCCATGGTTTGTGGAACCAGTGGTATCTGACCAGAAATATAAACAGTCGTCCCTGCTTTTACTGCTTGAGAATAGGTGCCAATGGCCTGTGGCGCCTTTTCGGTATTAATCGTCTGCCTGTTACTCATTACTTCTCTCACTTAAGCCTGAAAATCAGAAGCCTGCAGGAGTAAAGATGTTCCTGCAGGCTTCAGGGAAAACCGAAATGGAAAAGACTCGATACTAGGGGGTAAACATTATTTTTCAAGGATTTGAGTCAATATTTACCGGATAGTGATTGCTAATTTAAAAAGAACACGACTATCACCGTGTTTTATGGATGACTGTCTTATGAGTCACGGCGTCGTCGAATGATGGAGTGGACACCCTTAATAACTCTGAGTCGTTTAATAATTTTTGCCAGATGAAGCCGGTCACGGACACTCAACAGTAGCTGAACAATACTGCATCGAGAATCCTGCTCAACCATGCTGATCTTTTCAATATTTCCCTCCACCACTGTGATGGCAGTGGCCAGAGAAGCAATCATACCGCGATGGTGTTCCAGCTCGACACTAAGCTCCACGGTAAATTCACCGGAAACTTCTTTATCCCATTCAACTTCCAGAATCTTCTCGGGATTATGTCGAATCTCAGAAACATTCGGGCAGGTGTCGGTGTGGATAACAATACCCCGACCAGAGCTGACATGGCCAACCACCGGATCTCCGGGGATGGGATAACAGCACTTGCCAAAACTGATAACCATGCCTTCGGAGCCCCGAATAGACAACGGCTTCTCACTGTTGGAAAGATCCAGCTGACTTTTATGCTCCGGAAGACTCCCTGGTTCCACCAGAATTTTGGCGACGATATAAGCCATACGATTACCGAGGCCGATATCTTCGAGCAGCTCATCAAGGTTATCCAGATTAAATACCGAGAGCTGCTTACCAAGCGTCTCTTCACCGATTTTCTCCAGGTCACTGTCAAAACTGACCAGGGCTTTATTCAACAGACGTCGACCCAGGGCAATCGACTCATTTCTCCGCTGGTTCTTGAGGAAATGACGGATGTTGGATCGTGCTTTACCGGTAATAACAAAGTTCAACCAGGCCGCATTGGGTCTGGCGCCCGGAGCAGTGACAACCTCTACAGTTTGTCCGCTTTGCAGTGGCTGACTGAGAGATGCCAGACGTTTATTTATACGACATGCGACACAGGTGTTGCCGACATCCGTGTGAACAGCGTAAGCATAATCAACCGCTGTCGCACCTTTGGGTAACTCAAAAATATGCCCCTTGGGCGTGAATACATAGACTTCATCCGGAAAGAGATCGATCTTCACGCTCTCAATAAACTCCAGGGAGTCGCCAGCGTTCTTCTGTAGCTCAAGTACGCCCTTAAGCCATTGACGGGTTCTTGCATGGCTACCGGACAGTGCTTCTTCACCAGACTTATAAAGCCAGTGGGCAGCAATGCCATTGTTGGCCATATCTTCCATCTCCTGAGTACGGATCTGGATTTCTATGGGCACGCCATGCATACCAAACAGTGTGGTATGAAGCGACTGGTAGCCATTGGCTTTAGGGATAGCAATGTAATCTTTAAAACGCCCGGGAATAGGCTTATAAAAATTATGGACGATACCCAGTGCCCGATAACAGCTGTCGACTTTATCCACAATGATTCTGAACGCAAACATGTCCATGATGTCATCAAAGGACTTGCGCTGATTCTTCATCTTGCTGTAAATGCTGTAGAGGTGTTTTTCCCGTCCAACAACCCGGCCTTTCAGGCCTTCTTCCTCCAGCCGGGCGGCAATCGCCTGCTGAACCTGCCCTACCAGATTTTTACGGTTACCACGGGCATTTTTCACGGCCTGACGAATAAGCCGGGAGCGCATGGGATACATGGCAAAAAAGCCAAGGTCTTCCAGTTCTGTCCTCATCGTGTGCATGCCAAGACGATTGGCAATGGGAACATACATCTCCAGCGTTTCTTTGGCGATACGGCGGCGCTTATCAGGCCGCAGCACACCCAGGGTACGCATGTTATGAAGACGGTCAGACAGCTTAACCAGGATAACCCGTATATCCTTGGCCATGGCCAGCGCCATTTTCTGGAAGTTTTCGGCCTGAGCCAGGGTTTTGTTTTCAAAGTGCATATGGGTCAGCTTACTGACCCCATCCACAATATCCGCCACAACATTGCCAAATTGCTCAGCAATGTCCTGCTTTTCGATACCGGTATCTTCGATGACATCATGCAGCATGGCGGCCATCAGGCTCTGATGGTCCATGTGCATATCCGCAAGAATGGAGGCTACTTCAAGGGGATGAATAATGTAAGGGTCGCCACTTCGGCGTGTTTGTCCGTCATGAGCCTGCTCAGCGTAATAGTAGGCCCGACGAACCAGGTTGACCTGCTCGGGATTCAGATAGGACTTCAAGCGGCCGGCAAACTCATCAATGGTCAGCAAAGTCCGCTCCTTACGCGCAGCTCTTCCATTACACCTTCTTAATCTTCCAAGACTTTTATCTTCAAGACATGATCTTCAAGACATGATCTTCAAGACAGTACGAAGGTAAAACGCTTACTCTACACCAGCCAGAAACATGGCTGCGTCATCGTCATCAATCATACGGTCATCAAGTAAAAGGGCGGTAACCAGCCCTTCTGCAATTTCACGCAGCGCAACAACCGTTGGTTTATCATTTTCCCAAGCGACCTTGGGGTCTTTACCACCAATCGTTAACTGCCGCGAACGCTTGGAGGCAACCATAACCAGTTCAAATCGGTTGTCTACATGATCCAGACAGTCTTCTACAGTTACTCGAGCCACATTTTACTCCATCAATTAGTACTAAATGCCGGTTTGCCGGACCCTTCAGTGTACTTTACGACCTATAGCCAGACAAGCTTTAGCGCAGTTAGTGTTTGCTCCATTGAGACTGCGGATTATAGTATCCATAAGCATTCTGAATGCAGATTGATATGCCTACTTGAAAATAATTTACTGCACGGTCAAAAGCCCGGAATAAATACTATGGTCAATACCTCTAACAGCCCTGAGAGCACCAGGGAAATCAACGATCTTCGCAGAGCAATGGCAAAGCATGGCATCGACGCCTGGATCATCCCATCTTCCGATGCACATAACAGTGAGTACGTGGCCAGACATTGGGAAGGTCGTGCCTGGCTGTCCGGATTTACCGGGTCTGCAGGTACAGTTGTGGTCACCAGGGATAAAGCGGCTCTATGGACAGATGGCCGATATTTTATCCAGGCAGCAGAACAACTTGCTGGCTCAGGGATAACCCTGATGAAAGATGGTCAGCCCGGGGTTCCTGCAATGGCAGACTGGGTTGCGAAGGAGGTGAAAAAACAAGGGGTTGTAGGCTTTGATGGTGCAGTTCTGACTCTGGGCACCACAAGAAATCTCGAGAAAAAGCTGGCCGATAAAACTATTTCTTTGAAAGGAGACAATGACCTTCTGAAAGAAATCTGGGCAAATCGTCCAGAGCTGCCGGCTGAACCCGTATTTCTCCACGACGCGTTTTACGCGGGCAAAAGCCTCATGGATAAAGTCGCTGAAGTACGCGAGGCCCTGACAGAGAGAAAGGCAACAGAACTACTCATCACCACACTGGATGATATTGCCTGGCTGTTTAACCTCCGGGGTTCTGATATTGAGTGTAACCCCGTCTTTCTTGCCTATGCCCTGATCTCCCAGGAGAGCATTACTCTATTCACCAACAAAAGCCGAATTGAAACAGACGCCCTGACTGTACTTGAAAGTGCCGGTGTAAAAATAGCAGGCTATCATGAAATTCCGGGCAGACTATCAAGCCTTCCGGATAACACCCATCTGATGCTGAACCCTGTCAGCACCAGTTATAAGCTTGCCTCTGTTATTCCTCCATCCGTTGCCCTTATTGAAGACCGGCTGCCGACTACCGACCTGAAAGCCATCAAAAACAGCACAGAGATTGAGCGAATGAAAGAGTGCCATCGTCGGGATGGTGCCGCGATGGTTCGCTTTATCCGCTGGCTCGAAAACAATATACCTGCGGGAGAGTTGAACGAGGTCAACATTGACGAGCAGCTGCTGCAGTTCCGCTCAGAGTCAGAATATTTCAGAGGGGTGAGCTTCCCTTCTATTGTTGGCTACGCCGGGCATGGCGCAATCTGCCACTACCGGGCAGATGAAGAATCCGCGTATAAGATTGAAACCAAAGGGTTACTGTTAATCGACTCCGGCGGCCAATACCCCGATGGTACTACCGATATCACTCGCACCTTCGCCTGCGGTGAGATGACCGATGAGGAGATGAGGGACTATACACTGGTACTGAAGAGTCATATCGCTTTGGCTACCGCTAAATTCAAGGAAGGAACCCGGGGTATACAGCTGGATGCCATTACCCGACAGCCATTATGGAGTCAGGGTATCGACTTTAATCATGGTACTGGTCATGGCGTTGGTTATTTTCTAAATGTGCATGAAGGCCCGCAAAGCATCAGCCCGAGATGGTTTGATGTTGCCCTGAAACCCGGCATGCTAATTACCGATGAGCCTGGCATTTACCGTGATAACAAGCATGGAATAAGACTGGAAAATATCATGCTGATTGCTGAGGATATGGAGAATGAGTTTGGAAAGTTCTTCAAACTCATTCCCATGACACTGGTACCCTTTGATACCCAACCACTGGTTAAGGAATTGATGACAGACTCAGAGATCCAGTGGCTGAACAGTTATCATGGGACGGTGAGAAAAGAGCTATCCAAATCAGTGCAGGGTGAAGATCTAAAGTGGTTGGAACAGGCGACACAACCCATTTGAAGCAGTGTATTCAGGAAACTGAGACCTGCTAGAGGCCGTTGCCCGTAAAGCGCAAGCGAACCCGGCTTTTTCGGGCAACGGGCGGCGGGCAACGGACAACGTTCTTTTCTTTAGCCAAGCAAACCTTTTATCAAACCTTCTTTGTAATGCTGCATCCAGTTAATGGACAGACGCTGGCTACGAATAATGGTTTGCAGGTCTCGCAAGGCAAGATCAAATTCGTCGTTAATCACCAGATACTGGAACTCACCATAGTGAGACATCTCACTGACGGCCTGAGACATACGTCTCTCAATAATTGAGAGATCATCCGTACCCCGACCGATCAGTCGCTCTCTCAAGGCCTCCAGAGAAGGCGGCAGGATAAAGATTGAAACCGCATCAGGCATCAGCCTGCGTACCTGCTGAGCACCCTGCCAGTCTATTTCAAGAATAACGTCTTCACCCTTATTCAGCTGTTCCCGAACCCAATGTTCCGAGGTGCCATAATAATTGCCAAACACCTCTGCATGCTCAAGAAACATGCATTTTTCAAGCATCTCCCGAAAGGTATCAACCGTAGTAAAGTGATAGTTCACTCCATCCTGCTCACCAGGCCGTATACTGCGGGTTGTATGGGAAACAGACACCCCGACATGAGGCGTGGATTCAACCATTGCCTTAACCAGGCTGGTTTTTCCAGCCCCGGAAGGCGCTGCAATAATGTAAAGCTTGCCAATATTCATGAAAACTCCAGGGAGATCACCCTGTATTGAACCTATATCCTATAGAATAAGCCAGACTAAAGAGTCGCCCTATTCTTTATGAGTAGAGAGAGGATAGTTAATTGATTTTAAATGACGTTGTTACTCAATATTCTGGATCTGCTCTCTTAGTAAAAGACTAACCGCATGATTTTAAAGACCTTAATTTTACGATCATAAATTTCTGTCACCATTCTGTCACCAAATTTACTTTATAACCACGAACAACTGCGAACATTTTTCTTAATAGATTGGAACGATTATTTTAATGTGGGTGACTATATCAGACACCTTCACCGTCTGCCTTCTCCTCTTTCCGACCTTGCTTTCGTGGGGTGGATGCCAATCATCACTACCAGCAGACATACCACCACACTGGCTTCGTGCAACACCCGGGTATAAAGACAGGGCTACTGCCAGTGCCGGTGTTAGGATAAAAACCAATCGCATCAGACCAGCATCCCCCTCAACCGATCCTGATCGTTTATCACTGCCTCAAATTCAGCCGGTGTTTCGGTTTCAATAATCGTTCCCAGATACGACGGGTCCGCATCATCAACCAACTTGATTAACGTGTAGCGGTAGACTTCCGGGTAATCTCTTTCCTGCCGGGCAGCAGGCTGCACCCATATCTGAAGCACCAGTCCGTTTTGTCGGAAGATAAACGAGGGGCAAAATTGTGATAGGAGTAATCCTGGAAGTAGCCGGGTATATTAATACCCAGATCTTTAGTCTTTGCCAAACTCGGTTTAATAATGTATTCCATCGCCTTTCTATTATTGCTTCACGCTGGCACCCCGAACACTAAACCAGCCTGCGCTAAACTCATCCGTCAGCAGTCTCTTCCAATATGAAATGAGCCTAAAGGGAGTCCATATTTCCAACATTCCCTTCTCAGTCAATCGTTGACACGCACTCCTGGAATATTGAATATACTGTATTAATAAACAGTAAACTCAATGGTGCGGCAATGAAGCCTATTCCACTAAATCCCAAAACAGATTCCAGGAAATACCCCTTTTATCAAAGTCCCGCAGCCTGTGGTTTTGTCAGCCCGGCAGCTGACTACCTGCAAGAAACCTTATCGCTGGATCAGCTGCTTATTCACCATCCTGCTGCTACTTTCTTTGCCAGAGCCAAAGGTAAATCCATGGAAGGCGCTGGCATCTTTGATGACGACATCCTGATTATTGACCGTTCGCTTACGGCGAAAAGTGGCGATGTTATTATCGCCTTGCTGGATGGTGAGCTGATCGTTAAGCGACTGGTCTGCAGGAACGGCAGAGTCTTTTTAGAATCTGAGCACCCGGAGTATCCCGCCATCACCATTAATGCCGAACAGGATCTTGATGTTTGGGGTGTGGTGACCAACGTCATTCACAGTCTCCGATGAAATCAGTCATTGCCCTCTGTGATGCCAACAGTTTTTATTGTTCCTGCGAGCAGATCTTTGACCCCACCCTGATCGGTAAGCCCTTAGGCGTGTTGAGCAATAACGACGGTTGCATTGTCGCCAGAACCAGAGAGCTCAAAGCCATGGGGGTTGCCATGGGAACGCCAGCCTTCAAAGTTCGGCAACAGGTTGAGCGAGGGGAGATCACCCTGAAAAGCTCCAACTACACGCTCTATGGCGATATGTCCTCCCGCTTTATGTCGGTACTGGAACACTTCAGCCCCAACCTTGAGGTCTATTCCATTGATGAAGCCTTTGTCGACCTGTCCGGTTTTCCATTACAGCAGTTGGAGCGAATTGGAACTGATATGAAAGAACGGGTCCACCGTTGGACAGGCTTGCCTATCGGGGTGGGAATATCGACGACCAAGACGCTCACTAAATTGGCCAACTATGCTTCCAAACGATACCCTGCCACGGGTGGCGTTGTGGACTTAACCAGCCCATCACGTCAACAACGGCTTATGGATATTACTCCAGTGGGTGAAGTGTGGGGCGTCGGGCGTCGTATTGGTGCAAAACTGGAAGCAGCGGGGATTCACACGGCCGCACAGCTGGCAGCCACCCATCGGGGATGGATAAAAAAACAGTTTTCAGTGGTATTGGAGAGGACAGTCTGTGAACTGCAGGGAGAAAGTTGCATTCCCTGGGAAGAGGAAAGTAAAGGTAACAAACATCAGATTATGTGCTCACGGAGCTTTGGTAAACGGGTGACCACGAAAGAGGAATTGCATTCTGCCCTGGCCAGCTTTATCAGCAGGGCTTGTGAAAAACTCCGGGCGCAAAATCAATTTGCCCGTGAAGCCATTATCTTTATTCGCACGGATTCCTTCCAGCAGGACTCGCCCCAGACCAGCCGCTCTCTGAAATTAATGGTTCCCTCACCCACCAGCGATACCAGACCATGGCTTCAACAGTTGGGAGCCGCTCTGGAGGTGATTTATCAACAAGGGTACGAATATAAAAAGGCGGGCTTTGCCCTGATGGAGCTCTGTCATGATCAGGGCTATCAGGGGGATTTATTGATGCCACACAGCATGCCGGAAACCACCGCCATGATGTCCGTACTGGATACCATTAACCGAAAATATGGCAGAAACACGGTAAGACCGGGTTCAGTGGGATTCGCCAAAAAAGGCTGGCATATGAATCAGCAGTCGCTCAGCCAGAGCTACACGACAAACTGGGCGGAAATCGTCACCGTTAAATCATGAATTTTCACAATAAGGATCTCTTTCCAGTTTTCCCAGACACGGTTTCAATAGGTGACCATTGGAATCCCGCTGTACTTTTATTATTCTGATATAAAAGAAATCACCGGGCCTTGCCATGCACCAGCTGGACCAACCTTGCAGCAAACACTTCACCTACCGGCAACTGATTGAGTGCGGTGAAACCTGGCAATCATCGTCTATTGATAACCTGCCGCTGGATGAGCAAAGCTGGCAAGCGCTTGCCGATTTGGCGACCCATATACTTGATCCGGTTTATGAGCAATTTGGTGGCCTGGAAATCACTTATGGCTTTTGTTCCCCCTCATTGGCTACTGCAAGAAAAAAACTGGCCAAAGAACAGGGCGTGCTGCCCTCTATATATCCCACACTGGATCAACACAGCTGCCTTGAAAAAAATAAGAAGGGAGACATCATCTGCCCTCGCGGAGGAGCAGCCTGTGACTTTCATGTTCCTGACACCTCATCACTGGAGGTAACCATCTGGCTCGTTAAGCAGCTCCCCTTTGACAGGCTCTACTTTTATGGACATGACAAGCCCATTCACGTTAGCTATAACAGTGGTTCTCAAAGTGCTGCAATATCCATAATGACACCAAAAACCAATGGTCAGGGTTATATCCCCCGAACGCTGTCTTCTGAGCGTTTTCTTGAGCAATTTCAGCTATGAATGAACAAGAGTGGTTTGAAACGGTTGCACAACTGGAGCTTGGTAAAAAACTGCCTAAAGCACTCTATCTGCACCGTTCGGCGCTGAGTAAAACCTCACCGGATTTATTCTCATGGATTCACCAGAAAGCCGAAAGCGCAGCCATACCAGAACAGCACTGGAATATCATTCGTCTCCATAAAGACTGTTTCAAAGTCACCCTGCTCTACTACCCGGGTTTCTACGACGAATCCTATCCGCCATTGCATTTCAGTTATGGGCTAGACCTCGCCAAACTGTAAACCGGACAAGAGCAGCTTGCCACACCCCGATAGCAAAAGATCTATATATGGACTATATTTAGGCCATAAAACAGGAGACAGAATGATGCGAATTGAATCGATCAGCTTCGTAAAAAAGAATGCGGCTAACCTGGATCTGGAAGAACCTATCGTCGTGACACAGAACGGCAAACCGGTCTATGTCATTGAATCCTTTGAAGATAGAGAACGCAGGCAAGAAGCTACCGCTTTGCTGAAACTATTGTCTTTTGGAGCCAAAGATGAGGCTGAGGGGAAAACACTGTCTGGTAGCCAGGTGTTAAACAATATCAGGGAAAAGTATTTGGATAATAAATGATGCGGGTTATCTACCTTGAGTCCTATCAGCTCTCTATGGAGCTGGTGATAGAACACAATGCATCCAGACATCCTGAAAACCTGCGAGACCATATCGATAAACTCGCTGAAATCCAGGTTGCTTTTGAAACGCAAGTTACTGAGAACCCAAAATCGTGCCCCGTCAATTACGATCTCGAGCGTTATTTTGGAATGCAGTTTCGCGAATACCATAAAGATGGCTACAGGATTCTCTATCGGGCTGATGACTCAAAAGCGGTAATCGTGACCTTCATCTTTATGAACCAGCTTCAAAAGAC
>NZ_JAVRMB020000095.1:0-28242 GCF_031844845.1 Endozoicomonas sp.
GCGCCCAGTATTTTGAGAGCATCTGACGTCTTCAGCTTTAACCAGGATTTGTCATCTTCCGGACCTTTCTCTGGAAAAAAGACCGCATCGCCTGATTCAATAGGTGGCAAGATACTTGTTCTTCCTTCGGTAAAATCCTGAAGGTTGAACGGAAGAACTGTCCCGTCTTTTCTTAAGATCCTTATAGAGCGAATATCGGCATAACGATTGGGACCACCCGCATTGGCCAGAACATCCAGAAAACTAACGTCTGCAGCGGTTTCATAAGCTCCAGGTTTCTGCACTTGCCCCATCACATATACAGTGCGACCACCGCCCGATATTGAATCAACTTTCATGGGTACGAAAACAGTAGCCCCCTCTTGTAAAAGCGGCAAATCACCTTCTTTGCCACTATCCAGATAGGCTTTCAGGTTAAAGAACTGAGGCTCACTGCCTGACAGTACCCGTATCTGGTCAACATTGGCATAACGGGTAACGCCTCCACCTTTCAAAATGGCATCGACAACATTGACTCCCTCCTGATAGGGAAAGCTCACCGGCCTGAGCACTTCACCAAATACTTTAATAACGGATCTATCAGATACGGAATCAATCGCTTTATCATCTAAAGCTCTGGGTTCACCATGAACGCTACTCAGACCTGGCGAGGTAGGAACAAAGATTTCATCCAGGGACTTTATTTCGGGCAAAACGTCAGGATCACCCGTATCCAGATATTTCTTAAAATTAAAAACCTTCTTATTCCCATCTCTTCTTAGCTGAAGTTTATCAAGCTGGGCACCATCAATAAAACCGCCAGCTTCAGTAATCGCCATCTGAATATTACCCGTACTGGGAAGCTCAACTTCTCCCGGATTTTTGACAAAACCCAGTACCGTTATCAATAATCGTTTTTCTTTCAGATGTATTGTCAGTTTATCCAATCCTAAAAACACTTCAGACAGCGCTGTATAAATGACCTTTTCCACTTCCCTGAGCGTCAGTCCAGAAATTTTTAGCTGACCTATTTCAGGCAGATGGATAGTACCGTCTCGCCCTATCAGGAAGTTTTCATTAAACCCTTCCTCTGCGGGCAGACCAACAACCAGAATATCACCAGACTGTAGCTGGTAATGTTCTGGATCTCTCACCCTCGCTGATGATATATCCTGCCCCTCGGTTTTATTAGTTACATTATTCGCAGGATCTTTTACTACTTCACTGTACTGATTTTCAATGGCGTCTTTTTCAGAACCTCCTTTTGTATCATTCTCAACAGCATCGGGTTTTACACCTTCACTGATGATAACTTCTTTCTCATTTTTATTTATTAACTCTTCCTTTTTTCTTTCATGCAAGGAAATCAGAACAGCATCATCAGGCTTAATCATCCATTCTGACAAACTATTGGAACTGACTTTTATATGTTGTCCATCTCTAATAACGGTATAATCAGCATTAAACTCCACACCATCATAAATCGGATGATAAAAATTAAGCTTATTAAGATAAGAATTAACAGGAAGCAGATATTTACCAGGACTCTGGATATCTCCAAGAACAGCAACATTCAACAAATCTTCTGAATCAAAATATTCTACAGACTTAACTTTATAGGATTCTGAAAGCGCTTTTAGTATCTCGACAGCGGCCTGCTCAACATCATAATTGATAAAACTTATGACTGTACCATCAGGAAGGTCAACTTCCATATCCTCATTGACCAGTAGAGCAGGTAATGATTTACCACTGGCACTTAATTCAATAAAAAATGCTCCATTTTCTTTTATAGTAGTGCTGGCATAAAGCCCGGCAGATAAAACCAAAAAAACAATCAATATAAAACCATGAATGCTTCCCTTGAAACCCGCTCTTTTAAAATAGGACATCTTCATTACTTGCTCCGCATAAATATGCGCAAGTTCATGGGTCTTGGCCAGTCACTGAGCCCCAGTATTGAATCATCTGACCTCAATGGCTTTTCACCTTTTTTAATAAGGCCAGCAGCATACTTTAAAGTACATCCGCCATCTTCGGCCATTTCTTCCATCAGAGTCCTGACCTTCTCCAGAGATGAAAAAGACGCAGTTAATCTATTACTGGCATCACCAAACAGATCACCATCTATCTCATACTCTATAAGTTGATGCTTATTTTGAATAATTCTCATTTGACCTGGAAAACAATACTCTCCGCCGGCATTTTTCAGCTCAAGGTATCGAAGCCTGCTTAATTCATAGAGATTTATTACATAAGATGGGTCAATATCTCTTATCTGACGATTCTCATCCTCAGAAAGGCTATAGTCACGATCAGCATGGAGAGGCCAAAGCACTACGCAGGAAGAGATAAGAGGGAAAAAAAAGCAAATAGAAAGCTGCCCAATACATTTAATATTGGACAAAACAGAAAGAATAAAAGTCTTGTTTCTACTTTTTCGAAAGATACTCGTCAACACTTTCATATTGCTTAATCGTCTGGTTAATCCTGAGCATAGTCAATAACTCGTCAGGCTTTCCATTAACGCCAAGCAATCCAAGATTTCTACTTTCTATCTTCAGTCGCTTATAAAGAAAAACCAAGGCTCCAATACCCGAAGAATCAAGTTCATTAACTAAACTCATATCAACAAGTACATCACCGGCACAATCTTTTATCAAATGATCAAAGTGATCCCTAACTTCATTGACAGTATCCGCATTGAATTCACTATGTAATTCAATAATATCACAGCTACTTGCCTGATAAGTCGCGTAATCCATTACCCTTTACTCCTGAACCTGTTCTTTTTCCTTATCAAATGTATTTAAGCAGTATTTTAAAGCAAACACACATAATTAGATTAGACAATAGAAACATCTGGAAAATATATTCTTACATCAATTTAACCACCACCTTATAAAACAAGAAATAAGAAATAAGAAATAAACAGGGGAAATAAACAATTAGTAATTTAAAAAGAAAAAACAATTCCTTTTTCATATAAAACATAAATCCTATCAACCCCTATATTTAATTCATAAAGCCAATTAAAAACCACCCAATATGCTTATAACATTCAGAAGTAGAGCTGTATCCCAATGACTCTGAATGAATGGCGATAATTTGAAGTCATTATATGGATACAAAGAAGGGCGTTTATTCCGAAACACAGCTATCAATCAAACTGCTTAAGGCAGTTCTGCTTGGTGCCTGCATTTTAGGAATCATATTGAGCCTTATTCAGGTTTTTTTCGATGCTCACCAGTCAAGTCAGGCTATGGACCAGAAGGCAACAGAGTTGCTGGCCATGATCAATGAGCCTGCCAGCAGAGCAGCACATCGCCTTGATAACAGCATGGGCCAGGAAATTCTGAATGGATTGCTGGAAATGAAATCTGTTCAGGTTGCAGCAATCCGACTAGACGGTGCACCTGAGCTGGCCATGGTGGAAAGGCCAATTTTTGAATCCCGTTACCGGCTTCTCTCAGACTACATTTTTAACCCTATCCGTATATACCGCAAAGAATTATACAGCTATGAACCAGAGAAAGCGTATCTGGGTGAACTGATTCTCTCCATTGATACGGCTTACGAAGGCAAATCATTGATTCGACGATCTGTGGTTGTTGTCTTTGCCGGGATCATCAGATCCATCGCTATGGCACTGTTACTGTATCTCATCTACACAACGTTATTGACCAAACCTCTGAATCGCTTGATTCGCCAGCTATCAAGCATTGATCCGGAAGATCCTGAACAGCAGCAATTACCCATGCCTAAAGGCAATGAAAATAATGAATTAGGGCTCTGGGTAAGGACAGCCAACAAACTGTTAACCTCAATTGATTACCACTACAGCCTTCGTCAAAAAGCAGAAGCTCGAATCATGAAGCTTTCTCAATACGATTATCTGACCAGGCTGCCCAACCGACGGACATTACAAAACCAGATCAATAAGCTTATTGAAAAGGCTTCCCCTAAAGGCGAGAGTATCGCGCTTCTATGTCTTGGGCTTGATGACTTTAAGGCATTGAATGCACAGGTTAACTTTAATGCAGCAGAGCATATTCTGGTCCAGCTCTCTGACCGCCTGAGAAATCATATTGGCAATAAAGCTTACATCGGCCGATTAGGGGAGGATCAGTTTGCCATCATTCAGTCACACATCGAACAGCCCTATGAAGCCGCTGAAATGGCTCAAGACCTGATCAGGCAACTTAGCCGGCCTTTTGAGATCAATGATGAGCAACTAACCATCAGTGCCACTGTCGGTATTACCCTGTTCCCGGATGATGGCAAAGATGTAGACACACTGCTGCAACAGGCAGAATTCGCCATGATTATGGCAAAATCAAGAAGTCGCAACCGCTACCAATTCTACGTAGCCACCATTGATACCGAAATCCGGCAGCGAAAAAAACTGGAAATGGATCTGCACCAGGCGCTTGAACACCATGAACTCAGTCTGGCCTTCCAGCCACAGTTTAATTACCAGACCGGCAAACTGGTGGGTGCAGAAGCGCTGCTTCGCTGGAAACACCCGGAAAAAGGCCTGATATCCCCTGACACGTTCATACCTGTGGCAGAACATAACCTGGATATTATCCCCATTGGCGACTGGGTTCTGGAAAGTGCCTGTCAGCAATTGCACAGCTGGCATCTGGCCGGATATGAAGATCTGCGTATGGCCATCAATCTTTCTGCTGTCCAGCTTCAGGATCAGAATATTGTCGACCGTATTGCCTTCCTGCTGGATAAATATCAGATCCCCCCGGAAACCATAGAACTGGAAGTGACTGAAACGTCCATCATTGAAGACCTTGAAACCTCCCGGGACCAGCTTCGAAAAATCAAAAATATCGGAGTTTCCCTGGCGCTGGATGATTTTGGTACGGGTTATTCCTCCCTGAGTTATCTGAAACAATTTCCATTCGATAAAATAAAAATTGATAAATCGTTTGTTGACGGTCTTCCTGACAACAAAGAGAACGCCGTTATCGTTGAAGCCATCGTACAAATCGGCAAAAGCTTTGGCCTGAAGGTGCTGGCAGAGGGCGTAGAAACTATCGAGCAAGAAGCTTGTCTGATAGCAAAAGGGTGTCAGGAAGGACAGGGCTATCACTACGGAAAGCCCCTGTCTGACCAGGATTTCTTCAGCCTCTTAACCCAATCTGACATGCTGCCGGCAAACGCCCGGGCAATGGAAAACATGAATGATTACCGAGGTATCAATAATGACTGAGCATCCCATTGTCATATTGTTGGACTCTCGCCAGGCCGGTGGTATTGAAACCCATGTTTACCAGCTTGGCAAAGCACTTCAAAACAGTGGCCGGCCAGTAGAAATCTGGTTTTACCAGAAATACCCCACTGAACACCCCCTTGAAGAAGGTTTAAAGGATGCCAATATTGGCTTTCGTTATCTCAGTGGAACATTCCATCACCTGCGCTCAGAGCTAAAATCCGTAAAACCACTGTTGCTCCATACCCATGGCTATAAAGCCGGTATTTTTGGGCGACTGGCAGCAGTACTCTCAAAAACCCCCGTGGTCTCAACCTTTCACAATGGTGACCCCGGGGAAGGTATTGTCCGCATTTATACCCTGTTTGATCAGCTAACCAGCATCCTGTCTAAAAATATTGCCGTGAGTGATGAGATTGCCAAACGGTGTATCCGCGCCCCTCACCGAATTAATAATTTTGTTGAAGTCCCTGAGCACCCGTCATCGTCAGGAAAAGCCATCGCCTTCGTTGGCCGATTGAGTGACGAGAAAGGCCCTGACCTGTTTCTGCAACTGGCCAAACACCAGCCTCTGCTCCCCTTTCGACTCTATGGCAGTGGCCCCATGGAGGAAAGCCTCAGGAAACAGCAAGTCAATAATGTCATGTTTATGGGACAAGTCTCCTCCATGGAACCTCACTGGCGGGAAATTGGCCTGTTGTGCATTACCTCCCGCTTCGAGGGCTTACCCATGGTGGCACTTGAGGCCATGGCCCATGGTGTTCCGGTAATCAGCTTTCCACTGGGCGGATTACCAGACCTTATTGTTCAGGGTTTCAATGGCTGGATCACCCCGCTTGGGGACCTGCAGGGTATGAGTAATCTATTAGAATTTTGGTTTTCTTTGCCGGAGTCGGTTAAATGGCAGCTAAGAGAGTCCTCCATAGCCACCATCGTTAATAATTACTCCAGCCAGGCGATTATCCCGGGAATCCTTAAGGTCTACCAACAGGCGGTTCAGTCAAAAGGCCGCGCCTGGCCCAGGCCCGTCCATAAAAGATCAATCATCAGTTCTGGTGGATAAAGACAAAATTGCACGGTTGCAATAAGCAGGGTGAGTCAAGATGGAACTTGGTCAAAACGTTATTAAAGGATTAAAAGTCGGGGCAATGCTCCGGGTGGCTGCCCAGATATTCACCTGGGTCAATACCTTAATTCTGATTCGACTGCTCACACCAGACGATTATGGTCTGATGGCCATGACCATGGCGTTCATCGGAATCTTCGCCTTAATGGGCGACTTTGGTATTGGCAAAGCCATCATTCAGGCGGAAGAACTCAGCCCACTCAGGCTCCGCCAGGCATTCACCATTAACATTATTTCCTGCCTGATTTTTTTTGCCTTTTTCTTTTCCATCGCCCCGGTCATTGCCAGTTTCTTTGATGAGCCCAGGGTGACGATGCTTATACAGGCGGTGGCTTTCCAGCACATTATCATGGTGTTTCATACGCTGCCTTATGCCATGGCCAGCCGTAAGATGCTGTTCAAAGAACGGGAGAAGGTTCAGTTTTATACCGCGCTCTTGACCAGCGTGGTCACCATTGCCATGGCGGCCACAGGGTTCGGCGTCTGGTCGCTTATTTATGGACACCTGTTTATGCGTCTGGCGTTAGTCATCGGTTACAATATCATTGCTCCCTGTTGGGTCTGGCCATCATTGAACTTTCGGGGCTTTTCCCAAATGGCAGGGTTCAGCGGCATAGCAACGGTGAATGATGTACTGCGTTATTTCGTCAATGTATTTGGCAACATCAGTATTGGTCGTCTGTTAGCTAAAAGTGACCTGGGGGTCTTCTCTGTTGCCCGGAACCTGGCCAACCTTCCCAGTGACAAGATTGGTGAACTGCTTAACCATCTGGGACTCTCATCATTCGCCAAACTGCAGCACGAAAAAGCCGTTGCCGGACAGTACCTGTATAAGTCAACACAGCTGGCCAGCCTGGTACTGTTTCCCATGTATCTTGGCATGTGCTCCATATCGCCAGAGCTGATTCCCCTGGTATTGTCTGACAAGTGGGCTGCAGCCATCATTCCTTTTCAAATTCTCTGCCTGGCCAGCCCGTTCCGGATGCTTTCGGAAATGCTGGCTACGAGCATAACGGCTATTGGCGAGCCCACAAAAAACAGCCGGACATTGCTTTACACCCTTCTGACGCTGCCTGTTTTTTTCATTGGCATTCAATATGGCGTGGAAGGTGCCTGCTGGGCATGGTTGGCCATTAATCTGATCAGTTTTGCTGTTCACCTGAAGGTTATGCTGCCAACCTTTCAATTAAAATTAACATCGTTCCTTGGCGCGCTTCTTCCGGGTTTTTGCAGCGCTGTCATTATGCTGGCGGGCTTAATGCTGCTCAGACATTACCTGACAGGCCAGATGCATGAAGCCCTGTTAATGTTCCTGATGATTCTGATGGGAGCCATTCTCTTTGCCGCAGCCCAATGGCTGCTGTTCCGCCGCCAGCTCTTGATCACCCTGCGGTATTTACGACACTAGGTGGTATAAGAGATGCGGCTACCTGATATTGAACGGCTGTTTATCAATCGATACCAGACGGTAACCATCACCGCCTATTGCGTCCTTGCGGCACTGCCCAGCCTGATCTTTCCACACCCTATTGTCCTACTGCCCCTTGCCGTGATTCCACTGGGCCTGATGTTTATTCTGAAAAAACCCTTTGTTGTCTGTTTGATTTTTATCCTGTTCTCATTTTTCCGGCTGCATGAAGTTTTTCCCCAGCTGGATCCTATCAAAATTCCGTTACTGACTGCACTGGCTTCCTATTTCGTCCTGGGATGGCACATTTTTCTGACGCAAAGGGTGCAGGTTTACTGGCGTCATGAACATACCATTTTTGCCCGATTCTTTGGCTGGGTTGTTATTGGCATTGCCTTTTCCAGCTATCCACCCGTCGCCTTTGGTAGTTTTACCAGTGTTTATATGAAAATCGGCATTATGGTTTTAGCCATTTCGTGGCTGATGACGGAGCACTGGCATTTCAAACTGGCTCACTTCCTGATCATTTGCTCTGGTCTGGCGGTTGGCGGCGTCACGCTGTTCAACAATGCCAATGGCATTGGCATGGTGGAAGAGACTCGTGTCACCATTCCCGGTACCAGTCTGGGTGACCCGAACGACTTATCATTAGTGCTCAGCTTTCCCATGAGTTATGCCGTGGCCTTTGCCACAACAAAAGGCACCGGCAAGATCAGAACACTGCTGGGTCTGATTGGTGTTGTGGTGTTTGTGTCGTCCATCATTGCCACTCAAAGCCGGGGGGGATTGCTGGCTACCGTTGCCGTGTTTGGTATCTTTGGGCTGCGCATCATTAAATCAAAATTACTGCTGATCAGTATTGCCAGTTTTGGCTTGATGATTCTGGTGGCCGCTGCCGGGATCAATGACCGAAAATCCGGTGGCCAGGGAGAGGATGGTGTGGATGAATCCGCCATGGGGCGTATTCATGCCTGGGAAGCCGCCTTTAATATGGCACTGCGAAATCCCCTGACCGGCGTTGGCCTCTCGCTCTTTCTGGATAATTACTGGGATTACGCCACCCATGGCCGGGGAGAAGGACAGGCGCACGTTACTCACAGCACCTGGTTTCAGGTGATGTCAGAGGCGGGTTTCGTGGGTATTGGTTTGTTTGGTTATATGATTTTTACCATTTTCATGTCCGTATTCGGTTCCCTGAGAAGGCTTGATCGTAATAAAGGCTCTCCTTTATACGATCCCCATATGACGGCGATTACGGTAGGCACCTATGCCGGATTAGTGGGTTTCTGTGTATCGGGTACGTTTCTGAGTCAGGGCTTTCTCTGGCCAATCTACATCATTACCGCCATCAGTATCTCCATTGCCAACTATATGGACAACCACCACGTAGACCGGGAAACGGAGCCGGAAGCAGAAGCACAAAAAACGGCTATAGTTAAAAAGTCAGGAAACTCAATACACGGCAAGGGTTTGCCATATGCTCGACGCTCTCAAGGTTCGATTAAAAAACAGTGATTCTTCTTTTGGAAGAGCGACTTTTGCAATACTGAAATCCATTCGCAGTTTTGAAATCCCCGTAATAAAGCCATTTCACGGCCTTATTTATCATCTGCATCTGCTGATCACCGGTTTTGCGGGGAGTCTTTGTCGGATTCTCTATTGGACGCCTCTTTTCAAATCCCGACTTGCCAATACCCCCGGCAAGCTCTATCTCTATTCAGGCATGCCGCTACTGCTTGGCCCATTGAAAATCACCATGGGTGATCATTGTCGGCTTTCTGGCCATACCACTATCAGTGGCAGAACCTCATCGACCATCAAACCGCAACTGAACATTGGCAATAATGTGGGTATCAGCTGGCAGAACGAAATCTTTGTGGGTGACCGGATTGAGATTGGTAATAATGTCCGGCTGGCCGTTAAGGTCAGGCTGGTTGGCTATCCGGGTCATCCTGTTGAGCCCGCAGCCAGAGCCAGAGGAGAGGCTGAGTCTGATGATCAGGTCGGTAATATTATTATCGAAGATGATGTCTGGCTGGCAGCGGGGGTTACCGTTATGGGCGGGGTAACCATCGGGGCTGGAACCATTGTTGCCACGGGCAGCGTGGTTACCAGAGACCTGCCCCCCGGAGTTCTGGCCGGAGGCATTCCCGCCAGAGTCATAAAATCACTGGATTTGCCTGCGGAGAACAAGAATGGCTGACCTGATTGTCTTTGGAGAAGACTGGGGAGGCCTGCCCTCCAGCACCCAACACCTGATCAGTCACTTGATGAAAAAACACAGAGTCATCTGGGTTAACTCCATAGGCATGCGATCACCACGGCCTTCCCTGAGAGATTTCAAACGATTATTCTTGAAAGCACTGGCCATGTTCAAGGGTTCCAGCAAGACTAAACGGCACGCTTCAGAACAGGTATCACCGGTTATTATCAATCCCAAAGTATTGCCTTTTTATGGTTCCAGCCTGATTCGCCGTTTTAATAAACGTCTTTTATTAAAAGACATTAATAAAGCCATTGAACAACAGGGATTTGAAGACATTGTTCTGTGGGTATCATTACCCACTGCTGTGGATATGGTGGGCAGTTTGAATGAACAAGTCTCGATCTATTATTGCGGAGATGACTTTGACGCCCTTGACGGCGTTGACCATGCAATGATCAAGCCCCTGGAACAGACGCTGTCTGAAAAGGTTGATCTGATTCTGGTGG
The DNA here is from genome assembly GCF_031844845.1 of Endozoicomonas sp. Classification (GTDB taxonomy): domain Bacteria; phylum Pseudomonadota; class Gammaproteobacteria; order Pseudomonadales; family Endozoicomonadaceae; genus Endozoicomonas. The sequence goes on from NZ_JAVRMB020000095.1 coordinate 10,453, forward strand.
TCAGTAAAACGCTGGCCAGAAAGTTTAATAATCCGAATACGATTATTTTTCCTCACGGTGTTGATTACCCCCTCTTTTCAACACCTGCCAGCAGGCCTGATGATCTACCGACAAACGGCCCAATTGCCGGCTTCTACGGTAGTATTTCTGCCTGGGTGGATACGGAGCTTCTGGTCCAGTCGGCTATTGCTTTGCCAAGCTGGCAGTTTGTCTTTATTGGCGATGTTAAAACCGATGTTTCTTCCCTTCAGGTACTGCCTAATGTCCACTTCCTGGGTTCCAAACCTCATGACCAGCTGCCCTCCTATGTTCAGCACTGGAATGTGGCCATGCTGCCCTTCCGCCATAATCGGCAGATAGAAGCCTGTAACCCTTTAAAGTTGAGAGAATATCTGGCATCAGGTACACCGGTAGCCTCGACACCTTTTCCTGCGGTCAGGGAATATGACAATATCGTCGCCATCCAATCACCCAAAGAATCGTTTTCCAGGGTTATTTTGCGGGCCGATAAACAACGGGAAGAGAAAGCCGTTCGTCAGGAGACGGTTTCAAAAGAATCATGGCAACACAGGGCCGTACAACTGGAAGCCCTTATCGACCACCTCAGTGGCAAAAAAAACACTCACCATTAAATTGATTTACCCCCGAAACCAGAAGCTACACTTAACAATAATACCGCATAAGCAACTGTGTTTATTATAAAAAACGCCATAAAAGCTAACATGGCTGCTTATCAGGATAATCAATTGACACTGGAAGGACAAAAAAATGTCATCTTTAGATGATCTTCTCTTCAGTCAGTTGACTATTAGAAATTAGAAGTTGATAACAGGGAAGTCACCGTGATTAAGCGATATGGATCCCGCATTGTCGTCATACTGATATGTTTGGGCTCGCCATGGTTAACTGGCTGCAGTTTGACATCAAGCTATCAAACGTTAATGGAAATAAATCGGGAAAAAAAAGTTAAACAGATTTCATCGGCAATCAACAAAATGAATCAGACTGAAAATTCATTACCTGTTTCCAGAGATATGTATCGTCGTCAGTTATCTATCAGCTTTAATCAAGAAGAATTTCAGGTAAATAAACAGCATCAACAAATCATCGACCTGTTTTTCAAATCGCTACCAGACAGCCAGCATCTTAATATTATTATTTCGGTTGCCCCTTCTTCAGCGGCTGAGCCATTTAAAACGCTCAATGAATCATGGGCAAGGCTCCAGAGCCTGAAAAAAATGATAGAGCAATACAGCAAAGAAATCGAATTAATCTACCAGCCCGATCTCGACATTGATTCAGCCACCATCCATGCGGTAGGTGGCAGTGCAACAGGGGGGAAAGATGTCCAGTGAAATCCTGAGAAACCTTTTCCGTCTTTTGAGCGCTGCCTGGCGGCGGCGCTATACGATTTGCGTGCCCATTCTCGTCATGCCGATTTTTGGTTTTCTGGCCAGCTTTATGGCCCCAAAATTTTATGAAGCTCATACCACAATACTTCTTCAGGACACCACTGAACTCAATCCGATTCTGGAAGACTTCTCAATCTCTACCAACCTTGAAGAGCGACAGTTGGCCCTGAAAATACTACTTAAGAGCCGTACCGTATTAAAAGGCGTTGCCAGGGCTGTGGGGTTTATCGATCACAAATCATCTGAAGAAGAAATTGATGACGCCATCAGTGAATTATCGAGCTCATTATCGGTGGTATTTGGCGGAGATCTGGTAAAAATCTATTATCGCAGTGAAAATAAAACGGACATTAAAGAGCTACTGACTAAAGTCACAAAACACTTTCTCACACTGGTTCAGGCACCACAAAAGTCATGGCAGGTTACCTCCACGAAGTTCCTCAAGGATCAGGTTGACCGTCGTCATAAAGAACTTTCGGAATCTGAGATAAAGCTTTCCCAGTACAAAGCAGAATACGCACTGGAGCTACCGGAACTTCACAAGGCTAATGTCACACGACTGGCAGAACTGCGACAGCTACACATGGAGAAGGAGACCGAGCTAGCTGGCGCAAAAGCAGCCATGAAAGAGTTCAATGGCAATTTGGCTCAAACCAATCCCGTGATCGGTAAACTGGAAGAGCGGATTATTAATACCCGTACCACGCTCAGTATGCTTCGTTCCCGCTATACAAAAAAGCACAGTAAAGTGCAGACATCCGTCAGAGAGCTTGACCGACTGAAAGCCGAACGCCAGAGAATGATTACTGAAAGCAGTAAGCTGAATACTGAAGATATCCAGCGCCTGTGGAACCTGGCGGCATCAACACCTTCTGTCGCCGCTGATAACTCTCAGGGACAAACGACGATTCTTGCCTCGCAGCTTCAGGCCGTTCAGGAAGCCAAAGCCAAAGTGACCAGTCTTGAAAATGAGGTCAAAAACATTACCAAACAGACCGGCAGACTAAAGGGTAAAGTACAACAATTTGCCGAAGTAGAACGGTCACTGGTTGAATTGCAACGGGATTTCGGGATTAAACAAAGACTCTACGATGACTTTCTGAACCGATACATCATGGCCAGAGTGACTGAAGACCTGAGTGCCTATCAAGAAGCTGAACAAGTCAAAATTATTGATGAACCGTTTACCCCCAGCAGCCCCAATCAGCTGCCAGCTTCATTATTTATTGTTGCCGGTGTATTTGCCGGCCTGGGTATAGGAAGCGGGCTGGCCGCCATCGCTGAAATATCTGATACCACACTCCGGCTTCAGGACAGTATCGAGCGGATCTCCGGCATCCCTGTTCTGGCAAGAATACCCCACATGCCAAAGGCTACAACGATTATCTATGACCCTGAGAAAGACTGGTTTAATGATGGGGAGGAACCCTCATGAAAACACCGCCTGTTGTCGCCCAGATTGTCCAGCATCTTGCGCCCGGTGGTATCGAGACAATGGCTCTGGACCTGCAGCGTAAAGCTGACAATCCCGAAGCGGTTCACATCATCAGTCTCGAGGGAACCCAGTCTGAAGCCATTGATCAATGGCCAAGAATTCAGCACCTGGAAAGAATTCATTTTCTGAATAAGCCCCCTGGCCTCAGCTTGTGTACCATAAAAAGGCTCTACCAATTACTGCGTGAGCTGAAAGTTGATGTAATTCATACCCACCATGTCGGCCCTCTACTCTATGGTGGTATCGCGGCTAAACTGGCTGGCTGTGGCCATGCTCATACTGAACATGATGCCTGGCATTTGAACAACCGGAAAAGGCGCTGGCTGGTGTCAGCCTGCTTCCATCTGCTCAGACCTCAGGTTGCCGCAGATGCAGAGTTGGTTGCAGAAAATATTCGCAAGCACATTCCTTTATTCACCCCTTCGGTGATTCTGAATGGCATTGATACGAACCTCTTTAAGCCCGCTGATCAAGCTGTCGCCAGGCAGGCACTGAACTTACCCACTGGTGTCCCCATTATTGGCTGTGCTGCCCGGTTTACCGACGTGAAGTGTCATGATCTCCTGCTCCATGCTTTCTCGAAACTTCCAGATACCACACAACTGGCCCTTGCCGGAGGTGGTGAGCTGGAACAGGCGCTTAGAGCATTAGCGAAAAGACTGAATATTGAGCAGCGAGTGCACTTTCTGGGTGTTATCGATGATATGCCCGCCTTTTATCATGCTATTGATATTTTCTGCCTCGCATCGAAGAAAGAAGGGCTTCCCCTGTCACCTCTTGAAGCCCAGTCGTGCCAGAGAGTCGTCGTCATGACCGATGTTGGTGGCTGCCGGGAAGCCGTTGACCCCGATAGCGGCTTATTGATCAATCCCGGAAGCACACTGGAGCTGGAAACAGCACTCAATAAACAACTCAGTTCAGGTATCAATCCTGAAAAACAAGCATCGGCACGAAGCTTTGTGATTGAAAATTGCAACCTGGAAAGGATGATCAATCAATACAATAACCTGTATCACGGGAGGTCAGTATGATGGAGTGGTTGGCCTTAATCATTTTTTTCCTGTCAGGTCTGGTGATCGTATACCATCACATTGGTTATCCCGTGATCCTTAAACTGATGACACAGGGGTTAGAAAATACCTTACCAGCGTATTACCATCGCGCCTGGCATGTCACACCACTTGATCATATGTTGCCCAGTATCTGCCTGATCATGCCGGCCCATAATGAAGCAGATACCATTCAGTCAAAGATTCGCAACCTGGCCACCCTGGACTACCCCGACTACAAGCTTGAAGTCATTCTGGTTTGTGATGGCTGCACCGACAACACAGCGTCCCTGGCAAAAGAAACTCTGGCCGAACCAGAATGCCACCACTTGAACCTGACAGTGGTGGAAAAAACTGAAAACCGCGGGAAAGTCGCTGTATTGAATGAGGCCATCAGCCTTACCCGTTGCAGTGTTATTGCTCTTTCCGATGTTTCTGCCCTGTTATCCATTGACTGTCTGTTAATCGTTGCCGCTCAGCTGAGCAATGACAATAACGGTGTCGTTTGTGGCAGCTACCAGTTTTTTCAATCCCTCAGTGCTGGGGAACAGGCCTACTGGCAGTACCAAAGAAGCATTAAAACCCGTGAGAGTGCCCTTGGTGCAACATTGGGTGTCCATGGTGCATTTTATGCCTTTCGTCATGACCTGTTTGATTTAATACCAGCAGATACCATTAATGATGATTTCACCCTGCCTGTTCAAATAATTATGAAAGGCTATCGTTGTCTTTATGATCCAAGAATCATTGCCATAGAGCTGGAACAGGCCTGTAATGAAATGGATTTCCAGCGAAGGAAACGTATTGCAGCGGGTAATGTTCAACAGGCAATTCGTCACTCTGGTTTACTTAATCCCAAATTCGGAAAAATCGCCTTTAACTTTTTCTCAGGGAAATTTCTACGCCCTTTTATGCCACTGTTTTTAATGATGGTACTGTTATCAACAGCCGCACTGGCTAATCAGTTTCTTTTTTTCAAAACCCTTCTATTGATTCAACTGGGTGTATATGGGGTTACAGGATGGTATATATTTCGGCGCTCACAGCCAACCCAAAAAATATTAAGAGTATTGTTTTACCTGGTATCCGGGCACATTGCCATGGCTATCGGTTTAATCAAATACCTCACTGGTCAGAGTAAAGGCCAGTGGCAACGAGTCAATAACAGATCATTATAAATCTACAAAGCTAACAACGTACTTAAGGAGTGTACCCATGAAAGAATCAACCTACGTCCACCCAATCGCAGCCATGGGAAAGCGATTAATGGACATTCTCATCGCACTGGTCGGACTGCTAATTACTCTACCACTGTTTCCTTTTATCGCTCTGGCCATTCGCCTTGATAGCCCGGGCCCGATTATTTATCAGCAGATGCGTACTGGTTATCAAAAAGAGAACTTCATCTGCTTATTTATGATGAAAAAATTCAGAACGATGCGTAATGATGCCGAGGCAGGAACAGGACCGGTATGGGCCCAGAAAAATGATCCGAGAATTACCAGAATCGGTAACTTTCTAAGAAAAACACGCCTTGATGAACTGCCCCAGCTTTGGAATGTCCTTGTGGGCGATATGTCTATCGTCGGGCCAAGGCCCGAGCGTCCGGGAATGTATAAAAAGCTGGAAGCTAATATACCCTTTTATACGGAAAGAACTTTCGATGTCGTTCCCGGTATTACGGGTCTTGCGCAAGTTAGCATGGGCTATGATGAAACGCTGAATGACGTGAGAAATAAAGTCGCTTATGACCACGCTTACGCACTGGCCTTAAGCAGCCCGTGGGGATGGTTGAAAATGGATATTTATGTGATGTTCAAGACTGTCGTCGTTATGATTACTGGTCAGGGACAGTAAACTTCCATCAGGAAGGTATTTTTATAAACAAGGCTTCGGCCAGTTCATCAAGCGTTTGTCTTAACGCATCCCGGCTATGAACGCCAGGCTGAAAGCTATCAGCTAATGGCCGAATATGAGTATCACACTGAAGGTTTTCTGCCGGTCCATTTTCTGCTGGCCATAAAAGTACATCCGGGTACACTCCTGTCATCTGATTCATCCATGACAATTTTTCACTGATAGGCATTTTACCTACGACAGATAATTCCTGGTTTAAGTTACCCACAAAAACTTTCAAGGCATTACTGGAGCGAATGCTCTCCGCTATTTCGGGAATTAACAATGCAGGCAAAATACTGGTCATAAAACTGCCAGGCCCAAGAATAATCATGTCTGACTCTGTTATCCTGGCAACCGCTTCATCGGTCGGCTTTATAGAGGGTAGAATCATTAATTTCTCCGGACATTTATCCAAAGCATCAATGGCGGTTTCACCAAACACTTCCTGCCCATCCACTACGGCCCCCAATCGGGCAGGCTCTTCTGACATGGGAATCAGTTCAGCATTTACCTGCAACATCTGGCGAATCAAATTGATAGCGTCCAATGGACGAACACACATCTGGTCCATGGCCAGCAAAATCAGATTCCCAAGATTATGCCCACTGATATCGCCACTGTTTTTAAAACGGTACTCAAATAAGATGCGGGCAAGATTTGGACTGTCTGAACAGAGTTGATTAAGACAGTTCCTCAGATCCCCCCAGGCAATACATCCACTGGCATCCCTGAGCCGCCCTGTAGATCCACCATCATCAGTAGTGGCAACAATACCGGACAGATGCTCACCCAGAAAACCCAGGCTTGCCATTACCCGACCCAGACCATGTCCGCCACCAATGGCAACGATTCGACGACACTGATATAGCGCTTTAACAGAGTACATGGATAATTATCTTTTATGAAATTGTTGGAAATAAATGGTCATATTCTGCTGCCCGGAACGGCTCTAAACAATACGATTCAGAGTACCGTTTTCCGAAACCTGGCGGATACTGCTCTTAATATAATCGGCCAATACACTGGATTCTTCGGTGCTGAGAAACAGACCGAGCTTACTTCTTCTCCATAGTAAATCTTCAGCCTCTATTACCCACTCATTGCGGATAAGGTAGTCAACTTCACACTGGTACAACCCTGAACCAAAATCTATACCCAGATCACTTATGCAACCCATCCCATTAAGGAACTTGTCAGCAAGAGAGCCGTAACTATGAGCATAACGAATAGCCACCGAGTCAGGTAACCATGGATAACGTTGCTGTATCACCTGAAGACAAGAAACAACCTGAACAGCACCCGGCAGTAAACTGCTTTGAGTCCAGGCTCCTGTGGCCATTGGAAAGTAACTCGCCAGCCTGTTCATGGCATGCTCACCCAGTTTCCTGTAGGTGGTCAGTTTGCCCCCAAAAACTGAAAGTAAAGGCGCTTTTCCATCCTCATCCTCTAATTCAAAAGCATAATCACGGGTGGCAGTGCGCGCATCACTGGATTTATCCTCAAACAATGGACGAACGCCCGAAAAGTCCCAGATTATGTCTTCTACTGAAATAGTGGTTTTGAAGTGATCATTCACCACTCGACACAGATATTCACGCTCCTGCTCCGAACAAGTGGCTGCCCCCGGATCACCGTTATACTCAACTTCCGTTGTGCCAATCAGAGAATAATCGCCAAGAAACGGAGAAACAAAAACGACTCTTTTATCATGATTTTGAAGGATGTATGCCTGACTCCCCTGGTAAAGTCCGGGAACAACAATATGACTTCCTTTAACCAGACGTACTCTTTTATCAGACTTTTCTGGCTCTTTTGATAGACCGGCCAGAACACCAGAAACCCATGGACCCGCAGCATTAACCAGTGCTTTGGAGGTTACTTCTTTTGTTGTGCCGGTTAGCTGGTCTTCAAGGCAGATATGCCAGAGATCATTACGACGAAAGCCTGATACGACTTTGGTTCTGGTAAAGACTGATCCACCATGGTCACGTAATCCCAGTGCATTCAGCAACACAAGTCGTGCGTCATCGACCCAGACATCAGAGTATTCAAAGACGGTATTGAAGGTGCTTTTTAAGGGACTGCCACCATCAAGCTTTACTCGTCGACTACCCGTCAGGGTGTTGCGCTTACTTAGATGGTCATAAAGAAACAAGCCCAGCTGAACCATCCAGGCTGGCCTTAGTTCAGATTGATGGGGAAGATAAAAGCGCAATGGGCGGGTAATATGGGGCGCTATTTTTAACAGAATTTCTCGCTCGGCAAGCGCTTCCCTGACCAGACGAAACTCACACTGCTCAAGATAACGAAGCCCTCCATGGATCAGCTTACTGCTGGATGAGGAAGTAGCACCTGCCAGATCCCCCATCTCACATAAACATACGCTAAGGCCTCGCCCCGCAGCATCGTAGGCAACACCTACGCCATTAATCCCACCACCAATCACCAGAAGATCATAATCCGCTACTTTCACAGCCAAACCGATCTCCTTGTGGCACTTCTTATGGCAATATCAGGTTTCTGTTGTACCAATGATTCGAGGAGTAATCAGGAATAAACGTACCTGCTTAATCTTTGACGTTGACTCTGCCTTGAACAAATGACCAAGGACTGGAATATCACCCAAAAAAGGCACCTTGGAAGACTTCGTTTCTTCCTGCTCTTTATAAAAACCGCCAATCAACAAACTTTCCTGCTCGCTGATAATTGCCTGGGTATTGATCGAGCTGCTGGTTACCTCAGGTAGTTTCTGCCCTACTTTATCTGAACCCTGGCTACCCGTACCATCCTGAATATTAACACTCATATGGATGCGTCGGCCCTGATCTTCACGCACAATTCTCGGGGTAACCTGAACAACAGTTCCTGAAGTTACCGGGAACAATTCAGAATCCTCATTACTGGCCACAGAGACGTAGAATGTACTGCTATTTTCCAGAATCGCTTCAATATTATCGAGCGTCAGAATCGATGGCCTTGAAACGATTTTTACCTTTCCTTCATCTGCCAGCAATTGCAGCCTTGCATTAAAGGACCCAAGGGTACTTGAGACAATAGTTGTGTAGCTTGCTGATATACTGGGATCAAAATCAAAAGTGGTATCTCTGGTACTTCCAGAGCTATCCCATTTAACCCCCAACGCCTTAATATCTTGAGTATTAATATCAATAATTGAAACACTGATCTCAATTTGAGAGGTTGGTTTATCCAGTGAAGCGATCAGATCTTCATACATAGGCATTTTGGTTTCAAGGTCATGCACAATAATGGCATTTAGCCTTGGATCCGCATTAATATAAATTTTATCTGCCATAGCGCCCGTGTTCAGTTGCTCTGCGGCTGCTGATAGCTGATCATTTTCCGGTTTCATCTCCCCTGCCCTGGTCACACTTTCAACTGGAGTCACCGAAGGATTAGAGGCCGTCTGCTTCGTTACCTGAGCAACACCACCACCTTTAATAATTCTGGTAAGAATCGTTGCAACACCAGGCACCGTCAGTTGCTGTCCACGAAAACTAAACGATTTATCCGTTGCCCAAGCATATTTTAGCGGGAAAGTCCGAACCGTGAGCTTACTCTTCTGACGGTCCCCTTCTTTAGCATCCAGCAACATGGCGGTCTGAGAAACCAGATCAATATAACGGGGAGGCCCGGAGATAAATACCAGCCCTTCCTTAGGCTGTTCTTTCCAGAAAAAGCGCCCATCCCAGATGCCAATCTTTTTCAATGTTTTCTTGAATTGGTTGACCGGCAAATAGCTCAAGCTGATAATTTGCTGGCTTGAAGCACTGCCGTCATAAACGAATAGGGTATGACCATCGAAATACCAGATAAAACCATAGATATTCGATAAATGATCAAGAAAATCCACTGGCGTCAATGGGCCAATCTTACCATTGATCTGTCCTTCAACCCCGTCAGCAATGATGATCGGCATATAGTAGCTCGCTGCAAAATTCTGCAGCACTTCGTTTAATCTGTCCCCATTCCCAAAATAGGCATAGGGTCGAACACCAAAAGCGGCCAGTGCAGGAGATTCATCATCACCAATGGTATCTTCAAAGTCGTCTATGGCGTCTCTGATGGCATCTTCTGCAGACAGAACCCTATTAGATGGTGTCTGCGACTGCATCCTGTAAATATTTGACGAACCTTGATCCTGCCCGGAGGGTAAGTTTTGCTTAGCGTGTTTTTGAACAAAGTTATAATCATAATCAGAAGAGGCAGCGTAATGAACCCGGCTATCATATCGGGAAAGGTCTGACTCCTTACCAGAAAACTGTTCCCCATCCAAAGGCGGCATTAACCTGGAACGCTCTTTCTCAACTGTGGTACCCACCGCATTAGGAAATCTTCGGGCATCCAGAGGATTAACCTGATCAGCAGAGGGAAGCCCGGGCTGATCACGTACAACATCAGATGGGAAATAAATGACCTGCCCTACCCGTAACTCCTGCGTTATATCAAGCTTGTTGTAACGGGCCAACTCATTCACCTCAAACCCGTAGCTGCCCGCAATCACCTCCAGCGTTTCCTGCGGACGCACTAAATGCTTTCGAGTTTGTACTTCTTCGGAAGACCAGTTCGCCAGCGCTTGAAAAGCCAGCGCCAGCAAAAGGGACAGGTATATCAGGGTATTTCTTATAAAGCCCATCAGACGCGTGCCTCCATGCTCATGTCTGCTCCAGCTTATTCAACAGCCCTTAATGAATAGATGCCTTGTAATTTAAAAGTGTCAATTAAAATTTGTTCGATACCAGTTTATCGGAAAACAAACTGAATTCACCAGCATTTCGTCAAAAAAATAATTAACCGGAGAAAAACCCTTTAATCGCTGAATTTTCCAGCCGACAGCACTACAGGATTAATTTATCAGGCGGGCTTAGTTATGGCAGGATCAGTTTCATTTGGTAATGGTATTTCAGGTATTTCAAGAATCAACAGCGATTCGGTGGATTCTGACTTCCCTAAGTCCAAATCAAATTTCAAACCTTCCGGGGATAAAGTCGTTGACCATACCTGGAAGGCTCTGGATATGAGCCGTAATTTCCAGAATCGTGAACTCAAGTTTGCCACTAGCATTTCTGGCCACAACATTTATTCCAGCCCTGAAGAACATTATCGTTTTACTCACGAGGCCATTAGCTCTCTTTCCTCCTTTTTGAAACAACAGCCCGAAAACAGTGCCAATGCCAAAGTCCTGAAAGAAGCGCTTGCTGTTATTGAGAAGGCCAAGGCAGATAGTGAGTTTTTAATGATGTGTCGCAATGTACTGATTGCCAGCTAGAGGAATTTCCAAATGGAAAAATCATTAGAAACATGGCTTCTATCTCAAGCCTCTTATTATCTGGAATATTTACAACCCAGAAAGTCCATCGCCTTACTGGAGGCGCTGAAATCCATCAATAAGGAAAACCCCGATATTTACAGAATGTTGAGCTACGCCTACCTGCAAGCTGAACACCCTGAAGAATCAATCCGTGCCGCCGATAATTTCCTAAAATATGCGAGACCCGGCAGTGATGTACGGGCCATCAAATGGATCAAGGGGCGAGCCCTGATCAAGAAGAAAAAAGCGGCGATCAGCCGCTGATCTTCTAGACCATAGCCCGCCCCCGTATCGGCGGCGGCACTCTCATGGCAAAAATTTTAACCGGGCTGAACCTGGGAGGAAGAAACGATCTGGTACTGGCTGCTCTGCTGGTATCCGTTATCGGGCTTATCATCCTCCCCATGCCCACCCCTCTGGTGGATTTCCTTATTGCTCTGAATATGGGAATATCCACCATTCTGTTGATGACATCCATCTATCTGAAGTCCCCCCTGGAGTTTTCATCCTTCCCGGGGGTTCTGCTGATAACCACCCTCTTCCGACTGTCACTATCCATCACCACCACCCGTCTGATTCTTCTTCAGGCGGATGCGGGTGAAATTGTCTACACCTTCGGAAACTTTGTGGTCGGCGGAAGTCTGGGTGTTGGTGTGGTTATCTTCCTGATCATCACGATTGTTCAATTCCTGGTCATCACCAAAGGTTCTGAACGGGTTGCGGAAGTCGCCGCCCGATTCTCTTTGGATGGCATGCCCGGCAAGCAAATGAGTATCGACGCTGACCTCCGCGCCGGCGCCATCGAGATGGAAGAAGCCCAGAGACGAAGAGAGCTGGTAACCCAGGAAAGTCAGCTATTTGGTTCCATGGATGGCGCCATGAAGTTCGTTAAAGGTGATGCCATTGCCGGTTTGATCATCATCTTTGTCAACATCACCGCCGGAGTTGCCATTGGTACCAGCGAAGGCATGTCAGGTAGCGAGGCACTGCAACTCTACGCTATTTTGACCATTGGTGATGGACTGATTTCCCAGATACCGGCACTGTTGATATCCATCACTGCCGGTATCATTGTCACCCGCGTCTCCAATGAAGACTCCAAGGATCTGGGTAATGAAATAGCCGATCAGCTCACCAACAAACCAAAGGCGCTTATGGTTGGTGGTGTACTATTGCTCGGCTTTGCACTTATTCCCGGCATGCCGACACTGACCTTCATGATGCTCGCTGCAGCCATTGGTGGTGGCGGCTATTTCCTGATAAGAAAAGCCGAGAAATCCCGTGCTCAGGAAGAAGACGGTGGTATCCCTGCGATGGCGGCGGCGGGTGAAACCCCCGGTGAGGCAAAATCCAGACTTGACCAACAAGAAGAGTTTACTCAAACCCTGCCATTAATCATTGATGTCCCCACTTCTATACAGAAAAACCTGAACACATCATCGCTGAATGAAGAGCTACTCAAGGTTCGTAAAGCGCTCTATATGGATCTTGGTGTCCCCTTCCCTGGCATTCATTTGCGCTTTAACGACTCAATGGACGAGAACACCTACACCATTCTACTTCAGGAAGTTCCCGTAGCATCCGGACACTTTAAACCCGGCTTTCTGTTCGTCAGAGAGACCAATGAGCATCTGGATATGTTGAAAATACCCTATGAGATCGGCGATAGCTTTTTACCCAGCCTCGACTCTCTCTGGGCCAATGAGAGCCAGAGGGACAAGCTTGAACGGAATAATGTCAACTTTATGGACTCGCCCAAAATCATGACCTACCATCTGGCTCATGTTTTGAAAAAGTATGCTGAAGATTTTGTTGGTATCCAGGAAACCCGCTATCTTCTGGAAAAGATGGAAGGCACCTTTGCCGAGCTCATTAAGGAAGTCCAGCGCCTTTTGCCCGTTAACAAAATCACTGAAATATTCCAGCGTCTGGTATCCGAAGACATTTCAATCAGAAACCTTCGGGCAATCCTGCAATCACTGGTGGTCTGGGGACATAAAGAGAAAGAGGTCGTACAGTTAACCGAGTATGTCCGTTCATCATTGAAGCGATACATCAGCTATAAATACTCCAATGGTAAAAACATGCTGCCGGTTTATCTCCTCGATCAGGATGTTGAAGATACTATCCGCTCGGGCATTCGTCAGACTTCAGCCGGTAGTTATCTGGCACTTGACCCATCCACTTCTGCCCAGTTTGTTGAAAACGTTAAGCACTCAGTGGGTAAAATCGGTCACCTTGAGCATAAGCCTGTTCTGATCACCTCCATGGATATACGCCGTTATGTCCGTAAGCTTCTGGAACTGGAAGTCTATGATCTGGCAGTACTTTCACACCAGGAATTGACTGAAGAAATCACCGTTCAACCCCTGGGACGGATTTCGCTGTAAGAGATAGTGTCTGGCTCTTTTGAATTAAGCGGCTAATCAGCCTGTCTCTCAACCTGCTGGCAGATCGTTTCAGCCAGCAGGTGAGTACTCAGGTTTCTGGCAATAATATCCTCAGCCAGCCTTCCTTCTGAAACCACTTCCAGCCAGTGATTAATCATACCGGTGAACCCCTTGCTCTCCAACACTGGTGTCCAGTCCGGCAGACGAATCAGCTGTTCATGGTTGTTCTTTTGAAGCATTCCTGTTTGAAAACCATCAAACAGGTACGATTGATTTTCATAACACAGTGATACCCTTTCATTGGTATTGCCGTTCAAACGGTTCATGGAAGCCTGTACTAATGTACGTCCTGACTGCCATTGCGCATCAATCCGGCAAAGGCCTGAAGGCAATAGCTGTGCTGATACCAGAAGGTCTTCTGGTTTCACGCCCGTAAATTTATTCACACCATCCAGTGGATGAATAAAGTCATCAAAAACAAATGTCCGGGGAAGACCCGGCAGATTATGTCGATTTTTTTCCCAACGAAAACAGAGTAATGGAGATTCTTTTGATCCCTGTGCCAGAGGCTCTTCCAAGATAGGCAGGTATCGCCGGTTGAAGCCAATAAACAGTGGCTGACCGAAGCGCTCAGCAAGGTCATACAATACCTCACAGTCGCCAAAATCAGTCGCCAGGGGTTTATCGACAAATACCGGAATGGCATTTTTAAGAAAGAAGCTGGCAATTTCTACATGGGTTGATCTGGCACTATGAATCATGACCGCATCAACCCCCATATTTATCAGCTGCTTATAATCGCTACAACAACCATTTACCCGGTATTTTTTTTGCAGGCTCACCAAGTACCTTACTATTTCGAGTGCAGAAAACAGGCTCTACAGAAGGAAGCCCTGTAATAATTGGCAAATATGCTTTCTGTGCAATGCCTCCCAGACCAATCAAACCAACTCTCATTACGCCCTCTCTTTTCTTAATAGCAACAACACTTCCCCCATAAGGGAGAAGTTCATGTTACTAAAAAATGGGGGAGAAATCTGAGGGTTACTGCTCGCGAATTAATGCAAACACCAGCTGGTCAATAAACTGCTCTTCCTTATAGACATGATTTCTCATCACGCCCTCAAGCTCAAAGCCACACTTTTCCAGCACCCGGCGGGAGCCATCATTTCGAGCCTGTACATCAGCAAAAATACGGACAAGCCCCATTTCATCAAATGCATACTGGCAGACATAAGACAGGGCTCCCGTCATAATCCCTTTGCCCCAGTGATCCTCTGAGACCCAAAAGCCAATCTCTGCACCAAAGCGGTGAACATCTAACTGAACAACAAAACCGATTTCACCGATAGCCTCACCACCAAAATCAATGGCAAATCGAGTTTTAGTCTCATGCTCTTTTACATGTTGCACCCAGGCTCTGGCATGTTCGATCGTATAAGGATTCGGAAAGGTATCCCGAAGATTTTGCGCAATTTTAAAATTATTACCATGCTTGGCCAAAGAAATTGCATCCCCATAAAGGAACCTTCTGAGGCAGTAACCATTACCCAGGTCTATATGCATATCATTATCCTGATAGTCAGCTATCAGGTAAAACATCGGCAAAAGCAATACAGGCTTTATTATATATATAGCCCAGTCATATAGCTTTAAACGCCTAGAATTATCCAATCAAGCTGGAATTTTAAGATTATCTAATCCATTTAGCAGGCTTGATTATTTTAATTAGGAAGAAAAGATGAAAGCCCCAAACACCTTTGGCAGCAATTATAATACTCAAATAGAACTTTTCCTTTAAACATAAAGGAAATTTTTATTCTTTTTTTGAATTACTCGACTTTAGACTTCATATTAAACGAACGTTCGATTAGTTTTTAAAAAACAAAAATCCAACATCGAAGAACTCTTTTTTCAAGTTCGTTTTTACTACCACTTTTTGAGAGGACAGTGCTTAGAAGATCGATGCAGTGAAGCTGGAGTAATACAATTAGTGCAACAGACTGAAATTTTATATGTGAGACGCTGCCGGTATATTCCGAAGATCTTACACTTGAAATGGAAGCCTGGAATGAACACTCAAACCAAACACTACAAACAGCTGACTCAGGGCCAACGATACCAAGCACTCTGAACCAGTAGCCAAAAAAATGATCGAACTGTTGAAACAGGCACCCGGAGCAAAGACTGTCACTCTTGCTAACGGTGGCCAGTTTGCCATGCCAGCTCTTGTATCAAAGGCCATTAATTCGGACATCTACTTTGCAAAACCCTACGCCAGCTACCAGAGAGGGACTAATAAAAATACCAATGGTATTATCCATCGACAGTGGCCCATAAAAATGGCGCTTGGGCAGGTCACAGAAAAAGAAATTGAAGTCATAGAGTTTCAGCTAGATAGTATGCCTCGAAAGGTATTGGGTGGCTTAACTCCGCTTGAGGTCTACACTGTTATTTTTCAGGACTGGAGCCCACAGACAATTGGTATCCTGTTACTTTCAACCTTTCAAGAACAACATAGTCCTCTAGCTGTATGTTTTAGATGTCAGGGTTGTCCTCTGCTGCAGGATTGGCGGTGGCGTTTATAGCTTATCCCTATCCTGAGGAACGTCCCAGGCATGCTGGCCATTCGGGATCCAGTGAATAAAGGAATAACGATGATCCACCTCAACAAAAAATATAAAATCCTTTTTCTTCTATCACTCCTTGTGTCTGGTATTCCTGAATCAGGTTACTGTGCTTATTTTACTGATAGGGCAGTAGCCTATTTTACTGATAAGGCAATAGAAGATGTGTTGTCAAAAGAAACCTCTATTTCTCTTTATCCTCCCGGGCTCAATATTTTTTTCTGTGGAACAGGGACACCTTACCCGGATGAAGCTCGTAACCCTTCATGTCTTGCAGTAGTTGCCGGATCAGAATATCTGGTTTTTGATGCTGGAGACGGATCCAGTAGAAGACTGGATACAATGGGACTACCCACAAAAGAACTGGATGCGGTATTTATCACCCATTGGCACTCTGACCACTTCGGTGGACTGGGATACCTGATAAACTCTTCCTGGATATTTGGACGCGCTCATGTGCTCGAAGTGTATGGTCCAACAGGTGTAACAGATATCGTAGAAGGTATCGGAAAGTCATATGAGCTGGATGTTTTTTACCGCACCAGTTTACAAGAAGACAACCTGGAGCAAGAATTTGCTTTTGCTCAGCCCATACCGGTCGAGCCAGGAGAAGGTTATGAAGCGAAAACCGTCGTATATAACAAAAATGGTGTGATAGTCAGTGCTTTTTTAGTAGATCATGCCCCAGTAGAACCTGCACTGGGCTACATGGTCGAGTATAAGGGGCGTAAGATCGTAATCTCTGGTGATACGCGGATATCAGCTAATGTAAAAAAGTCCTCTCAGAATGCAGACATACTCATTCATGAAGCATTGAATGTATCAATGAACAAAAATGCCGCAAGAATTGCCAGAAAAATAAATTTACCAGATAGAGCAACACAAATAGAATCAATTATTTCATATCATTCAAGCACAATTGATATAGCTAGAATGGCTCAAAAAGCCAATGTTAATAAATTAGTCTTAACCCATCTTATTCCTGGCCCATCAAACTGGATAGCAAAAAAAATGTTTGTTGGGGGTATGGATGTATATTTTGAGGGGGACATCGTCATTGCTGAAGATAAAATGCATATTCATTTATCTCCGAAAGAATAATCACAGGGGTAACCGCGCACAGTTCGTATACCAAGAAACCGAGCATACAACCCAGCATTGGAGCTGGAAAGTAAACGGTCTCAGAGACGAACCAGACATTATGAGGGAGGACTGAGCCAGGCAGTTTAACCCGTGGAACTCTACCTGACATGCCATTGTTGGCGGTAATGGTGGCGACTATTCTTACACCTTCCGGTATCAGAGTCCTGAATTGCTGCCAGATATTGGTTGTGGCCATAATATCTCCTCCCTTTTGATTTTCTGAAAACCACAAAAAAGGGCAATGCCCGAAAGCATTGCCCTTCTTCACCTCACCTTACGTGAGGTTAGAGACTACAATATTGCAGCCCCGACCATTACAGTGGTCGAATATCTTCAGCCTGAGGACCTTTCTGGCCCTGAGTGATGGTGAACTCAACCCGCTGGCCTTCTGCCAGAGATTTGAAGCCATCACCTGTGATCTGACGGAAGTGAGCAAACACGTCTGG
>NZ_JAVRMB020000096.1:0-5801 GCF_031844845.1 Endozoicomonas sp.
CTCTTTGCCTTCTTCCTTGATTTCGGTGATGTCCTTATTTCATGGCCGTAAACTGCACCTCCAATTGGTTCACCGAATGCTCCAAAGAGTTCACCCTGGGTGGGGTATGCTCCAGTTCGGTCACCCGGTGTTCCAACACCGCCATGCCTTTTTCCATCTGGGTTATTCGTTGTTCGGTCATCGCCTCCTCCCTGAAGGTAGCCCTGGACGCCTGTCCTGAGATGGCGGCATGTCAGACCATAACGGGGAAAGTTATCGCCCTGGACGATTTTGCGTATGGTGCGCTCCACCAGTCCGAATCGCTGACCGATGGATTGCTTATGTTCTCCTGCCCACACGGCCTGCCTGATTTCCTGATTCCGAATCCGGACGGCCATCTGTTGGGGGATATACAACAGCATTCCACCAAATCGGGAGGCCAGCTTTTGGGCGGCGTCCATGCCAATGACTTCTACTATCTCTGGTCATGACAAAGCGTCGAAGTCCTTTTCTAAAGGGGTGGCTGAACGCTCTATCTATTGGGAAGACCTTGAGACTGGCATCCTCTGCCGTGGTCGTATGGATTACTATCGGGAAGACCTCGGCATCGTTTTTGATCTGAAGTCCTGCATGGATGCCCGGTATGGCAAATTCCAGAAGGATATTCTGAGCTATCACTACCACCAGAAAGCGTCATGGTATCTGGACGGGTGTCGTGCAGTGGGTCTGCCGGCTAATGGCTTTGCCTGGTTAGCCATTGAAAAGGAGCAGCCTTATGCCATCGGTCTGTATATGGCCAGCGAGGGCATGCTGACATTGGGTCGTTCGGATATGCGCCAGCTGGTTAACCTGTTTTCTGAATGCCAGCGCACTGGTGTGTGGCCGGGTTATCCCGACGAGTTTTGTACCATCGAATTGCCTGAATGGGCGAAGGTCGCCTAAGCATCTGTATAAGGAGAAGTATCATGGCAGGGAATGCTAAAAAATCACCGGCAAAGCAGCCGGTCAAATCTGAAAAGGCCGCTAGTGGTGGCCAGCTCACCATCAAGGATCTGCTGCGTAATAATAAAAATACCATCGCCCAGTCGTTGGAAAATACGCCGCTAACTCCCGAGCGTTTGTTGAATGTCTGTATGACTGAAATTCGCAGGACGCCCAAACTCAGGGAATGTTCACAGGCTTCCCTGTTGGGTTCTGTTATCCAGTCGGCGCAGCTGGGTCTGGAGCCCGGCTCTGCTCTGGGTCATTGCTACCTGATCCCTTTCTTCAATCGCAAGCTGGGCTGCCTTGAATGTCAGTTCATGCTGGGCTATAGAGGCATGCTTGCCCTGGCTCGCCGGTCTGGCTCAATTGTGAGCATCGATGCCCGTGTCGTTTATTCTGCGGATGACTTTGATCTGCGCTACGGCACAGAAACCCGGGTTATCCACAAGCCTCGCCTGACTGGTGACCGTGGTGGTGTGCTGGGTGTTTATGCGGTGGCGCACCTTCAGGGTGGAGGCTCTCAGGTGGATTATATGACCGTTGAAGAAGTGCTCAAGGTCAGGGACTCCTCCAAAGCGAAAGGCGACGGACCTTGGCAGACGCACTTTGAAGAGATGGCAAAGAAGACCGTTGTTCGTCGTCTGTTCAAATATCTGGACGTGTCCATTGAAGCGCTCACTGCTGTCGGCCTGGATGAACGGGCAGATGCTGGACTGTCTCAAAACAACGAGGCGGTGCTGCGTGATGACGATGGCGGTGTGGTGGTGGATATGGATACCGGTGAAATCATCGACGGTGCTGTCTCCAGTGCTGCGGATCTGAATAAGGCACTCTGATGGGTGCCGCTATTTCAAAAGGTGAAATCATGGAAGATGTACTTATGAACGAGCGTGTTTATGTAGTCAGCTTTGGTACGAATCAATTTATGCTGAACAAATTGGAGGATGCGGTGGCTCTGTTGAAGCTGATATCGGATGCTCAGCCGGTGGTGGAAACTTTTCAGGATGGCGCTTTTATCATCAAGCACTCTGAATGTAATAGTCAGCCTGATCTGAAGGTTCGGCATGTTTCTGATATTGATGGCGAGCATTTATAAGACAGGAGGTCGTGTTGATGAAGTGGGTGAAGCTGAATCGTTACTACGTGCTTTCTGGTGATACACAGGACGCCTTCTATCAGAAAAAGCGTAAAGGTATATGGCGTGAAGGGAAAGAATTTCGCACCGCTGCTGATGGTGCGACCTGGGTGAACCTTCATGCTGTGGAGGCTTGGGCGGAAAAAAGCAGGCATGTTCGATAAAAACTATTTCAATAAAAAACCAGAGGTGCAGTATGGACTTATCTCACATCGAAACTCCACCCGGCATAGAGGTACGGGCTTTTAAAAAATACGTAACCGTCAGACTGGTCTTCTACTACAAAAAAGAACGCTGTCGTGAGAATTTCTCCAATCGATCATGGCCAGAAAACAATCCTTCATCCATCAGTAAATTTGAAGCAGCCGTCAAACGGGATGTAACGGCTGCTCACCAGTTGCTCTCCCGGGTTCGCCATGACTTGTCAAAGGATGACTTTGATTATGGCGCACACTTTCCCGATTCTCCCAACAAGGAAAGGTTAGCTCCTGAGAATAAATCACATCGTACCGTGGAGGACTATTTGCGAGACTGTATTGCTCGCTCAAAGAAGAGGGTTCGCCCTGTCACTCAGAAAAATTATAAAAAGATTATCAACAATCAGCTGATTCCTGAATTCGGCCATTTGCTGGCGACCGATCTGACACCCGGCATTGTCCGTGACTGGGTCTTCGAAAAAAGTCATATGTGTAAACGCAAAACCATCAGCAATATCCTGTCGCCTTTTAAAATGGCGATGGATGATGCGGTGATGGACAGGGTTATTTCTGAAAACCCGGTTCGCCAGTTGAATCTGGATTCCATCATTACTATCGAATCCAGGCAGAGTGAATTTCAGGTAGACCCGTTTACTGAAGAAGAAATTGCCATTCTGCTGGATCACATGGGTGAGCAGGTACGCAACCTGTTTCAGTTCGCTTTTTATACTGGCATGCGTACCAGTGAGCTGATTGCGCTGAAGTGGGAAAAAATCGACTTTGTGAATCGTGAGATTCTGGTGGATGAAGCGATGGTGGATGGTCACACTGATCGATTGAAAACTGCGGAGAAAGGGGTTTCATCCCGTAAAATCCTGATGCTTGATCAGGCGCATGAGGCACTACTTCGTCAGAAAGCCCATACTTTCCTTGAAGGTGAGTTCGTCTTTCATCACCCGCTGAAAGGTCGGCACTGGATGAATGATTCCGAAGTTCGAAAATTTGCATGGACGCCGGCTATCAAGCGAGCCGGTCTGCGCTACCGCAATCCGTACCAGACTCGCCATACCTACGCCCATATGCTGATTCTGGATAATGAGAATCCCTGGTGGATTGCCAATCAGTTAGGCCATTCCGGGATCGATATGTTGAACCGTCACTATGGTGGCTGGCTGGAAAAATCCGCAGAGAAGTATCATCCCAAGCATCGCTTCAATGGTGGCCAGCCTCTTTCTGCTGCTCAGTAACCCTTCTCTCTATCCTCCCTTCCCTGTCTTTTTGGTGCTGCCCTGTTTGGGTAGCTGCTGTCTTTCTTGCCCTGGCTGGCTTCGTCAAATGGTGGTTTTCTGGTCTTGCTCTGCCAATTCTGAGGGGCGTTTGAGGGGCGAATTTTTCATTTTGAGGGGCGTTTGAGGGGCGGTGGGGGGCGTTTGAGGGGCGATTCTGAACAGACTGAGGCAGACTCAGACAGATCACCCAGGCAAATAAAAAGGGCGTAAACTTTTGAATTTACGCCCTTTTGTCTGTCTGACTCTGCCTCAGTCGGCCTGAGTCATTTTTCCTGATTGGTGGAGGCGGCGGGATTTGAACCCGCGTCGATTTCTTATATATCAGTAAGTTATAAATACAGGCTGTCGTAATGCTGTCATTCCTGTTTTCGTACTTAAATACCAGTATTTTGCTACACGACACTCGCCTAAACGACTGTGGCTGTTAAGAATTTGGTTTTTCTTTAGTCAAGTATCAGGCTTTATGTTCGCCTGATTGAAAGCGAAGAGTTGGCAATACCATTGGCCCATATAAAGACCTTGAGGTTAACTGGGATACCAGCTCTCTTATAGCTCCAACAACAACCGTCGAGCCATTAACACTAACAATTGACTCTCTCATTTCAGCCGGGAATGGGGCGAGTAAATGTATAAACGCCTGCCCTTCGACATCTACAGTATATGGTGCGAGCTTAGCTCCATCTTTCTTTTCATTGGCAATTTGGATCCTGACGCAAACCATAAAATGGGTTGGATCATCCTCGTTTTCATCATAAGCCGTCATTATATCTGTTTTGATTTCTACTCCTTCAAAATCAAACTGAGGAGCCCAAAGGCCTTCATCATCATCGACCGGCTTCCGCGGTTCGATTAAGACCTTTTTAAACAGGAGTTGCTTTACCTGTATTGGAGAAAAACTAACATCCACTGACATATCACACTCACCCATATGAGAGCTGTTCTTGATCAGCTTCAAAACGAGAAACCTGATCCTTTTCCAAGCGCAAGCAGCTAGTAGTTGTCACACTTTTTGCTGTTGGATTAAAAGCAATAATGTGCGCCTCTTTGCTTAAAGAAGCCTGAAAGTGCGAAAAAGAGAAGGATGCTTTTTTGGCTACTTCCCCTTCATTGGCTTTACGAGCCAGCCATAAAAATGCCTGGGGAATAGATTTTGCGACCTTCAGCAATTTGTCCATAGGTTCTGATTGGACAACATCATCCTTTTCATATTTGGAAAAAGCCACGGGGCCTCCTCCGAAGATTTTTGCAGCTTGAACCTGTGTTATGCCAACGCTCTCTCTGAACCTTCTAATTTGCTGTCCAGTCAGTAATCCATCAACCTCCTTTTTGAAGGCAAGCATGGCACGTTTATTTTCTCGGACATCCGTTGCATCAGCAGATTCACATCCACAAATGTTACACTCAGAATAATAAAAAGGGATTTTTTTGGTATCACCCTTATAGCTCGCTTCGCGAGAACCCGTGTGATCAGACAGATGTCCTTCTTCGCAAATTGGACAAATTTTCTCTGTTGTACTCATCTTATTAACTCCTTGCTATGATGAGAGGTGGCACGAAATGGTTAGAATTACACTGCCGCTCTTGCCGATAGCAAACTTTATATAGTAACTAACAGGAATATTCTTAAAAGCTGTGTCATTCCACTCGTCTCGGTTAATGGCATAACCATCACAAGCAGCCCACGTTCGGATATCGCCTTTCGTTCTCAAAATACACCACTGAGAATTTCGGAACTGGCCACTGCTAATAGCAAGCTCAACCAGCCTCTTAACATCTTCATCATCAAGTGACAGGTCTTGCACATTTTCAATACATTTCACTGTAGCTAGTGTTACAGGTTGCCCAGATTCAAGAGCCTTCTCTACTTCACATCTCGAATATAACGGCCCGCAGAGTATTTGCCTGTCAGCACTCTTGTCACTTGGGGGACTACCTCCACTGAACAAGCTTACATTTATATTATTTACCATTATGGTAAGTCCCTCAAGTAAATCGATAATATATTTTAGCTATTAAAAGTAAATTTTTAATAATTGTAATAATAATGACTACTGACTAGCAGGTGAAAAACTGTAACCCATTGAAAATAGTGGTATATATAATCTTGCATGAATATTAAGACTTTAAAGTGCTCCCGACCGTGCGCAACCGTAAATCTGGAATAGACGAATAACTGGTCCTTCCCCGGCTGTGCCAGATGAATACGATCCATAGACG
>NZ_JAVRMB020000097.1:0-7740 GCF_031844845.1 Endozoicomonas sp.
CTATCCGTTAGTTATTCATCCAAAAGCTGGATTTACCCTCAAGAGTATTGTCTGCATCACTTGGATTCAGGGATGGTTAATACTGATGATGATTGATTTGTCAGTTTTTATAGCCAATCAGGTTTTATTGGATTTTAAGATTATGGCTGTCCTATTTCTTGTTAAGATTATGGCTGTCCTATTTCTTTATTTCTTTCTTATTTCTTGGCTGCAAACTGCTCCGGCCAGGGACGGCCGGCTCCATCAGCGGGTACGGTGTCCGTGGTTTTGACAGGCCTTGCAGCAAACAGGGTGGGGCAGGGACAGCGGGTGGGCGTTTTGTGGTGTGCAGTGGAGCCGTTATGCAGTCTGCCGGGCTGGGACTTGGAAAGGAGAAATGGCGGAAATTTAGAGCCGCTTGGAAAGTGGTAAACGAGCACCCTTACCTGAAAAACCTACCACTCTCTTATGTGGCAGTAAATGATCTAGCAACCGAAGCTAAAAAGCTGGAAATCGAGTTCCCTTCGGATCTTCAGAAATATAAGGATTTCAGGGCTCAAGCCCAACAGCTCAAGGATGCGGAGAAACAGCAGAAAACAGCCAACCTTCAGGCCGAAATTGCCCGATTGAAAGCAAAAGTGCAGGAGCAGGATAAACAGATCGCTGGATTGCAGGGCGAGAATCGAATTTTGATTGAAAATAACAAGGAAATAACGGGAAAACTGGAGCAGGCAATGGTTCAGGCAGGGGTAAGGAAAAAAGCGCTTAAAACGCCTGAAAACGAGACTGATACCAGTATGACCAGATGGCAGCACTTTATGGCAATTTTTTTATGGAAATAACGTCATGCTATGACGTTATTTCCATAACCTAATCAAATAGTTATTGGGGTTATGCGCCCATTTCCTCGAAAAGTTCATTTATGTAAAAAAACGGCAGAATCAAAACTCTTAACATGTGATACCGCCACAATTGGTTTGACAGCAGGTATCACAAATCCTGTTTCGATACATTCTGATACTCAAAGTCTCACAATCGACTTTTGATTTACTCCAGAATGCCTTAAACCGCATATTTTATGGGTGAGTGAACCTTTCGGGGAAATGGGCACAAACCCCCAACATCTTCGACGCCAAGAGAAAACACCTCAAAAAAGAACTTATGACGGATCAAACTGTCAAAAAATAAATAAATAAAGGATATAATT
This sequence comes from Endozoicomonas sp., assembly GCF_031844845.1. GTDB lineage: Bacteria > Pseudomonadota > Gammaproteobacteria > Pseudomonadales > Endozoicomonadaceae > Endozoicomonas. Next base: position 1,187 of record NZ_JAVRMB020000097.1, read on the forward strand.
ATGTACGAAACAGCATCTACATCTACAGACTCTAAATCCGCAATTAAAAGTTATAATGAGTCTACCCCCTCTACTAAAAGAGAAGCCTCAAAAACTGGCCGCTTTAGCGTAGAAAAAACAACTAGGCATGAAACAAATCTACGACAGTTTGAAACAAATCACTTTAAAACGGTAGGCTGTGTTCCGATTCTTCAAAGAACCCCTTCAGAGTTATCAAAAATAAAATGTAATATTTTGCCAGAGAAAGAAGTTGATTTTCTGGTTTTTGATTCTGTCCACTTACACCCTGTTTCAGTTGGAAACGATACTGTAACCTTTTGGGATTGGGATGGTGATTTCTATGATGATTCAGCAAAACCATCATGTACGTTTTTTAAAGAAAACCAAATTGCTGACTTATTTCACGGATGCACAGAAGAAAAGTCAGATTATCGGAAAGCCTGCGAAGAGAGAATAATTGCTCTTCTTACTTACGGCATAAATATTTTTGACGGCTGCACTACACCAACGTGTATGGAAACTGCCCTTTTTTATATTGCCCATGGTATTGTTGTAAAAGACAATAAGGGCGGGAATTTTACTGACCTGCTTACTTACAATTTAAAAGAAGCGAATATAAAGAAAATCAAATTTGATAGAGACAGTTTTGACATAAAAAACCTCGAATGGGGTGATGTTATTATGATTTTCGGTGATGATCGTCATCACTTTATGTTCTACATAGGAAATGAGTTAGCTATTAACAAATTCGGCCAAATGAACTCTGGGCAGTTATTTATTGGAAGTGTTCCTGAAATAATAAAAAAATGTGACCATGAAGATTATACAGTCGCAGTTATAAGAGGAGAAAATTTCACCCTGTCGATAGAAAGCCCACAGACCCAGATAGAGGCACCTGCCCTGATGGACTGAGACAACGACTACCAAATAGATCTACTGAAGAGAACGAGGACATCCATAAATCCAGGGTGAAAACTTAATTAAAACGTTGGTCGAATCTATGCGGATAGTAAATTTATGGATGTCCTGTTCCTTTCGCTGTTCCTTTCGTAAATTTATGGATGTCCTGTTCCTTTTCCTGCTTTGTGGATGTCCTGTTCCTTCCTTTGTTCCTTCCTTTGTGGATGTCCTGTTCCTTTCTCTGTTCCTTTCTGTTCCTTTCTCCTGTTCCTTCCTTTGTGGATGTCCTGTTCCTTTCCTGTTCCTTTCTTCGACCCAATCGAAACCAACATCAGGCACCTAAATGCTGCCTATCTTCTGCCGATTTATCTCGGCGCACTGGATGTCCTATTCCTCTCTATCATCCAGCTCAACCGTATCTGATATTTTCCCCATCCAGGTTTAGTATCTATTGATATTGGTCATGTATATTTGCGAAAGAATACAAAGTTATGGCCTGGTAAAACGAGCAGATCATATAGGCAGGGCGGAAGCTTCAGGGTTACTTTCGTCCCATTTAGTCTGTTTTTAAGAAGAGTTAGTCTTAGGGATGTTATCTTGACATAACAAAAGCGAGCTAATACCCGGGGTTTTCGCTTCATTCTCGTCATTAACTGAACTATCGTCCATCTGACGCTTTCGCCCTGATCATAAGTAGGTGGAAGTTTGCTTTCGTCTAAATTGACTGTACGTATAGTCAAATTTTATTTGATAAACCGATCATCACCATTGATACCAAGGCGTAGAGGCATTATCGCTACTTTTAAAAAAGAGGGCGTTGTTTGCATTCCAATATTTACCACCAGAAAATTCGTGAATATCATCAGCTGCTGATGCTTTGATTATAAAAAGATTGGAACTTATTCCTTGACTAGTGGTCAAAATATTTGATAGCAAACTATCACCTACTTATAGGTTAGTATCACTAACTGTAGTGTTATTAACACTTGTAGCTGAAATTATTTATTATACGTAAAGTTTACCTCTCTTTTCGTTTGATTGGAGTCAAGCGGTAAAGCCTAACACAAGTGCTTTTACTGAATATCTATCACCTGAATTCAAATCGTATTTTTTAAATGGAGTGACATACTATGGCATATCCCAGCCCTATTACTGGACAAGCTGCCGATAGCCAGTATCCAGTTCATGTCTCTACTTGTGATACAGCGTCCGGCGTAACCAAAATAGATGTACCTTCAAAAATCGCTGATCATGGCGGTGAGCATTCCGATAGCAAAACATTGTCAGAATTCGAGATGGCTGCCACTACCGACACAGCGACTTCTCATTCACCGAATTTAGTTTCTGACATAGATTTTCCAGACAACAACTCAAGCGACGAAAAAGATTCTCATATTTGTTATTCAGGCTATGGATCGCTCTATGAAGAAAGATCCTCTGACGAATCAGATTCAGAAGAACACCATGATGCATTAATGAAACAATGGTTACTAGATCAAAAAACCAGACAACACACTGACAGGAATGAAGAAACAGCAAGCCCTGTTACGGTAAACAAAGAGCCGTTACCAAGGAAAAGTACCGAACCAAATTCGCTCGATGAAAAACCCATTTACTTATTACCTGAAAATTCAAAAACACATAAAAAACTTTTCAATATTATAAAATCAAGTAAAAATAGGGACGCATTTTTCAGTAACAATCTAAAACTTAATGCTGAACTAGCTAATAACGAGGATGGTTTCATTGGATATCTAGAGCATATTGGCGTTTTTTCTTGTTCACAATCTGGATGCGGGTTTCTGTCGAATTTTATTTCAAGAATTGAAGCTCATGGTTATTTTTATAATGAGCTAATGAAGAAAAATATCTCCCCTGCTTTTTATAAAGAAACCGAGTTCACTGCAGAAAAGCAACCATTGATTCATAAGTACAGCAATCTAAACCAAATACCACTTGTCTGGCAGGTTCAAAGTGACTTTAAAGAAGAGTTAGGTGGTGCTTTCGATAAAAGTATTAATCATCACTATGAAATATACGTTCTGGGAAAACTCAGCAGTTCCTGATTATTATACGTCAATTCTCGTTAAAGTTGGCATGAAATAATTTTTACCCCCTTGAATTCAAGTTTATAGAAATTAAAAAGTAGTCCATATAGCGATTACCCAGAAGAAAGTCAGCTGGATACGGACATCAGTCAATTCTTTGATCAAATTGATCACGGCTGGCTGATGAGATTTCTGCAACATTATGAGAACGAGGACATCCATAAATCCAGGGTGAAAACTTAATTAAAACGTTGGTCGAATCTATGCGGATAGTAAATTTATGGATGTCCTGTTCCTTTGCTGTTCCTTTGGCTGTTCCCTGTCGGGTAAAAATACAGAATCAACCGATCCGCTAGCAGCACCATCGCCACAAATCATGCACTCCGTAGAGCAAGACGCAACAATGGCGTACCGGGACAAAGAAAGATCCGGTGCAGCCCACAATCTGCAATCCTATGTACACGTTCTTGGGCAAAGAGAGACTTCTCCCATTGAGGAATACTTACCTGAAAAACCACCAGAATCCCCATCCGATGTGCTGAATGTCATTGATCAGATTGATGGTAAAGACAAGTTAAAATCTTACTCGTTGTATGAAGTATCCCAATGAAAGCGTTTTTTCCGTGAAAGAAAATTACCTCGGAGACACGGAGAAAAGATTATTATTAAAGGTTTTTCTCTGTGCCGCCGTGTCTCCGTGGCAAAAAAACAGGGAAGTTATTTCGTGACTAATCCTTAGATCGTGCTAGACACCCTTCGACACCGCTCAGGATCAAGTATGTGATCATCGTCGCTCACCATACGTCAAACTGGGACTTCGTGGTTGGCGTTGCGGTCAAGCTTATCACCAGGATACGGGTTCGTTTTTTTGCCAAACACTCGCTGTTTTTCTGGCCCCTGGGAGTATTGATGCGCAGGCTTGGAGGCATTCCCATCGAGCGGGACAAGTCGATTAACCGGGTTGACCAGGCCATAGACAAGATGAAAAACAGCGATCATTTTGTCCTGGTCATCGCACCGGAAGGCACCCGCTCGAAAGTGCAACGCTGGAAAACCGGTTTTTATCATATTGCCAGGGGAGCGAATGCTCCTGTTGTGCCCATTTCCTTCGATTTCCGGGATAAAAAGGTCATTATTGGCATCCCCATGACTATGGAAGGAAATATCCCTGAGGATTTCCATAAAATGCATGACTTCTTCCTCACCCACCCGGGAAAACATCCGGAACGGGGATGCAACGGCCCGTTTGAAACTCCGGGTATCTACCGTTCATAATGCCTGATCAGTGCGGCCTGACCTGGTTACTGGCTGAGTGATGCTTCTTGTTTGTATCCAGCACTCACGATCATGACAATCCCTGAGTCCTGATCTTGAGACCGTCACCAGGCTATGGCCGTCGGGACTATGGCTGATCAGGTTTACATCTCCCTTGCGTATAATGGAGGTTTTCAGTTCCCAGTGACTTGCCGGTTTAGAACTCAATTTCCTGGCCCATACCTCCACTTCTTTATAATTCGCTATTACACAGACTCCTCGCAATGGACTGCACTCCAGGGATTTCAGCTTCGGACTACAGGGGAATGAATGCTCACGCTTCCACCAACCACCATTTTCCCTAAAAAACATGGCAGTTCGCTGATTTTGCGAATGGGCTACCAGCTCACAACCGTCACTGCCAAAGCTTAATGAGGTAATCAGACAGCCAGTATTCATGGTATATACCTCCTTCTGTTCCCAGTTCTCCCGGTCATCACGGCAATTAATCTGGAAGGAAGTGCCATAAGCTATCGCTAGTCTGCTACCATCGGGGCTGAAACGAATTACCGAAACCGAATCAGCAAGGCTTAATTCGGTCTTGCGATTCCAGCTATCGCTCTTATCAAGCCCCATGATCCAGACACTATTACCAAAACCTAACACCAAGGTGGTTAAATCAGGGCTGAAAACAGCACGATGCGGCAAACACTGATCATCACCGGACTGGATTTCCTGAACCCTGTCACCCTGCTTGTCAAAGTCCTTTATCGTAACAGTGTTACCAGCCACTATCCCCAAGCTGCGAGAATCAGGCACAAAACCAATCGCCAGCACGGGATTCTTAAATGAATATTCCTTCTGTTTATCCCAGCACCCCTCCTTATCAGGCCTGATGATGTGCAGGGTTTTATCAAATCCCATGACCAGGCATGAACTATCGGAACTGAAGCGAAATATGCCCTCTGAATCAGGATAGCCGCAGCCACAATACAAATCCTGGTAATCCTGACCATGCCTACCACTATCAAGTCTTTTAATATTTACTTGCTCACCACAGACAATCAGCAGTTTATTGCCATCAGGGCTAAAACAGGCGGTTTTAATGCGACCAGGGTAGGAAGCTATCAACTTTCTTACCGGAAAAATAAGTCCCTCTTTTTTCTTATGAGAGACGCACCCGGGAGTTGTCCTTAAACGAGTCAAACTTTTTAAACCCGGTCTCCAGTCATCCTGAGCGGATGCCGGGGATGTCTGCAACGATGCGTCAGTTCGGAGTTCCCGCCACCCTTCAACAGGTGCAGGATAAACAGAGTTTCGAGGCTCAGAAGCGGGCATGTTATTTACGGACAACTCCTGACGAGCCTTCTGGTTATCGCCAGGCTGACCCCCGGCTATATTTCCCTGCCTGACACTTCCTGTACTCCTGCCCCAAACAGGTATCTTGGCACTTAAATGACCCACACCCAACGGATCAACACGCCTGCTCTGATGGGGGGAGCCGTACAATATGCAGCCTGGTCCAGCCTCAATCTGACCGGACCACGGGGCTACATAACCATGACCAAACTGAATTGGGGAAATGCGCCGATAGCCTGCCCAGTTTGCTAAACCCTGTAGCGGATCTATTTGATATTGTCCGTCTTGTGGTGGGTAATAGTATGTTTGTGGATGTGACGGGTTGTAGTATGTTTGTGAAAATAGGGAGCCAAAAAAGTTATTGTTATCCATAATGCAGTTACTCACACTTTGCGGGAACATATCTATTTATAAAAGACCATCAATCAAGGATATAGTTCTAAACAAACAGGTTATTCTGGAAAGTTTCTTTATGGTTACCAAAATCGTCGTAAAGCCTCGCCTTTAGGGCTGTCTCTTACCCACAAATACCCAAGATGGTCGGAAATATCATTTCCTGAGCATTTACCTGCTCTGGAGCCCCTGAAAACACTGGGGTATGAATTTTGGCCTGAAATATAAACGACATGTACAAACTAACTTGCAACCCTTGGCTACCAAAGGTTGCAGGACTTGTGGGTAAGAGACAGCCTTTAGGGCGGGGAGTGTCAGAACGCTAATATAGTTAGTGCTCCCCACCGGTAATGACAGGCACTTTTTATTTGCGCACGTGTTCGTTAAAGTGATATCAGGATAAAAACAAGAGTGGAATGCCCATGCCCCTGGTACAATTCATCACCCATGATGGCAATCAATTGCCGGTGCCGTTTTTTTGCGGATTGTTTTTTGCAGCTGAGGGTTTGTGTCGGGGCCCGCATTCGCTCGATCCAACCTATGTCACTGTTATTTTGCCAACGAAGCACCATTATCGGATATCTACGTAATATTGGGTGA
>NZ_JAVRMB020000098.1:0-6518 GCF_031844845.1 Endozoicomonas sp.
GTTAATCTAATATGTGCGCATCACAATTAAAAATAGCCCCGCACACCGAAAATATAAGGGTTTTTCACAATTAAATGGTTTTCATTATGCCTAATATAAATTAGGCAAGAAATTTTCACCTGGGCATAGACAGGAAAATAAATACAAGACGGATGTTGTTTTTGGTCAGAAACGTGAGCGTATTCAACAACATCCGACAGCCTTCAAACCTGGTTCAGGTCAGCTTAGGGAGTGCTCGTTAGTGTTGGTACTTGAGGTAGGCTCTGGCTTTGCCACTGATGGCGCATCAGGGCCGGCTGGGCTGGCGCCGCCAGCAGTATAGTCAAAACCGCCGCCTGATTGTTCTGAAACCCTGTGTTGCGACGCCAGGATATTAAGGTCCTTTACTGAAACGTCCTTATTAATTCCCATGTCATTGGCGACCTGCTCCCACTGGATAGAGAATGCGTCCCCCTCGTTCTGGGCCTTAAAAGCGGCAGCGAACTGGTAGCGCTCTGACATGGGCATCTGGTCTTTCGCCTCAGCAGCCGCGCGCTTCACTTCCTGTAGCCAGCCCCACCTCGCATTCCCTGTCCTTCATTTGTTGAAAGGCAATCCCGGCTGCAGACACACCCCCTACCACCATTGACCCCAGAACAATCGCGCCGACTGCCGGTGCCGCAAGGCCGGTAGCTGTTATAGCGCCCACCATCCCCAAACCGGCCGCAGACATGCCAACCCCACTGCTAATAAGTGCCTTGGTCGAGCCTAAAAATGACCGACATTTGTTGAGGATTGAATCGTTTTTCTTGCCGTAAATGCTCTTGAATTTCTTATGGAGTGTAGGCAGATCTTTCTTGTTGAATAGCGATATTACAAATTCCGTTTTGTTGGTTCCAGACATTTTACCACAAAATAATATGGCCCAACTTTGCCAACAAACCCAAAACAACACCTGCCAATCAAATGCGACGCGGCCGAAATAATTAAAAGACCGGAGTTTGGGCGTACAAAAAAACAGTAAATCGGTCGATTTTAGTAAAAAAATGGAGATTTTGTACGCTTAGAATTTTAACGATTTAGACCCTATCTGCCTGGCCGCTCTGAAATCCACTAAAATTATCGTTGATAAACAATAGATTGCATCTACACGACAGTACCTGCCTGATGATATTTTAACACGGACGTCTACGCGCATATTAGATTAACGGCTTGGTCTTCGTCACACTTTCCATTCCAGATAAACCGAGCACAGCCCATCCATTGAGACAGAGCCAGCTTTTGTCTGTCTGTTGGATTGGCCTTGAGTCGGATACCCTGGAGCATTTTGTTTTTGCCTGTTATTTTCCTTGTTTGATGTTAGTATTATCGAAATAATCAGTCAAGCATTAGGTTTCTATGTGCGAGTGGCTATCAGGCAGATCAGGTATTTTTAAGAATAATATTCATCTAGTATTTACAACTAAATACCGAAGAAATGTATTTACTAAAGAAATGCTGGATAGACTCTAATGAAACTTGTCAGCAAATGGATTGTGAATTGCTGGAATTTGGAGGAGAACATGACCATGTTCATATAATGGTTTCTGTGCATCCAAAACTAGCGGTATCCAATTTAGTTGGAAAACTGAAGGGAAAGTCCTCTTACTATGCTTCGGCGTGAATGTTGGGATCAAATAAAAACTATGCTTTGGGGTAAGCACTTTTGGAGTCCTGGCTATTGTTGTGTATCTGTAGGTGGGGCAAGCATGGACACGATTAAAAGATATATCGAAGGTCAAAGAACGCCACCTTCAGATAAATCCGTTAAAATCTCTAAAACTCTTTCCGGGCGATAGAATAAGCAGCACCCTGTCTTTTGGGCTATCTGCTCAAAACAGGCGATTAGTAACGACATGTGACTTCCGTTGTTTTCATCGCCAGCATGAATTCGACGGAGGGTGTCAATCATAACAAACCGATTCCCTTCAAAGGCACGGCACATCTGATCTACAAGCTTCTGGTTATGATAACCATCTGGAGTGACAAGGTGACAAATATTGCCTAATTGAGACTCAATATGCATTCTCTCAGCCATTTTTCTACGATCATCTGGACTAAAATGTTCACCTAAGGAATGCATTCTCTGGTGTAAAATTTGAACAGGATCTTCAAATGTCAGGTAAGCCGTTTTCTGGTCGCATTCTTCAATACCCAGACCCAGCAGATCTCTTCCCGTTGCAAGGTCTGCCAGCAAACCAAACGACAAAAAGCCCTTTCCCGTACTGCCCGCAGCTATCAAACTGCCAACCGTACCGGCCAAAATCCCTAAGATCCCACCAATAACAAAATCCAAATCATCTGCTGGTCGTTCAAAGGCGGTTTGGAGATCCAATTCCCCCTTTGTATTTAATATAAAATCGCTCATTTTGTACTCTATTGTATGTATTGTATTACTTACAATACATACAGTCAATTAATTTTAAGTATTGTATCCGTTATTGTTATAACCAAAACCCCTATTGGCAGATGTCTTTCCAAGCTTATTAGCCAGCTTTTCCAGTGGATCTGGCTTGAGTGGCTTAATGTCCTCGATTTCAGTGTGTTTTTCACGTATCAAGTCGGCTTTTACCCTGAAAGCCTCGACGTATAAGCCACCGTTTGAGGTACGTCTGTTTCCGTAGGAATTTAAGCTTTTGGTGGACTGATGCCCCATGATCTGAGCAGCTTCAATCCGATCCAGATTGCTCGCCTTCAGGTTTGAACCGAATTGATGTCTCCACGAGTACAACGAGTAATGAATTTTTCTCTTCGGGAAGCATCTTTTTGAAGCCCTCGAAACCCTTTCTTGGATATTCTCAATCTGCCTTTCAGTTTTACCGGAAAGCTGTTTTGCAGCCCATTCTAAAAGGCTTCTAACTTGTTTGTCATTTATCAGAAGCTCTCTATCAAGACCTCTTTTCCCACCATGAGATATCTTTGCTCCATTAATGAAAACTTTGTTACCCGATACTCGAATAGCCGACATTTCGGCAGGTCGAACACCCATGTATTTAGTCAGGTAAAGAGCAGCTAAAGAATGTTCGTCATGAATGGATTTTAAATGCCCAATAATTATCTTCTCATCATCAGGCTTTATTTTTTTTACCCGTTTTTGCTTAGGTTTGATAAGTGATTTATCAGAACCTTTTTTGGTTGCTGGATTTTTTGTTTTTGATATTTTCTCAGAAGATTTTTTATATCCTAAATCTTCCTGTTGAATAGTCAGTGCTCGGCGTAAACGCCGCCAATACGCAGGTCGATAGTCATATCGGCAATCAATAAGGGCATCAATTAATTTCTGAGGGGTAACTTGCGAGGCATCATCAAACTTGGTTTTGATAAAATGGTTGGCAAGAGAGATATATTCCTGCTTTGTTTTTGTTTCCACTTTATTTCCATTATTACGAAAATAATAACATGGAAACAAAAAAATCAGAAATATAATCGACGTACTTATGTTTGGCTAGCAAAAGAATGAGCCGACGAAATTATTCCATCCTAATTTTCAGAAAAAGCCTTCGCTTTTTCTGAAAATTAGAATTCCATAATTCCTCTGGCTCAGTGGTTGTTTCATCGACACTCGCGGCTCTGTTCTGGTTATGTGTTGGCGCTGCCCTCCAGGGCAGTGATATCAATATATCAGTCCATTCTTTGAGAACCTCGCTACGCCTGGGATGGCGCGGATTTCAGGAAGCTACCAACATTTATTCGGAACAGAGCCGACACTCGCTATGCTCGGTCTCTGATCTTTTCAACCCTTTTTCGCTATACGCTCAAAAGGCTCTCAAAGACCACAACCCCATACTTCCACGCTTACGCCTGTGGAAGTATGGGTTAGAAGAAGGGTGGCAATATCTCTGCCAGAGCTGGCAGTATTGTTGCCAATAGGCTGTTTGGCCTCAAGCCAAAAACTGCGTAAGTACGTTAACCTGGGTCACGTACTTCCACACAAAAAAATATTGGCAACAAAAGCGTACTTCTTATCAGGGGTCACGCCATACCTGAATCCGTAGCTTCATGACAGATTAATTCCGCTAAACCTCTTGCCACACTAAGCTTACAGGCTATAAATAGTGATTTCTTTTTTGCACCTACTGAGTGCATTTTTGGATAATCAAAAAAAACAGCATTTTTTATGGATCAATAATTACAGAGCCTTTGCGGCAGAAGGGTTTCCGGATTTTCCAATTTTTTGGGATTAATTAAGAAGTCACGGATTCAGGGCCATAGAAAGGAAAAAATCGTACGCTAAGCCGACAATCCCTTATCTCCCAATGGCTCTGGGCGGATTAGATCGTGCTTTTGCTTGAGCAGAAGAAAAGTGAAGTGCTGACATTATATATGTAGGTACTCGCGTCAAAAAGGTAGTTGGTCTTAATATTGAACGGTAGTTTGGGAACTTAACCCCTGTTTTCTTGTCCCAATACTGTGGACAGTTTTTAAAGAGCGTAATGCCCGTGGGGCAAGGCCTGCGTGTAGGAGCTGGTATTTAATAGCAAGTATGGGTCGGCGCAGAGTTGCTATTAAATGCCTTATAAAGCCACAGGCCCCGGAATGCTTGGGCTAAAACTGTCCGAAGTATTGTATCTATAAGGCTTGCCCGAGAAGTAAAACAGCAGTAAAAAGCGGTCAGATTCAGTACCCCTCGGGCAAGCCATGACTAAGGATTTGTAATTAAATAACATCCCTATTTAACCCGGTTCCCGTTCGTCCTGAGCCCGTCGAAGGGCATGACTCCGAGCCAAATCTGGGGTCAGGTCTTTCTTCTTGAAAGATACAAATACGTGAAAACTGGGAAAACAAAAACCGGGGGCAGGTCTTGATCCCTGAATTTATTCAAATATTTCCTGCCGGGCACCCTCTATTACAGGATTCCCGACCAAGTCTCGCTTTTTTATCCAGCCTGTTCCAGGCAAGGAGCGATGGCAGGGTCACGAGTCACTCGTTGTTGGCTGAACTGAAAAGCGTCTTTAGAAGTGAATTTATCTGATCATCAGTAACTCCACGGCATCACAGTAAATCCCTATTCAGCAAAAAGAACCATCATGGCTCTATAACAAGTAGCTTGTCCTGGTCTTCTGCCAACAGACTTTTCAACTCACGTCCCGACTGGCGACAGAGCTGATATGTATCAGAAAGGTACTGCAGAGTTTCCGGAACCGCTTGCTGTGTATTAACTACTTTTTTAGCTGCAGATTGCTTCTGATCGTTCAACCGGCCAAGCCAAACGGGTGCATTCTTCTTTTCCAGTGGCAGTAAAACCGCTGTTTTGATTGAGGATTGCCAGTCGTTAATGTTGGCGATGATATTTTCCGCCTCCTTCAAATCCCCCATCTGGGCTCTGGCATTGGCAATACACATGGAAGCGCCCATTGCCCCCATAAAGTTAATCTGGAACGGTTCCGGGTTCTTGTAAACGACCTTCACTTCTTGCAACTGGCGCTCACACAGCAATTTGAACTGATGCTCGCTTTCTCTGAGAGTTATAATGGCCTGATCGGCCATCACCAATTTCTCAAGTCTTAGCGCTTCATTCAGGCTTTCAAGGTTGGCAGTGAACCTGCTGAACTGAACGGATTCCTGATAGCTTTTTATCTCATTAGCAGTCAGTAACAGGGTATCCAGCTTTATATCCATCTGATCAAGCTGACGAATGACCTGATCAAGCTTTCGACTGATCTTATTGAGCTGGTTGATGACTATAGCAAAACCGGCCACGGTAACAGCCAGGTTCATTCCCTGCATAACCATGGTGGCGTGTTGCATGGATTGTATGTTCTGCAATAATCCCTGATTTTGCGACACCGTTTTGCCAATAGCCCCCAGAGCCTGCTGGTTCTGTTCAGCGGTTGCCTTTAACTGTTCCATAACCTGACTGGCTGCCTGAGCATTTTCCGGAAATCGCAGATGCCTAACGATACTGCCAGCCTTGTCAAAGCCCGGCGCTACACGAATGGTTCCTCCGCTGATCATCAGTTCTGTTCCCAGTCGGGATAGCAACTCATCAGGGATACCTCTGGTAATAATCACAAGCTGAAATCTCCCTGCATTTTATCCCTGGCCTTATCTGCCTTGATTCTTGCCCTGATGGAACCCACATAGGCTGTGCATGGGATAGTCACCTTATAGGCAGTCCCTGCCACTGAGTGCAGGATACTGCCAAGGGCAATGCCCCAACCAATAACGGGAATTGCCGCAGTAGCCGCCCGACTACCAATAAAGACCGCCGCAGCATTTAAACCCAGAGTCCGGAGAATATAGGGCATTGATACTTCTACCAGCGCCACATAAAGAGCAGGTCCGATAACACTGCCTTGCTTCAGAATATCCTTGAGAGTGAAGGCTTCATCGAAGCCTTTATCCTGCACCTCGGTATAAAATTTTTGACGATCTTCGTCGTCCATCTTGTCAACGGCTTTTTCGATAAGTGTTTCCAAAAGTGCCCACTCAATGGCTTCGATAGCGGCTGAATCAGCTACTTTGGAACCTACTTTTTTGGCGGCATCCAGTGCTAATTC
>NZ_JAVRMB020000099.1:0-31405 GCF_031844845.1 Endozoicomonas sp.
CGTTCCAGAGTCTGAAAAACAATTTGGTGACTCGTTTCTTTACTTTGACCTTGCCAATGTGTCCACAGTTACCGAAAGTAAACAGGTCATGTTCGGTTGTCGGGTTGAGTGTTTGACTCTTGACCGTAAAGAAAGTTTATAGAAGCAGGATTTCTGCAAACTGATAGAAAAAGAAAGTAGTCTCGGCTAGACCCGCCCCTAAAGGGCGCGGGTTTGCGCCTCAGTCTCGATCAAAATGCCTGAGAACGAACCATAGCGTCCATACCACCATCAACAAAGAAGACACTGCCGTGAATAAAACTGGCTTTTTCTGACTGCAGGAAAGCCACGACATCGGCAATTTCCTCCGGATTGCCTGCTCTGCCAATGGGTGCAACAAAATTCTTTACTGCCTCACCAAAACGGGGATCATCGAGAGATGCTTGGTGTAGCGGTGTTTCTACCGCACCAGGCGCGACTACATTGATACGAATCCCCTTCTTGCCATACTCCACCGCTTTCTGTCTGGCATAAACCGTAACGGCGTATTTTGACGCTGAGTAAGCGATATGCGGCTGACCGCTTTTACTGGCAAGTTCCAAAGCGGCAGTTTCATCACCATCAAGCAACAGTGGAACAATCTCATCCCGGTTAGCCAGCTGCTGGTTAGCGGCAACCGAACCAATAATCAGTACTGCGGGCGCTTCACTTTTCTCAAGCGCAGGCTGAAGACCATCCACTAATGAAGTCACACCAAAATAATTAACGCTAATTATCAAGCCACTGTCCGGTGCAGTTACGCCAAGACCGGCACAACAAATCAAACCATCCAGCAGACCATCACACTGTGTTAATACCTTAGTAATGGCGGTATCACGTCCCGCAGGAGTGGATAAGTCAGCATTCACATCCGCATTGGCACGATCAATACCAATAACACGATGCCCCGCCTCGACAAGCACTTTACTTACCGCTGCGCCAATACCGGAAGCTGAGCCGGTAACTGCAGTAACAGGCATAGCCAATCTCCTTTCTGTTGTTTTTTATATTTTTTCTTTTTTATCAGACCACAGGTCTGGTAATCCGGGGTCTGTTTTTACCACCAGACGTTTCAGCAAGAGTTTAAGTGCCATAACGTCAGCGGCCCCCAGTTGATCCACCAGAGATTCCTCAATAGCCTTGGCCTGAGCGATATTATGCACAGAAGCCTCCCGCCCCTCTCCGGTCAACTGGTATTGCAACCCCCTGGTGTCCAGTGCTATCAGCTCCTTTTGCATCAGAGAGTTCATTTCCTCAACGGTTACCAGCTGACCGGTATAGTCTATAAAGCGGTTTAGCTGCTCCAGTGTCAGACAATCCTGAATACAGAGCACCGATAAAATAAAGAACTGCTGCTGACTCAGGCCATGTTTCTGCAAACGGGATTGCATTTTATGGATCATCTGGTAGTGGGCTCTACCCAGCAAATAACCCAGCAGATTTTCCGTGTAACCGGATTCCACAGAAATCGATGAAGAAGATAGACTGACACCTTCCCGGGGCTTTTTTGCTGTCAGGGCATACTGCCCATTCTGATATACCAGTGGTGGACGGTCACTTTTGTCAAAGTTAAGCACTTCTCCAATAAAGATAATATGGTCACCACCGTCGTGTGTGAACGCCGTGCGACATTGAAAGCGGGCAGCACAGCCTTTCAGTAAAGGAACATCACCAAGACCGGAGTCATACTCAAGGCCTGAAAATTTATCTTCACCTTTGGCAGCAAAACGTGCGGATAACGCTTCCTGTTCTGCAGAGAGAACATGCACGTTCCAATGTTTGGCAGCGGTAAAAAAAGGAACACTGGCAGACGTTTTGGCCAGGCTCCACAAAATCAGCGGCGGCTCAAGGGAGACCGAGTTAAAACTGTTTGCCGTTAGCCCAACTCGCTCGCCCTCTTCAGTGAGCGTTGTGATAATGGTAACCCCTGTGGTAAATGTACCCAGGGCATCCCGAAAAGTACGGGTATCAAATGGTGTGTTCACTATAATTTAGTCTCTTTTTTTTATTATGATCAGCGTCTTCCTGTCCGGTTAGAACCAGTCAGTCAGTTCCGCTTTCACCACCTTATTGGAAGCATTCACAGGCAATTCTGTGACAAAACGGATATGCCTCGGTACCTTATAGTTGGCCATATTGTTACGGGACCACTGAATCAGGCCATCGCTGTCCTGCTGTTCACCGGATTTCAGAACAACGAAAGCACAGCCCACCTCGCCCATTCGCACATCCGGTACGCCAATAACCGCCGATTGGGCAATGCCCGGGTGAGTGGCCAGAATCGCCTCAATTTCGGCAGGATAGCAATTAAACCCGCCGTTAATAAACATATCTTTCAGGCGATCAGTAATTTTCAGGTAGCCCTGTTCATCAAGAATACCTACGTCACCGGTATGTAACCATCCATCGTCGTCAATAGACTCTCTGGTAGCCTCTGGGTTATCCAGATACCCTTCCATGATATGGAAACCCCTAAGGCAGATTTCACCGGAAACATTCGCTGGCAACGGATTACCGTCCGGATCCAAAATGGCCATCTCAGTTCCTTCAATGGCCCGGCCACTGGTAGTGGCAACGGTTCTGGCATCATCAGAGGGAGCGCAGATAGTCGCAAGACCACCGCACTCGGTTAAACCATAAGCGGTGGTGACAGTCGCAATACCCAGTTCCGTGCGCATACGTTCAATAAGCACCGGTGGAATGGTAGAAGCGCCGGTAACGGCTACTCTAAGCGAGCTGAGGTCTGCATCCGGTAACTGTGGGTGTTCCAGCAATGACAGGTAAAGGGCAGGTGGCCCCGGAAGTATATTAATGCGCTCTTCTTCAATACGCTGAAAAACCTGGTCAGCGTCGAATACGCTCTGGGGAATGATGGTTGCTCCCGCTATCAGGGAAGTCAGCCAGCCCGCTTTATAGCCGAAGGCATGAAAAAACGGATTGACCACCAGATATCGATCAGCAGGTCGCAGTCCCAAAGTTTGTGCAAATTGCCGGAATGCATAGGTACAGGCACCGTGTCTGCTCATCACCCCTTTGGGGCTGCCAGTGGTGCCAGAGGTAAACATGATATCGGAGATATCATCCGCTTTAACGGACTGAGCCCGCTCCCGGGCTAATATTGAATCAACCTTTTTCCCGGCAGAAATAAAGGTATCCCAATCCACAGTACCCATGTCGTTTTCATTAGCGCGTGGGCTTAGCAGTACTTTCAGTTCAACCGATTCCGGACAATCCTGAAAAATAAGTTGTGGATAATCCACATTCAGAAAGTCACCCACAATAAACAGCGCTTTCGCCCAGCTGCGTTCCAGAATATCGGCAACCTCCCGGGCTTTCATCCGGGTATTGACCGGTACCAGAACCGCACCCGCCATTTGCAGCCCCAGGGCAGCCAAAACCCAACGTGCACTGTTTGGCGCCCAGATAGCAACACGGTCACCGGTTTGAACGCCAAAGTGCATCAGACTTCGGCAAACAGAAAGCGCATGCCCGGGTAAGTCGGCATAATCAATACGTGTATTGTTGTCTTCAATGGCTGAAATACCTGCGTATTTTTCTGCAGCCTCGAAAACTACATCAGGTATTGAACAAGCCTGGCTAAACTCCTGCTCTGACATTATTTTTATTACCTGTTATAGATTCTCAATAGAAAGCTCATGATCTGCGTGCTCAACCGATTTACACCGCACCTGAGAGCATTGCCTGGATAAGTTGCGCGTCATAAATCGTCCAGCACGCCGTCCTGAAAACACGCAGTCTGCAAGTGAGAGCCCACTGATGTACATATGGGTAGGGATACCAATAGCAGCCCTGCCTGCAGCAAAAAGACCGGCTATATCGCAACCATCGTTATCCACAACCTGCCCACTACCCTCATTGACGTTCAAGCCACCCAGAGTCAAAGCACCCAGCGGGAACATCGGACTACTGACAGAGATATCCAGGGCATAAAAGGGACCTTTTTGCAGAGACTGACAATAGTCTGATGATTTACCCAGCGGATCAGGCTGACCTTCGTCAATCGCCTGATTGTATAAGTCCATAGACTGCTGCAACTGCCGGGCATCCATCTGACATCGACTGGCCAACTCCGGGAGTGTTTTACCTTTTCTGGCACCCAGCAACATCAGCATCAACGCCGGACCAGACTGAAAAAGCCAGTAGCCACCAAACAGACATTGCTTTATAGACTGCCATCGCAGCTTACTATCCAGGATCAGCCAGGCCTTTCCCTGCT
The DNA here is from genome assembly GCF_031844845.1 of Endozoicomonas sp. GTDB lineage: Bacteria > Pseudomonadota > Gammaproteobacteria > Pseudomonadales > Endozoicomonadaceae > Endozoicomonas. Next base: position 4,256 of record NZ_JAVRMB020000099.1, read on the forward strand.
GATTTTCACAAATACCATGCCCAAGCGTTGCCCCATACACTTCCTCATTACAGAAGCGCTCACCCTGACGGTTGACAACAATCCCTTTTGGCCAGTAGCCCGGAGGATTAATAAAACGCCAGGCCGAAACACGGTTGAGATGATCAGCGGCACCCCGAACACTCATTCCTAAACGCAAACCACTGCCATCGCAACCGGTCGCACCTATTTTAAAATTTCGCCGATAGTTAGAAGCATTGGTTTTTATTAGATCGCGATTAAAAATAAAACCACCGGTCGTTAAAGCAACACCAGAAAAGGCCCGAACTAAGATGGGCCTGGCATACTTTTTCTCGATATCTGAAACACGTCGTCTTAACCGGTCACTGTAGGCTGGTGAGAGGTTTTGGAACTTTTCCGCCCGGGCTGCCAGCTTACCATGCAAACCAGCGACCTTACTGCCTGATGGCAGACACATCAGCTCAGCACCAACAACCCGGCCAGCATCATCAATCACCAGTCGTCTGGCGGCAGACTGGGTCATAACACTGACCCCTTCACGCAGGCAGGCCTGCTGTAAATGGTGGTAAAGCACAACACCACCATAACCTTTTCCTACGGTTCGGTGTCCACGGGGAGCATGGGGATACTCTGACTGATAGGCAGGCACCTGTTCATTGCCGGAGTAATACAGGTAGTAACCATCCTGTGGATAAGATGTTTTACCCCCCGGCGGTACTTCATGGCTATAGGGCGCCCCTTTGGACTCCAGCCAGACCAGGTTCTCACGACTCTGGTCACAGAAACGCTTCAGGGTTTTATCGACGACAATACCTTGTGTCTCATGACGCAGGTACTGATACATGGCTTCCGGGCAGTCGGAGAATCCCGCTTTCTTTTGCTGTTGTGTACCACCTCCCGCATAAACGACACCGCCGCTTTTGGCTGAAGCGCCGCCACCGCTGAAGCGATCAACCACAATCACATCGGCACCACTTGCTCTCGCTTCCAGTGCCGTGCAGGCACCAGCAGCTCCCCAGCCGATCACCAGAACATCACATACCCTGCCCCACTCAGCGGTATCCGGATCCTCAATCCTGAGCGGCGGCAGGACGTCCGTTACATAACCCTTATTCATGCCATTTCTTCCGCTTCCACCGGACGATTGACGGTAACGGCTGCAGGCTGTTTCACCAGACTTTTAACCGCAATAAAACCAAACGTCATGGCTGGCCCTATGGTAGAACCGGCTCCCGGGTAGCTGGTACCCATCACAGAAGCGGAAGCATTGCCAATGGCGTAAAGCCCTTCAATTACTGAACCGTCTTCACGAACCACCTGGGCATTTTCATTGGTCAGCAGCCCGCCTTTGGTACCAATATCGCCCGCCTCAATGCGCATGGCGTAAAATGGCCCTTTTTTGACCGGTGCCAGACAGGGGTTTGGCGTTACATTCTGATCACCGTAATAGCGATCAAAAATATTACCGCCTCTCTGGAAGTCTTTATCATCACCGGTGCTGGCAAATTGGTTAACCCGGTCAACCGTCTCTTTCAGTCCATCCTCGTCTACACCAATCTCAGCCGCCAACCCTTCCAGAGACTCTGCTTTCCAGTAAAGTGTTTTATTCCACAGTGAAGGTAAACGACTGTCTGGCATTATTTGCCCGGGCATCAGTGGCCCCATGGCATAATTGAAACGGAAGTGACTATCGAAGATGACCCAGGCCGGAATAGATTTACCACCAGTTTTTTCATTATCCCGATACATGGCATGGCCACATTCCAGATAAGGCTCGGCCTCATTCACAAACCGCTTACCTTCTCCATTAACAATAATGGCACCGGGAAATGCCCGTTCAGCAAACAGCCCTCGCGCTTTGTCCTCTTTTGGCACCCGCATGGTGGGTGACCACCAGGCCCAGTCCAGAAGATCCGTGGCCGCACCAATGCTCTGACCAGCCGTCAGTGCAGCACCGGTATTCTGGCCTGCCGGCGTGGCGCTCCACTCAACCTTTGTGGGCTGTGGCAGGTATTGATCCCGCAGGGCCTGATTCTGCTCAAAACCACCGGATGCCATAATCACACCCTTACGGGCATGGACAGTTCTGGTATTACCATTACTGAAGACTTTCACGCCAACTACACGTCCATTGTCGATAATAAAATCCTGAAATTCCGTATTCAGCCAAAGGGGAACATCCCGATCCATTAGCGAACGACGAAGTGATGCTATAAGGGAATTACCCAATGCTGTACGACGGTCACGCCGGAAGCCACTCTTTTTCCGCCAGCGAAAATCCAGCTTATAACGGAGCATCAGCCACAAAATCAGCAAGCGCCAGCCGGACTCTTTGGCAATTACCTTATGAGCATCGCGGGCAGTCCAGGCAATTTTGCCCATAAGCAGGGTGGTCGGGGAGGCTGCCCGTAAGTTTTTCAGCTCTTCCCCAAGCTCACTGGTATCATAAAGTTCAGGGTCCAGAGTACGGCCACCGGCCAGAGCACCGGGAAGATCCGGGTAATAATCCGGATATTTTTCAGCAACGGCGTAACGAACCCGGGTATTTTCCTCAAGGTAACGAACCATCTCCGGTGCGTTGTCCAGGTAGGCTTTTAACCGGGACGCTGCCACCTTTCCCGCGGTGGCAGCATTCAGGTAAGTCATTGCTTTTTCAAAGCTGTCGTTGCCGCCTTTTTTTCTGAAGTGGTCATTATTGGGTATCCAGATACCACCGCCGGATATGGCGGAAGTGCCGCCGTATTTATCACTCTTTTCAACCACCAGCACCGACATGCCCTGATCCGCAGCATAAATTGCAGACGTCAGGGCTCCAGCCCCAGAGCCAACAACAACGATATCGACAAAAGTGTCTACAGAAACTTGAGAACTGTCGTCACCGGAAAAATCCATACGAGAGACCATAAGACCCCCACCTTTGATTATTATTTTTTAAATCAGGAAGTGATAAAGATCATGCTCCACCTCCTGAAAAAGGCTCATCGTCAATGCAGACTAGGAAGCTGACTGACAGTACTTCGCTTTTATTTCTGCCTTCAAAATTTTTCCCGTAGGATTTTTCGGCAGGCTGTCCGACAGCAGGTTAATAATTGACGGCACTTTATAAGCGGCAATATGGCTGGCAGCAAACTTCCGGAGTTCAACAGGGGTGACACGATCAACATCCCGAACATGTACCACTGCCACCACGGATTCACCGGTATCCTCATCAGGCACACCAAAGACGGCAGCTTCCAGAACATCGTCGTGTTTTAGCAGACAGGACTCCACCTCAGTCGCGGCAATGTTTTCTCCGGCCCGGTTAATAACGTCTTTCAGACGATCGACGATAAACAGATAACCATTGCTATCCAGATAACCAAGATCACCCGTTTTTAGCCAGCCATCATCAGTAAACGCTGCTTCTGTTTCCCGGGGATTATCAAGATAACAGTCCATCACGGTGACGCCTTTCAGCTGAATCTCTCCGGCTTCACCGGCGGACAGAATATCGCCCTCCAGAGAGCAGGTTCTTACCTGCATAATGGGTGACACGACCCCCGATGCAGCCGGGTTAGAACGAAACAGGTCACCGGCACCGGCAGAAGCAACGCCATTGGTTTCTGTCATCCCGTAGCCTACACCGACCAGCTGTTCAGTCAGGGTATCCAGTACATGCTCAATGGTTGTTGCTGGAATACCCGCGCCACCAAACCCCAGCCCAACCAGACTCTGGCTGGCTTCAATAAATTCAGGCTGCCGGAGCAACTGCGTCACCATGGATGGCGCACCATTAAACTGGGTAACCTGCTCATCTTTCATGGTTTTGAGCACAGAAGCCGCCTCCCACTTGTGCATAAAAATCACACGACGGCCTGCTTTCAGTGCGGTTAAGAGCTGAGCATGCAAACCACTGACATGAAACAGCGGTACCGCCGTCAGCAGAACCTGAGGCGCTGACCGTGCCATGATTTTCTGAATCAGCTCCGGTGACGTCATGCCTGACAGCGCACTGATATAGTCGATATTGGTTAACGCCTGACAGACGGCACGCTGAGATGAGACCACCGCCTTGGCCCGACTGGTAGCCCCGGAAGTAAACAGAATCAGCGCCGGATCATCCGCACACAAGCTCGGCTCCGGTAGCGGTATAGCCTTTTCAGAGGCTGCGGCCTTAAAACTGGTGGTTCCATCCTGAGGCGTACCGGTGAGCAAAACATCACAACCCAGAACGCCAACCTCTCCTATCAGCCTGCGAAACCGTTCCTGATCGCAGACCAGAAGATCGGGCTTGATATCGTCGATGGCGGCAGCAAGCTCTTCACCCACCCCAAAACTATTGAGCGGGGCAGGAACAGCACCGATCAACGCTGAGGCAACAAAAGCAACAGCCCACTCAGGCCGATTGCGCATGGCAATGGCCACTCGCTGACCCGGCCTGATGCCTTTTTGATACATCCAGCCCGCCACCGAGTCCACTGTCTGATAGAACCTTTGAAAGCTCCAGTGATCATCCAGGTAGGTCAGAAAACAGCTATCATCTTCTTTTCTTGCCGCCTTAATCACCTCAATTAATGTTTCAGGCGCATTTTTATAGATATTATAAGCGACATCTGTTGTTGATATTTCGGTCAGTTCGAAGGGAGCACCAGGGGCTGTTAACGTAGCCTGTGCATGGGCCAGTCGATCGAGAGTATCCATGTACTACCTCTTATTATTATCATTTTTTATTTTTGTTGGGCTCAGAATCTTAAAGAAAGCAGCAATCCCCAACAATTCATTTTGCGCAGTACTGACTTATCCCGTCTGAGTCAGTCGATACAGAAATTTCATGGTTATCCATAAGCCAGTTAAGATGGGCGAGCGTCTCACCGAGAGCTAATATATTGTCCATAACTGAGAGCTTTCGTTTAAACAGACAGCTCATCAATTGAAACGCCGTCACGGGCTGCGCATCAGTCATACTATCCCTGAGTACATTCAACTGTCGTTCATGATGCGATTGAAGCTGATGAACCCTGACTTTTACGTTTTTAAATACAGGACCATGGGCTGGAAGGATCAGCGTGTCCTGATGCAGTTTTTCCAGGCGATCGAGAGACTGCAGCCACAAAGCAAGTGGATTAGCAAAGGGCTCGATATCGGTGACCAGCACATTAGAGCTGATTTCTGGCAGTAGCTGATCGCCAGCAATCAAAATACCTTCATCTTCACAATACAGACAGGCATGCTCTGGTGAGTGCCCCTGTCCAACAATAATACGCCACTGTCGGCTACCAATTTGCAGACTCTGTTGGTCAAAAAGTCGTATATAACCTGGCGGACTACTCGCTCTGAACGGATCCTTACTGCAACTGACAATAATGTCTTCAATCAGATCTTCCGGAACACCAGAGCGATGGAAAAAATCTCTCTGCGATGGGCTGCCAATATCGGCACCACCGCTGTTAAATACCCTCATGGCAAAATACTCGCCATGAGTCATATAAACAGGCACCTGGAAGTGGTCGCTCAGCCATGCAGACTGCCCTGAGTGATCATAATGAAAGTGTGTGCAGATCACTGCTTTTAGTGGCTTTTCTGAAAAATACTCTGCCGCCAGTTTCAGCCATAGCGATTTCACTTTATCAATACGCAGTCCGGTATCTACAATCCACCAGCCATCACTGTCTTCAAGCAGATAGACATTGATATGCCCCAGTGCCCCCTGCATAGGCATTCGCACCCAGAGCAAACCCGGTGCGATAGTGATGACAGAGCCATCCGTTGCCGGAGCAGTCAATGGATAATCCAGCTGCGCGCGCTCTGTCAGTTTTCGTGACCGGTCAGTCATCGCACCCATTACACTTAAGCTCCCCTGTTTATTGATTTCTTTTTTAAATAGGGATGTTTATAGAAGCCTTTTAATAGTGCCTATCAAAAAGGAATTCAACCACTTCCCACTACGTCCATAAGGACGATGCCGGAGTAAAAGCAGATAGTAATCATTGTCGTATAAAGTAGCTCCAAAAAATAAAAAAGGTGTCCCATGCTAAATACGGTGACTGAGCTGGCTTCAACCGGCGAAAACCCGGCACGCCGTCCCTGGCGAACGCACATAACGCTGATCCTGCTGGCACTGATCTACGTCTTTTCATTTATTGACCGAAACGTTATTGCCATTGTACTTGAGCCCATTAAACAAGAGTTTGGCGCATCCGACACCATGATGGGTCTGATCAGCGGACTGGCATTTGCCATCCTTTATGGAGGCCTCAGCCTGCCACTGGGTCGAATGGCTGATCAGGGAGCAGACCGCCGCAACATGATCGCCATCTGTTGTGCATTATGGAGCGTTGCCACAATGGCTTGCGGTATGGTTTCCCATTTCTGGCAGCTATTTCTGGCTCGCATGTCCGTTGCTGTTGGTGAGGCGGGGGGGATGGCGCCGTCTGTTTCCATGGTTTCCCAATCAAGGCACGCTTCTTCACGATTACGGGTCTCGAGATAAACAGAAAGCACATCCATACCAATCAGATAATCGCTGACGATCTTGCTATTATCCTGGTTATACCTTGACTCTTCCCGCAACTCGGGAACACCGGTACCCACATCACCAGTCAACAGCGATCTGGACTGCCAGGTACCAATAGCCAGCAACAAAAACATACTACCAAGGCTGAACAGAGCCGCTTTGGGTGTTGCCAGAGCCGATATTTTCCACCAGATCGGATGTCTGGCATCGGAACGGCCAGCAGTATCCAGTGCTGTCGCTTCCAACTTGAGGTGGGAAAGGATAATCGGCATAAACATCTTGTTGGTGACGATCATCATGGCAACCCCAAGGCAGGCGGTTACACCGAGCTCATGCACCATGGGGATATCAATCACCATAATCACCATAAAGCCCAGGGCATTGGCCAGAAGGGCAACCGTGCCCGGAATTGCCAGTTTTCTGAAGGCGCTTTCTGCCGCTTTAATGGGTGTCAGCCCGGAAATCACCTCCTGTTTCCAGGTATTGGTCATCTGTACGGCATGAGACACACCAATAGAAAAGATCAAAAAGGGCACCAGAACCGACATGGGATCAATGCCATAGCCAATCAGCGGCAATGTACCCAGCAGCCAGATCACCGGTAACAGCGCCACGGTAATGGCCAGTATTGTCAACTTTAATGAACGGGAATAGGCCCATAAAAGTACAAAGGTTATCCCAAAAGCAATAATGAAAAACATCAGGACATTGGTCAGGCCGTCCATGACATCGCCCATGACTTTGGCAAATCCGATAATCTGCAGATCAATATTATCGCCGGCCAGTTTGCTGCGAATGCTTTCAAGATGTTTGGCCACCGCCGCATAATCGGTCTTTTCGCCGGTCTTCTGGTCAAACTCCAGAAGCTCAGCCTGGACCATGGCAGACTTCAAGTCCGTAGCCACCAGATTACCAATCTGTCCGGATTTATTGACGTTAGAACGGACACTGGCCAGACCGGTTTCATCAGCAGTAAACCGTGATGGAATGACTTCATTCCCCATAAAGCCGAATTCTGTGACCTCAACATATCGAACTTCCGGGGTAAACAGTGATCTTACTGTGGCCCGGTTAATACCCGGCGTAAAAAAAACCTCATTGGTCGCCTGTTTTAGCTTGTCCAGAAATTCAGCGTTGTAAATATCACCCTCACCCTGCCATTGCAGGCTGACCATAATCCGGTTGGAACCGGTAAATTTCGGTCCATGTTCAAGGAATGCCTGCATGTAATTATGGTTAAGAGGAATCAGCTTGTTAAAGCCAGTATCAAAACGGGTTTGCAGGGCAGAAACCGTGAAGCCAATGGTCATCAGGATAAACAGCAGACCAAAGTAGCGCCTTCGGGTGATCAGTAACCGGGCCGCTCTGTCAATAAAGCGACTGACAAATGAACCGGATGTTCTCTGAGAATGGTAAGTCATAGGAAATCCTGTTCAGGAATTATTCTTCTTATTTTTGGATTCTTCGGCCAGCCTGATAGCTGCGGACTTACTAAACTGTGAAAGTGTTTTGATACCCTGATCACTACCAGCCATCAGCTTGCCATCTTCTGTGAACTGCAGATCAGTCAGGGAATACCGCCCGCCCCGGTAGGCCAGCTGAAAACTGTAACCATTATCCGTGCTGCTCAGAATCATGCCGCCCTGTCCGGCCAGTAGAATCTGGCCATCACTGAGCACTTCATGGGTAAATAAGGAAACCGGAATATTAAAATCCAACCGCTGCCATGACATTCCATTGTCGTCAGTTCTGAAAATATTGCCGCGCATACCGTATAGCAGCCAGTTTTCACCCCCGAGATGAAGACCACCATAAAATGAGCCATTATAGAATTCCGGTATTTTTTCCCAGCTTTCGCCCTGATCCTGAGAGCGGAAAACCGTGCCAACCTCACCGGCAATAAGCCAGGAATCTTTACTCTCAGAACCTATCAACGCATTCAGGTGCCAGTCCGTTCCATCCGGTGCCGGCTGTAATCCCCAGTTTTCTCCCTGATCCATGGAGCTCAGCAACTTGCCATAACCACCAACAGCCAGCAACCGACCAGAGGGCAGACGCCCGATATCCAGCAGAGGTTCATTTCGTTCATGATCAAAAGCCACCTCATCCCAACTGAGACCACCATCTGACGTTTTCAGTACCCAGCCTTCATGCCCCATGGCAAAGCCAATGTCATCATTCTGAAAATAGAGCCGGGTCAGTAGAGCATGACGCTGATTGGACAGAGTGGCAGGCATCCAACTGCCCCCGGCGTCTTTGGAAACCAGAATATTGCCCAGCTCTCCAGCAGCCACCAGCCCCGCTGATGTCTGGGCCAGGCTGGTAATATTCATGTTTTTAACGGGAATCTGGTATTCAGCCAAAGGGGCTGGTGTTCGGGAAGAAAATGCGAAAATCCCTGCTGAAGCAACAATTATCGATGTACATATACCAACAGATGCTCGCATATTGTTGTCCTCTTATTATTTTTCTTTTCGGGTAAAAATAGAGGCTGGAGCAAATCCACAGCATCGTCCGAATGAACTGGCACATGATTGCTATGACACCTGCCCTTTGTTATCCCGCCAGCAATCAAAACAAAGTAGTCCGAACCAACGATAGTCCAAATCAACGATGATCTTTAATCGTCAACTATGGAAATCTCCAGACAATCTTTAAATAAATCCACATCAATAACAGAATAATAATGAGGATTGGCAACATGAGTAACCAGACCAATATTCTCGAAGTGTCTGATGTAAACAGTGATTACATGACACCGGAAGCTATCGAACTGATCAATACGGCCAAAGCCATATCCCGTCGTCTGGCAGCACGAGCACAGTCCACTGATGAGAACGGTTCCGTTCCCATTGCATCCGTTAAAGAGATCTCAGAAGCAGGCTTGTTTCGTATTATTCAGCCCAGGCGCTGGGGAGGATACGAAATGGATCCCCGGGTGTTTTACAAAGTCCAGATGGCGCTGGCTGAAGGGTGCATGTCTACCGCCTGGATTTTTGGTGTGATTGGCGTTCATTACTGGCAGCTTTCCCTGTTTCCGCAGCAGGCTCAACAAGATGTGTTAGCGGACAATCCGGCGACACTGATCGCTTCTACCTACATGCCGGTGGGCAAAGCTGAAAAGGTAGAAGGCGGATACCGTTTTTCAGGTCATTGGGAATTTTCCAGCGGTGTTGAGCACTGCTCATGGATTTTCCTGGGTGGCCTGCTGCCCAGACAGGATGGCGAAGAAGGGCTAGAGCACACAACCTTCCTGCTACCGGCCTCAGATTTTCAGATCAAAGAAAACTGGGATGTGCATGGCCTGAGAGGCACGGGAAGTCATGACATTGTCGTTGATAATGTGTTTGTTCCGGAGCACCGGACACAATGCACCAACAACTACACCGACGCAGGCTGCCCTGGTCGTGAGACCAACCCGGGCTGGCTGTACAAAATTCCCTTTATTCAGGTTTTCCAGCGGGCTGTATCCTCTGCCTGTATTGGTGCCCTTGATGGTGCTGTGCAGGAGTTCCGTACCCGGGCCGCTTCCCATGTGGGCAAACACGGGGCGAAAACGGCAGAAGACGTGAATGCACAAATGGCAGTCACTGAAGCCATGGTTACTACAGACTCATTAAAGCTTGTCCTTGCCAGAAACTATCAGCGCATAGTTGATAACGCTAAAAACGGTACGACCATGGATGTTGAAGAGCGGCTGCTGCAGCGAGCCCAGTCATCTCTGGTACCAAAAATATGTTCACAGCACGCCGATGATATTCTGAGAGCCAGTGCCGGTGCAGGCCTCAGAAAATCGAACCCTGTCGAACGAATCAATCGTGACCTCAAGCAGGCCCGTGCACACATTGCCAATAATGCTGACGCCTATGCCCGTGCCCATGGTGCCGTTATGCTTGGCCTGCCAAATGCGGATCCTTTTGTATAAGCGCCCAACGCTGCATTGTTAAAATGCAGCGTTTCCAGCCAATACTCTGGTTACCTGCATTGCCATGAAAAATAACAAGAGACGCCAATGAAACGATTAAAAAAAGTCCTTTTGTCCGTAATAATCCTGTGCACCATTGCTGGCACAGGTTTTGTCTATTACGTTGAAGAGCAGTATGCAGGGATCGGCCTGCCCTGGACCACAGCTATTGATCTGCCAGCTCTGCCGGACCTTCCGGAACCGCAGAAAATACTGACGGAACAACAGAGCGGCGATATCTACTTCCCAACCCGAAGCCCCTACGATTTCTCAGAGCTTCTGACCAACTTTGACAATACTCTGGAACATACAGGCAAAGGTACATTAACTCTGCCGAAAGGAGCCTCTGCTGATAACCCGGTTCCCGCCATGATTATTTTGCACGGCAGTGGCGGTATAGATCCTGACCGAGAACCAAAATATGCCGAACTGTTTGCCAAAAACGGTATCGCTTCTTTTGTGATTGATTACTATTCTGTCCGTGGTTCAACGAGTGATTCCAGTTATCTGATGAAGACGCTGTCAGCCTCTGAAACCGATATTCTTGTCGATGCCTATTCAGCCCTGAAAGTGATTGCCACCCATCCTGCCATTGACGCGTCACGTATTGGCGTTACCGGTTATTCCTACGGCGGCATGGTAACACGCTATGCCCTTGATGCTCGTGTAAGAGACATCGTTGCACCAGACACTCCGCCCTTCGCGGCTCATATCGATGTATACGGCCCCTGTCATCAAACGCTGGGAAGCGACCAGACAACCGGTGCGCCTTACCTCGCCATTTATGGTGATGAAGATAACAGCGTCGATCCAAAAACCTGTGCACAGGTTCATAATAAACTGGCTGACAATGGTCCTGTAGAGACCCTGATGCTCGAGGGTGCCGGACATGCCTGGGAATCAAGCCGTCCCAGGGATCTGTATGAATTCCCTTACATCAGCAATTGTACATTCTCTTTTGATGAGAAAACCGGCAATGCCCTGATCAACAATCAACCCGCCACTACGGCGCCGGCAGGCTCTGGCCGGGAGGAAAGAGCCTTTGCCCGGGCGATGGTTATGATGGATGCTCCCCAGTGCATCAAACAGGGATACATCATTGGCAGCGATAAAAAATCGGAAACCGCCGCTAAAGAAAAAATGCTGTCGTTTATGAACCAGGTTTTTAATGAAGCATAAAATGCAGCCATGTGCGGCATTTTCATAATAAAAAGGAAAACATAATGTCTGGATGTCTGAAGGATAAAATTGCATTTATTACCGGCGGGGGTAGTGGAATCGGCGCAGCAACTGCAGAACGCCTTGCTCAGGAAGGCGCCACTGTCGTTATTTGCGGACGCCAATTGGAATCACAGAGCTGTTACCGAACGCATAAAACAATCAGGTGGCGTAGCCAGTGCAGTGGTTGTTGATGTCAGCGATGAGCAACAGTTTGTTACCGCTCTGGAAAAAGTCGCCAGCGAATATGGTCGGCTTGATATTCTTGTCAATAATGCCATGGCATTTACCTGGGGTGCTATTGAAGAGATGACCACTGATCAATGGCATGAAAACTTCAAAACATCCGTTGACGGTACCTTCTGGGGGACTCGCACAGCACTCAAACTGATGAAAGAGACCGGTGGCGGCTCTGTGATCAATATCTCCTCGATCTGCGGCTCCCTGGGTACACCGTTTATGTCAGGGTATTCTGCATCGAAGGCTGCGGTCGTTAACTTCTCCCGGGCTGCAGCAGCAGAAGGCGCAAAAGATAACGTACGGGTTAATGTGGTGACTCCAGCGATAGTGGAAACACCGGCAACCGCGGGCATGCTTTCCGACGATAGCCGTCGTAGAAACACGGAAAAGCTGATCCCCATGGGAAGGGTTGGTCAACCGGCAGAGCTGGCCAGCGCTATTACCTTCCTTGCCAGTGACGATGCATCTTACATCACCGGTGCAGAACTGCCGGTGGATGGCGGTCGCTCTGCCGTACTGATTACCGCACTGGATTGAGGCAGCCTATCATATGTCATCTAACCCATTACTCGCGCCATTAACGCTTGGAGCGCTGGAGCTCAATAACCGCATCGTTATGGCTCCCATGACCCGAAACAGGGCCTCAGCCGAGGGAGTCCCGACGGATCTCATGGTTCAGCATTATGCTGACCGGGCACAGGCCGGACTTATTGTTGCTGAAGGCACCTGGCCCAGCGCTGCCGGTCAGGCATACTCACGCCAGCCGGGCATTACGACGCCTGAACAGATCGCTGGCTGGAAAAAAGTAACCACTGCCGTGCATAAACAAGGTGGGAAAATCATTCTTCAGGTCATGCATTCCGGGCGTATTGGAAGCCATAAAATAAAACCATCCGGTGTTGAAACAGTTGCCCCTTCTGCCATTGCCGCCCGGGGAAAGATTTATACTGACCAGCACGGTATGCAGCCATTTGATACTCCACGGGAACTAACGACGGCTGAAGTAAAATCGGTGATAGAAGAGTATCGACAGGCCGCACTCAACGCCCTGGAAGCAGGCTTTGATGGCGTCGAGTTCCACGGCACAAGTGGTTACCTGCCAATGCAGTTTCTCTGCTGCGAAACCAATCAGCGCAGTGATGAATACGGGGGTACTGTTGAAAAACGTGCGCGGTTTGCTGCCAAATGCATTGAGGCCATGGTCAGTGTACTGGGCAGTGGTCGGGTTGGGCTGCGCATCAACCCGGGTAATTCATTTAATGACGCTCATGATGAAGATTCGGCGGGCAGTCATATAGAACTTCTTCGCCAGATCAAGTCTCTAAATCTGGCATACCTGCACATTATGCGTTCACCGCTGCCGGAAATTGATGCTTTCAAGCTGGCAAGGGAGCACTTTTCAGGCCCATTGATTCTTAATGATAATTTTGACCCTGAGATCGCAGGTCAGGCTTTACGCGGTAATATGGGTCAAGCCGTGTCGTTTGCCCGGCATTTTATTGCCAATCCGGATCTGGTCAACCGGATCACAAAAAGCCTTCCTCTCGCAGCGTTTGATCGCAAAACCCTTTATACCCCAGGAATAAAGGGCTACAACGACTATGAAAAAGCCATCTGAGGGACATCTCTGAAGACTGGATCCCTTGTGAGGTGCAGTCAGAGGAATAGCAGGACCGTTTCTTATCCCTATAGAAACTTGTTATGACTCTGACTGCATCCACATTATTAATTAACACAATGATCGATCGCCATTCACACATACACTCAGATACGATCACTTCTGCTTGACCATTAACCTTAATGACTCATAATGTGGCCATGTAAATGGCTATCTCGCTGTTAGCTAGCAAGATACGTCAATTGACCCTGATAATTTGGCACCAGTAACCTGTCGCACACTAAATATAAAAGCGGGATTACACGGTAGCCGACAATACTAATACGAGGTTGATTTTGGCGGACTTCACACCGGATTTCAGTCAATATAATTCACTGATTGGATTGTTCTATGAAGCGGCCCAGGGACAGGTCGGCTGGGAAAAACCACTCAGCATTCTCAGGGAAGCGTTTAGCGCAAACTTCGTCATCTTAATCCTTAAAAAGCCCTCGAAACCGACAAAAAATAGCGAAAAACTGGGGTTAATGATTGCGGTCGGTGAAGGAATGGACACAGAAGATGCGGTGCAGTATCGCCCCTATATTTATCACCTTACCCCCTTTTCCGACCGAGAGCCCGACCGCATTTATACAATAACGGATCTGATGAGTGAGAAGGAGTGGCGTGAAAGCGACTACCGTATACACTGGTGCGCACAGAGCGATGTATTTCACGTTATGTCCGTAGACATTACCGTTGGCAATGGTGAAACGCTTCGTTTCAGGATAACACGACCTGAAAGTGCAGAAGACTTTTCTGATCAGGATCGCACTTTTTGTGAACTCATATTGCCCCACCTGCGTCGTGCGTTAAATATTAATAACCAGATCATCCACAACCAGTCATTAAGAAATCTCTATTCTCAGGCCATTAGCAGGCTATCTATTGCCACACTGATCATTGACCGGAAGAGCAACATAGTGGAACAAAACCTGTTTTCCAGCCATATACTGGAGTCCGGTGATGGCTTTAAAGTGGTTGCAGGAAGACTGGAGGCTTACTATCCCAGTGATAATAAAGCCCTGAAAATACTCATCAAAGAAGTATTTGACCGCACGGGAGATCGACTCAAATCGTCCCTGCCTCTGGCCATGTCGGTATCCCGACCATCCGGGGAAGTGAACCTTGGCCTGGTCATTGAAATGATTCCACGATTCGATATTTCGGATCATAACAACAACTCATATGCTGTCGTTTATATCAGGGACTCTGCAGGTACTTCTAAGGCCAGTAGTGATATTGCTAAAAAACTGTTTGGCCTGACACCTTCTGAGACGGCGCTATCCCTGCAACTGGCCAACGGTTTATCCCTTGAAGAAGCCGCTACTTCTTTGGGCATCCGCCGTAATACAGCAAGGGCGCATTTACGTTCTATCTTCTCGAAAACAGGCATCAAAAGGCAGTCGGATCTCGTTCGGATATTTCTGAACAGCGTTGCGGCCCTTGCGCAGCAAACAGAGAAACCGGAGCCAGTTGAAGCGTAGCCGATTCCTGCTGCAAAAGCTTATTTTCCTTTAAACTCCGGATGTCGTTTCTCCAGAAAAGCCTGCATGCCTTCCTGCTGGTCATGGGAGGCAAACAATAAAGCATTGGCTTTACGCTCCAGTGCCAGGGCGCTTTCCAGCGGCGAATCCATACCAGCCAGAATGGTTTCCTTGATCTGCTCCGCCGCCAACGGTGGCATACGGGCAACGGTTCGGGCAATACCGAGGGCGACATCCTGAACGGCTTCATCAGGCACCAGCTCACTGACCAGACCGGCAACCCAGGCATCCCTGGCCGTAATCGGTTTTCCGGTCAACGCCATTTGCATCGCCTTTACTTTACCCACAGCCCTGACCAGTCGCTGAGTCCCTCCAATCCCCGGCATAATGCCAATACGGATTTCCGGCTGACAAAAACTGGCCCCTTCACCGGCAACGATAATGTCGGCATGCATGGCCAACTCGCAGCCTCCCCCGTAGGCATAGCCACAAACGGCAGCAATAACCGGCTTTGGACAATGCTGAATAGGCGCCCACAGACGTTCAGTATGACGCTGATAGATCTCAATAGGGCTGGCATCCAGTAGCGAGGTGATATCGCCACCTGCGGCAAAAACATCATTACCGCCAGTCAGAATGATGCAGCGCACATCCGGTTCTTCCGCCAGGCGGGTAAATTGCTCTGACAGGTGTTGCTGTAATTCAAGGCTCAGGGCGTTGGTAGATTCAGGCCGGTGCAATGTCAGCCGGGCAACGCCCGCTTCGGGATAATCCAGTAACAGAACCGGTTCCGATCTTTCCGACATGGTCATACTCCCCAATGTTCATTGTCGTTTATTACCGGAAATAGTTGTTGATAGCGCCTCCTGTAAACATCGTCCATTCAGACGAAGCCGTTATCTTACGCACCTCATTAGACTGCTTCAGTGATTAATAATAAAAGCCCTGACAGGGGCAAATACCTGCAAATACCTACAAAAGGAGAGATCTCTTGGCCAGTGAATGGTTATCCGAATTAAAAGCCATGGTCGGACAAGAGTATGGCCGTGTTTATGCGTGGGATCAGGTAAACGCACCCATGGTTCGCCAATGGTGTGAAGTGATGGGCATCGATAACCCGTTATACACCGACGAACAGTACGCCAAACAGACGGAATTTGACGGACTGGTTGCCCCTCCCGCCATGTTGCAGGCCTGGTGTCTTGAAGGCCTGTATATGAATAATTACCCCCCGGGCTCAACCGATGAAAACCCTTATGGTGCCCTGAAACTGATCGAATCCAAAGGATACCCGGCTGTTGTCGCCGTTAACTCAGAGCTGTCGTTTGACCGTTATGTCACTATGGGTGAAAAGCTCTATTACACGACACGACTGAACGAAGTCGGCGATGAAAAGACCACGGCTCTGGGTACCGGTTTCTTTGTCACCCTGATCATGAGCTTCTACTCCGAACTCGATGCTGGTGATGAAAAAGTCGGTGACCTGCTGTTCCGGGTTTTCAAATTTAAGCCCCACCAGCAGCCAGAAAAGGTCAAAACGACCAGTGAAGCACCGGTTATCAAACGACCAAAGCCTGGTATCAGTGATGACACCCGCTTCTTCTGGGAAGGCTGTAATGCTGGCGAGCTTCGTATTCAGCACTGCCCATCCTGTGACCAGCTTCAGCACCCACCAGCACCCGTCTGCATTCACTGCCACAGCTTTGAACTGGATTATCAAGTGTCCAGCGGTGCGGGTGAACTCTATTCGTTTGTGGTGATGCATTACCCCGAAGTTCCACCTTTTGACCATCCAAATCCCATCGGGCTGATACAACTGGATGAGGGTGTACGCATCCCGGCGGGCATCATCGGTGTGGACAATAAAGACAACCTGAAAATTGGCCAACGGGTTCAGGTTGAGTTTCACACCTTTGATGATGAGCTGACCCTGCCATTATTCAGGGTCGTTGATAGCGCTATCAGCAAAACAGCAGAACAAGGCGGGGAGTGATCTATGGACTTTTCCCTGAATGATGACCAACGGGCCATTGCCGATATGGCCAGTTCGCTCTTCAGTGACAGCTGCAGCGATGAAGCATTACTGGCTTTTGATAAGTCCGGTAAGACGACCATGGATGCCCTGTGGCAGTCCTGCATAGAAACCGGATTAAATGCGCTTTATTTGCCAGAAAAGTTTGGGGGTAGTGAGCTGGGCTTTACCGAACTGATGCTGGTACTGGAAGCCCAGGGTCGAGCACTGGGGCAAGTGCCTCTGTGGCGAAACCAGATTGCTGCAGCAGCCATCGCCACATTTGGTGATGAGAGTCTGCACCTTCTGGCCAGCAAAGCCGCCACAGGCGACATTCTGGTTACACTCTCACAGGCTGATCATACCCGCGCCCGGGGGATTGAGCTGCAGGCAGCTATTACGTCTGATGGCTTGTTACTCAATGGTCAGGTGAGTGCGGTCCCCGAAGGCGGATCTGCTTATGCGGTCATTGTATCGGTGGCAGGTCCCGATGGTGTTCAGCCGGTTGTAATTGAGCTGGCCAGCAATGGAATCACTCGCACTGAAGGCGTATTTACTCAGGGTGAAGCCATTGCCGATCTGACATTTGAAAACGTTATCGTCCCAAAAGCCAATATTTTACCATCGTCTGCTGTTGAGTGGCTGGAAATACGCAGTATTGCTGCTCAGGCATCGATTCAGTTAGGCGTCAGTGGACAACAGATTAAACGAACAGTGGAGTACGTGAACGAGCGCCGTCAGTTTGATCGACCAATTGCCAGTTTTCAGGCGGTACAGATGGCCATGGCGGATTGTTATATCGCCCTGGAAAGCCTGCGCTCCGTACTATGGCAGTTGTGCTATCGACTGGATGCTGGCCTGCCCGCACAGTCGGAAGCACTGGCAACGGCATGGCTGGCCTGCGAAGCCGGTCACAGTGTAGGCCACAAAGCACAACACGTACACGGTGGTTTCGGCGTAGATGTGACCTACCCCATACATCGGTATCTCTACTGGAGCCGGGCACTGAGTCTGGGTCTGGGCGGTAGCCGGGCAATTCTGGAAAAGCTGGGGGACTGGCTGACAATCAACGATAAACTGGGATGGAAGTATGACCTCGATGAAAACACTCTCGATGCAAAAACAAGAGTTTAACGATGTCAGCCTTGGTGACAGGCTGCCAAAAATGGAAGTCCCCATTACCACAACACTGGTTACTGCGGGTGCCATCGCCACCCGTGATTACTTTCCAGGGCATCATAACAAAGATGCAGCGCAGGAGCTGGGCTCGCCTCATGTGTTTATGAACATCCTGACCACCAGTGCGCTGGTACAGCGGTTTGTTGAGAACTGGGCTGGCCCGACCGCCCGATTCAATGACCTCCGTATCAAACTGGGAGCACCGAATTATCCGGGTGACACCATGGTATTCAGCGGTGAAATCTCCAATGTAGATGAACAAAAGAAAAGCATTGAAGTGACGCTGAAAGGTAAGAATTCCATGGGTAACCACGTAACGGGGACCGTATCCGTACGGTTACCGTAACCATTACTTTAAGCAAAAGTTGTCTCCGGAACAATAAACGGCAGGGCTCATCCATTCCAGCCCCCCCTGATTCAACCAGGCATTCCGGTGCAGTACTTTGCAGAAACAGAATTGAGAATAACAAGAATGAATACATCAATCAGTGGCCGCGCTGCCATTGCAGGCCTGGGGGCTACAGAATTTTCCAAGAATTCAGGCCGAACTGAAATACGGCTTGCCATGGAAGCGACCCTTGCAGCCCTTGCCGATGCAGGTATTGATCCCAGCGAAGTGGATGGTTTCAGCAGTTACTCCGTTGACAAAGTACCTGAGTATGAAATTGCCCGGATACTGGGCTGTAATAACGTCAGGTTTTTCTCCCAGATCCCCCATGGTGGCGGTGCCGCCTGTGCGCCCATACTCCATGCAGCGATGGCCGTTGCTACCGGTGTCGCAAAAACCGTCGTTGTTTATCGAGCCATGAACGAACGCTCATGGTACCGCTTTGGCTCTGGCAGCTATGGCTTTGCCGATACCCCCACGGTTGAGAATGTCAACTATGGCTGGTATATGCCCCATGGCTTCCACACCCCGGCGGCCTGGGTAGGCATGTTTGCACAACGTTATATGCACACTTACGGTGTCACTTCAGAAGACTTTGGTCGTGTGGCTGTGGCGGCCCGGGATTTTGCCGCCACCAACCCGAACGCTTTCTTCTATGAAAAGCCAATCACGCTGGAAGATCATCAGAATTCCCGCTGGGTCTGTGAGCCTCTGCATTTGCTGGATTGCTGTCAGGAGTCTGATGGTGCGGTGGCCATGGTGATAACCAGTGCCGAACGCGCCAAAGATCTCAAGCAAAAGCCTGTAATTATTAAAGCGGGCTCTCAGGGCATCGCCAGTGGCCAACAGGTTATGACTTCATTCTATCGGGATGATATTACCGGCCTGCCAGAAATGGGTGTGGTTGCCAAAGAGCTGTATGCCCAGTCCGGCCTGACGGCGGAAGACTTACAAACCGCGATTATATACGACCATTTCACGCCTTTTGTATTAACGCAATTGGAAGAGTTTGGCTTTGCTCCCCGGGGAGAAGCCAGAGAATTTGTACTCGAAGGACATCACGCCCGTGGCGGCAAGCTCCCCATCAACACCCACGGTGGACAATTGGGTGAGGCCTATATTCACGGCATGAACGGTGTGGCAGAAGCCGTACGACAGGTTCGGGGCAGTGCCATCAATCAGGTCGATGATGTTGAAAATGTTCTGGTGACCGCCGGTACCGGTGTGCCTACCAGCGGCCTGATTTTAAGCGCAGCCTGAGGAGACTTCGATGTTTGTAGATCTTACGCCCGAACAGCATCAGCTGCGTCTGAAAGTTCGTGACTACTTTACCGAATTAATGACACCAGAACTTCGCGCCACATTGAGAGGCAAAGAAGGCGGAGACGATTATCGTCGTGTGATACAACAAATGGGTAAAGATGGCTGGCTAGCGGTTGGCTGGCCAAAAGAGCACGGTGGCCAGGGCTATCAGGCCACCGAGCAACTGATTTTCTTCGAAGAAGCGAATATCGCCGGTGCCCCACTACCGTTTGTGACCATCAGCACCGTTGGACCAGCGTTGATGCAATACGGTTCTGATCTGCAGAAAGAAAAGTTTCTTCCCGGTATCGCCATGGGTGAGACTATTTTTGCCATTGGCTATTCTGAGGCGGGGGCTGGCTCTGATCTGGCCACCCTGAAAACCTCAGCAACCTTTGATGGCGAAGACTTCCATGTCAACGGTAATAAATTATGGACATCCGGTGCTGAAGCCGCTGATTTCATCTGGCTGGCGGCGCGGACCGATCCGGAATTACCCAGACATAAAGGTGTCTCTATTTTAATTCTGGATACCCGGGAGGAAGGCTATTCACACACCGTTATCCCAACCACTTCTAACCCGACTGCTGCCACGTATTACGACAATGTTCGTGTTCCGGGCAATATGCTGGTTGGACGGCTTAACGGGGGATGGCAACTGATTACCTCCCAGTTAAATCATGAGCGGCTGGGTCTTGGTTCCTGGTCTGATAAGGTAGCCGGACTGTTTCGCAAGGTTTACCTGTGGGCCCGCACTCAGGATGAAAATGGTAAACGGGCAACCGATAAGCCATGGGTTCGTTCAGCCATCGCCGAGTGTTATGCCCGTCTGGAAGCGATGCGGTTAATTAATTTCCGCATTGCTGCAGATCTGGAGCAGGGAAAAATGGATGTAGCACTGGCCTCGGCCACGAAAGTCTACGGCACTGAATCGGCCATAGAAATCCTGCGTCGTCTGATTGATATTACCGGCGCTAACGGCATGGTTCGCCAGGACTCTGCGGCATCGATGCTTATGGGGGAACTGGAGTATGAAGTACGCGCCTCAGTCACCCTGACCTTTGGGGGAGGAACCAACGAAATCCAGCGGGAATTGATTGCGCAGTTTGGTTTGGGAATGCCCCGACCCATGCGTTGAAGCTGTGAAGAAAGACCAGGTTGTCGGCTCCCCTTAACGGGGAACCGACCTACGCGATGGTTTACATATACATAAACATCATTTCGTAAACCAGTACCGGGCGTTCTTCACCCACTACATGCACCTGTTGCTCCAGCGTTAATGTCGTACCTTTGGCGCTGCCGGTAACGGCTTTTACACGACTGCGGCAGTAAATTTTACTGTTCGCCGGTACAATACCGGTAAACCGCAGCCTGTCCGAGCCTGCATTGAGCATGTTATTAAACCCGGTCACTTCAAAGGATAGTGGCGTTGGCATTTTAGGCAGCAGAATCAGGGTCAGAAAACCATGGGCAATGGTCGTTTTGAAAGGGCTGGACTTTACGCACTTTTCGGCATCCGTATGCAACCAGTAACTATCGCCGGAAAGCTCGGCAAACTGGTTGATCAACTCTTGGGAAACCGTGATTTCCTCGCTCCAGTCGCTGAATGTTTCGGTAACTTCTGCCTGCATACCTTCAATGTCTTTAAAATCGTACTTTTTCATTATTCTTCTCTTTTCAGGTTTATTGTTGCTTTGGTTCAACGTTTCAAAACGCATCCTAACGGATTTTATTTCAAGCCGATAGCCGCTGATTTTGTCCATAAAACCCGGACTGAATCTGTCATTCATTCACGGTTTGCTATCCATTATCTTTTTCGTGCAACGCCTCATAACAATAAATAAGGAGTCTCTCATGGCAGAAGCCGTCATTGTTGAAGCACTACGTACCCCTATTGCCAGGGGTAAGCCTGTGGTGGGTGACCTGCATGGTATTCATGCCGCCGAACTGCTGGCTCTGTCCATGCGGGCGGTGGTTGAAAAAGCCGGTCTGGAATATAACGAGGTTGAACAGCTGATTGGCGGCTGTGTCACCCAGGCTGGAGAGCAGGCCGGAAACATCACCCGACATGCCTGGTTGTCCATGGGTAAAACCTGGGGCGCGGGCGCAACCACCCTTGATGCCCAGTGTGGCTCAGCCCAACAGGCCAACCATCTTATTTCATCGCTGGTGCGTGGTGGCTCCATTAATATTGGGGTTGCCTGTGGGGTCGAAGCCATGAGTCGTGTCGGCCTCGGCATGAATGTTTATAACGGTCCGGGCTTCTTTTTACCAAAGAACTGGCCCTGGGACAGCACGCCCGATCAGTTTTCCAGTGCGGAAAGAATTGCTGTGAATCGTGGAATCACACGACAGGATGTGGATGAATTTGCCCTCAGGTCTCAGCAACGGGCAAAAGCCGCCTGGGAGGCAGGCTATTTTGATCGTGAAGTATTCTCCGTTGAAGCGCCAGCCTTTGGTGAAGATGGCCAGCCTAATGGCGAAACCAGAGTCGTTACCCGTGATCAGGGTTTCCGTGACACAACCCTGGAAACTCTGGGCAACCTGAAGGCGGTAGCGGAAGGTGGCATCCATACACCGGGCAACTCATCCCAGATCTCCGATGGCTCAGCAGCCATACTCTGGATGAGTAAAGAGGAAGCACTGGCCAGAGGGCTGAAGCCACGGGCACGGATTTTGACCGATGTGGTCGTGGGAGCCGACCCTTACTATCTGCTGGACGGCCCCGTTGACGCCACCAAAGCACTGTTAAAGAAAAGCGGCATGAGCCTCAGTGATATTGATCTGTTCGAGGTGAATGAAGCATTTGCTGCCGTGGTGCTCTCCTGGGCACGGGTTTACCAGCCAGACATGGATAAAGTAAACGTCAATGGTGGTGCGATTGCCCT
This sequence comes from Endozoicomonas sp., assembly GCF_031844845.1. Lineage (GTDB taxonomy): Bacteria > Pseudomonadota > Gammaproteobacteria > Pseudomonadales > Endozoicomonadaceae > Endozoicomonas. The sequence goes on from NZ_JAVRMB020000099.1 coordinate 27,080, forward strand.
TGGTCACCCTGTGGGCAGTACCGGTGCACGCTTGATTACTTCAGCACTGCATGAGCTGGAGCGCACTGATAAGAATACCGCACTCATCACCATGTGCTGTGGTGCATCGGTGGGTACCGGCACCATTATTGAGCGTATTTAAGATATGAACCACAAAGGCACAAAGTACACAAAGAAAAGAAAAAAAGAGTTCCTTTGTGTCTTGGTGCCTTTGTGGTGAAAAAAATAACGATAAGAACAGGAAAAAATCATGACTTCTCACAATGAAAAACTGGACGGAAAAGTTGCCATTGTCACCGGTGCGGGCCGTGGTCTGGGACGCGCCGAAGCGCTGAATCTGGCCAGGGAAGGCGTCCGGGTTGCGGTTAATGACCTGGGCGGTAATGCGGAAGCTGAAGCGGCGGCCCTGTCTGTAGTGGAAGAGATCAAGGATTTTGGTGGCGAGGCGTTTGCCTTCTTTGGTGACTGTGCCGACTGGAACGACTCTGAGCAATTATTCAAAAAAACCCTGAAAACCTGGGGTGATGTCAATATTCTGGTCAACAACGCGGGTTTTTGTCGCGACCGACTGATTTTCAATATGACCGAAGACGAGTTTGACTCAGTGGTTCGTGTTCATTTGAAGGGCCACTTTGTCAATATGCGTCATGCGACCAAATACTGGCGCGAGAAGTGCAAAGCCGATGGTGCACCGGTTTATGGCCGGCTGATCAGCACATCATCTGAAGCGTTCCTGTTCGGTTCCGTTGGCCAACCTAACTATGCGGCTGCCAAGGCCGGCATCACTGCCATGACCATGGGTGCTGCGCAGATCATGCTTAACTACGGTGTGACGGCCAATATTATCTGCCCAAGAGCCCGTACCGACATGACCAATCAAGGCGGCACTGCCGCGATGTTCGTCAAGCCTGAGACTGGTTTTGATACCTTTGCGCCAGAGAATGTCAGCCCGCTGGTCACTTATCTTGCATCACCGGATGCCGCTAATGTTTCCGGTCAGGTGTTTGTGGTATGGGGCAAGCAGGTCACCCTGATCGACAGTCCGAAAGAGGCTGCGCAGTTCACCAGTCCTGAAGCCTGGACTCTGGAATCCCTCAATACGTCACTGGGCGAGTACTTTGCCAATAAAGTACCAGTTTGTGAGGGTTTCAGTGTCATTCCACAGCAATAAGGGTAACTGATCATGTCCGACTTAACCGCATTTCGTCAGGAGATGCGCCACTGGCTTAACGACAACTGTCCTGAGTCTATGCGTACCCCTGTCACCCAGAAAGAGCAGGTCTGGGGTGGTCGTAACTTACAATTCCCGTCGTCCGATGCAAAGCTCTGGTTTGATCGCTGCGTTGACAAAGGGTACTGCGTATCCGACTGGCCAGAAGCGTATGGTGGCGCAGGCTTTTCTGCCAAGGAAACCCGGATTTTCAAAGAAGAGATGGCCAGGCTTGGCTGTCGTGCGCCACAGGTCAATCTGGGTATCTGGATGGTGGGTCCGGCCATTCTGGAGTTTGGTACCGAAGAGCAGAAGCGTGAGCATCTGCCAAAGATTGCCCGTGGTGAGATTCGCTGGTGTCAGGGTTATTCCGAGCCCGGAGCCGGTTCTGACCTGGCAGGATTGCAGTGTAAAGCCGAGTCGGATGGTGATGATTACATGATCAATGGCTCCAAGCTCTGGACCTCGGGTGCTGACGAATCTGACTGGATCTACTGCCTGGTCCGTACCAACCCCGATGTGGTCAAACAAGAAGGCATTACGTTCCTATTGTTTGATATGGCCAGCGAGGGTGTTGATGCCAAGCCCATTGAGCTGATTACCGGTGAAACCCATTTCTGCCAGACATTCTTTGACAATGTTCGTGTACCCAAAAAGAACATTCTGGGTGTTGAGAACCAGGGCTGGACCGTTGCCAAGCGTGTGCTGCAGTTTGAACGCAATATAATGTCCGATATGGAAGCATCGGCCAGCACGTCCGGGGTCACACCGCGATCAGCAGCAATCGAACATATTGGTCTTGTGGATGGCAAGCTGGCTGATCCGGTTTTTCGACAGTCGGTTGCCCGCCATGAAATTCAGAAGCGGGCCCTGGATAAAACGCAGCAGAGAATGACGGATGAATTTGCCCAGGGCATCGGTGATATGAATGTCGCCATGATTCTGAAATATGTGGGTACCGAAGAAGAAAAGCGGAAATACGAGCTGATCCTGAAACTGGCGGGTGAGCAGGCACTGGGCTGGTCCGGCGAGGGCTTCAGTGATACTGAGCTGCAGCTGACCCGGGACTGGCTGGCTTCGAAAACCCACAGTATTGCCGGTGGCACCTCTGAGATTCAATTGAATATTATTGCCAAGCGGGTTTTGGGACTGCCTGATGGGGCCAGTACTTCTGGAAAGGGAGCGAGGAAATAGTTATGTCGTTAGCATTTAATGAAGAACAACGCTCCCTGAAAGATACGGCCAGAGATTTTGTCCAGGCCAACAGCCCGGTTGAAAGCCTGAGAAAACTCCGGGACAGTCAGGACCCGGTGGGTTTCTCCAGAGAAATCTGGGGGCAGATGGTCGAGCTGGGCTGGGGTGGCGTTATATTTCCGGAAGCCTGCGGTGGTTTCGACTTCGGCGTGAAAGGGCTTGCCGCCTGTATGGAAGAGTTTGGTCGTACGTTACTGGTTTCTCCACTACTCTCTTCCGTTGCGCTGTCAGGCTCTGTGATCCTGTATGCAGGGAATGAAACCCAGAAAGAAGAATTATTGTCGTCTATTGCTGCCGGTGAACTTCTGGTCAGCCTGGCACTGGAGGAAGGCGTACGTCATAACCCACTGGCAATCCGCACAGCCGCAACCAAAACTGAAAATGGTTATGCCATCAGCGGTAACAAAACCCTGGTAATGGATGGGCATGTAGCGAATCAACTAATTGTGGTGGCAAGAACCGCAGGCCAGCCGGGGGATCAGGACGGCATAAGCCTGTTTATGGTGGATGCCGGTGCTGAAGGTGTAGCCATCAACAAGACACACCTGGCCGACAGTCGTAACTATGCCCGTATTGCTTTTGATAATGTCGCTGTTTCAGATAGCGCATTACTTGGACAGGCAGGTCAGGGTTTTGAGGCACTGGATAAAGCGTTGGATGTTGCCAGAATCTGCCTGGCTGCAGAGCTTTTTGGCAGTATTCAGGAAGCATTTGAACGCACAGTTGAGTATCTGAAGGAGCGTAAACAGTTTGGGGTATTGATTGGTACCTTTCAGGGCCTCCAGCATCGCTGCGCCCATATGTATACCGAAATCCAGCTGTGTAAATCGCTGCTGATGGATGCACTGAGTGCTTTGGAAGCGGGTAAAAAGAACGCGCCCGCATTGATCAGTGCCGCCAAGGCGATAATCTCGGAAACTGCTGAGCTGATTACCAACGAAGCGGTGCAGTTACACGGAGGCATTGGCGTAACTGATGAACTGGAAATTGGCTTCTTCCTGAAGCGGGCTCGTGTCGCTCAATTATTACTGGGTGATGCTCATTTCCATTATGACCGTTATGCAAGTCTGAACGGCTATTAAACGGCCCTCAGGTCTATCACAGAACCATGCAGGTCGGTAATTCTGAAAGAATTACCGATCAACTTTCGACCAAATATGCAGTTGCTGCTCTCAGGGCTAGAGATGGTTAAAACAATAAAAAGAAGTCTTGTTTTTTCGCCGAAAACGCAAACGCCTGTTGTGAAATGTCCACGGAAGTCGGTCATGGCTTTGGCCGTTGCTGCTTCCATTACCATGCCTGGTGCTTATGCGCTCTCTTTTCAACCAACCGAGGGAATAATAGGAAGGAATAATAGGACACCCGGAAATAATAGCGGGAAATAATAGGGAAATAATAGGAAGGAAATAATAGGGAAATAATAGGGAAATAATAGGGGAAATAATAGGACACCCATAAACTGGACTTTCCATATATCGAAGAAATAATAGGACACCCATGGAAATAATAGGGAAGGAAATAATGAGGAAATAATAGGAGAAATAATAGGACACCCATAAACTGGACTTTCCATATATCTATTCTACTTTTCTCCTGAACCGAAATAATAGGAAGAAATAATCGGTGTTTTTCAAGGTAGTTGTCCCGAAAACTCAATTTTAGGCCGATTTTTTCACCCGGTTTTCCGCTTCTGGAATTCTCTCAGGGTTGAGGGCTACCGCCCCCACTGGCTCCCAGTTTCTGGGTTGACCTGACCAGCGCGAAGGGTTGGCCTCCCGGGCTTTTCTATACAGCTCCTTCCGATGATCAAGGATTGCTTTATCCTTGCCTTCATGCCGCTGTACAGGCGTCACAAAGCGGAT
>NZ_JAVRMB020000100.1:0-7495 GCF_031844845.1 Endozoicomonas sp.
AAAACTTACAGGACACCCAGAAAAATAGCCTGATTTTATGCATGGATAAATTTCTGGGTGTCCTGAAGTCACTCTTCCTGAAGTCACTGAAGCCGCCTCTTTTTGACGTTTGAAAATATGACAGCAGCTTAAAAGCAGACTATTGTCAGATAATAAACATATTTAAAGGAATTATTGCTATGCCTGCCCTATTGGAAACCGCCGATCAGGCTTTGCCAGTCACCCGGCTGGCCCGTCAGTTCAAACTGTATCTGGATAGGATTTGCAACCGGGAGCAGGATAAATACGTGGTAATGCGGAACAATGAACCGGTGGCAGTGTTGCTCAGTGTTGAACAGTTTGAGGCGATGGTAAATGAACTGGAGGATTTACGAATTGAGGCCGTAGCCCGGGAGCGGCTGGCGAATTTTGACGGTAAAACCACAATCAGCCATGAAGAGATGATAAAGGAATTTAAGGATTGAATGTGGTCTGGAAAATTGAGTACCTTCCCCAGGTAAAAGACGATCTGAAAATTATGGGGAATGCTGAAGCCCGCAGAATCCTGAAAATCATTGAAAACAGGATGGCACATGGCGAGCCGGAAAAATCAGGAAAACCATTAAGTGGCACATTGTCAGGGCTTCGCAGAATACGAACCGGTAACACGCGGATAGTGTATGAGGTCAATAAAGGAAAAATCCGGATTCTAATTGTGGCCGTTGGTATGCGTCGTGACAGTGAGGTTTATAAACTGGCAGAAAAGCGGGTGAAGGGATGACAATAGTTGAAAGGTATAGGTTCCCACCAGCAGTTCCCGATGATGATACGCCGTTTTTTATTTAAGAATGGAGATGATACAAAAATGATGCAACGGGCAATAGTGATTGGTGGAAGTGTCGCAGGATTGATGGCAGCGAAAACCCTGTCGCCGTTTTTTAAGGAAGTCATCATTCTTGAAAAAGACCCGTTAGATAGTGACAGCGGTCTCCATAAAGGTGCCGGTCAGGGTTCGCACTCCCATGTATTACTGCCCAGCGGTATTGAGCTGCTGGAGCAACTCTTTGGAACACCCCGGTTCAACCTCAGGGAGTATGGCATCTACCCTGCCGATGCAGCCGAAGAGCTGAAATGGTTTCAGTTTGGTGTCTGGAAAAAGCGGTTCCACTCCGGGGTGGATATGGGCTGGTGCCACCGTTCACAGTTTGAATGGCAGGTTCGTCAAACGGTCATATCAGTGAGCAATATTCAATTGCAAACCGGCTCCCGGGTGCTTGGGCTGGTCGTGTCTGAGGATGGCAGGCGAATCAAAGGTGTCCATTACCAGGCAACACTTAATAAAGACGCTACTCAGATGCTGGAAGCCGACCTGATCATTGATGCGGCAGGCCGGGGTACCCACACACCCAAATGGCTCAGTGAAGCCAGCATCGCCAGCGTCACGGAAGATGAGGTCAGAGCACAAATCTCCTACACCACCCGAAAATTCCAGATCCCGGAAAGCCTCACGGACTCACTGGACTGGAAGGTACTGGCTATCTATCCAGAGCCCCCCAACGTCAAGCGAGGAGGAATGATATACCCCCTCGGCAACGGCGAATGGATGACCACCCTGGTGGGTTTCAACGGTGAAGTCGCTACCCTGGAGATGGCAGGGTTTATGGACTATGCACAATCACTGCCACAGCCTGACCTTTATGAAGTGCTCAAGCAGGGAACACCCATCGGTGAACCACTGAACTACCGGATTCCTGGTAGCCTTTGGCGCCGCTATGATCGTATTAAACAGTGGCCGGGTAATTTTCTGGTGGTGGGTGATGCCGTCTGCAGTTTTAATCCCATCTATGGTCAGGGCGTTACCATGGCATTAAAAGATCTGCAAAAACTCAAGGTTCTGCTCGAGCAACAGGAAACCGACTTTACCCCTGCCACCATGGCACGCCTGCAGAAACAGATCGGTCAGGGAAAGATCATCCCCTGGCTGATGGCCGCCAGTCCGGACTTTATGTACCCGGGAACCAGGGGTAAAAAACCGGTGGGGATCAGCATGATGAACAGTTACATCAAAACCATTATGAAACTGGCGGGTAAAGATCAGGATATTCATCAGCGGTTTATTGAAACGTTTACCTTTTTGAAAAGCCCAATGGTTTTGATGACACCTGGCATTATAAGCAAAGTGATTAGGCAGAAGTTATCTGGATAACGGCATGAAATTTAAACCTGTGGAAAGCCGTACAGAGTCAAAACACACGTAAAATGAAAGACCCGACCCCAAACTTTCTCGATCTGTGGGAAAGTCGAGAATACCCCGATTTATCGAAACACTCAGTCAAACAATAGTGACAGAGGGCTTTATTACACCGGGGGCATTTTCCCATTAACACTTATTGATCAGAAACACCCAATACGCCTGGACAGGCGGCTAAGACTTTTTCTCATCATAAAGCCAATCATGCATAGCTCGGCATTCATGCCTGATATCTCTCAAGATGTTTTTTGATTCATCTTCTACAGAAGATTTTCCTGTCATTTTAATCTCGTGATAGGCCACCACGCTATCAATCACACCGCTCATGGTAAGGGACGCTCCTACAACAACCAGTGAGAACGGATTCAAAAGTGCAACTGTCGTCACTAATGATCCAACCACGCCAATAGCCTGACCAGGAAGCCAGCCGATATTAGCGCCAGTATGGAAGCCTTTTATTACATAATCTGAAAGTGGTCGTGTTGATTTCTGGCACAAGCCAAGTTTAGCTCCGATGGATTTTGCTAACTTAATCGTTCCACCTCCAACAGCACCTACAACAGCACCACCCGCACCACACACTGCCTCAGTGCTTAAACTAAAGACATGATATAAAACATACGGTATGGCAACCGCTGTTTTGTATACTCTTCTGCCAAAGCACTTTGCGGCTCTACCTAATGCATTGAAAGTCGAGTTATCTTGAATTGGTCGAGCAGCGCCTGGATTGATTTCTGTAGCCTGCATTTTCATGTCACCTCCATTATGAGCATTTTTTATTGATTTGGACGTTGCCTGGTTACTATTTACTCGCATCAAAGAAACCCTCTTCAATTATGAGTAAAAAGTAACCAAAGCTTATACAAAGAACGTTAATTTATTCTGAATTTCATCTGAAAATCTCAACCAATATAATCAAATAGATTGATATCCTTCTATAACAAGCATGTTAGTTCAGCTAACTTTTTTAAACTTCATTGAATACCTCTTTTTTTGAACAACTTCCCGGCGCGACAGCACTTTATGATGACTGGCGAAAACATACGGGTGCTGCAAAGGATCCTCGGTCATTCCGACATTAAGGGAAGTGGCATTGTAGAAAGTACCAGACCTCCGTCATTCCCGCCTTCGCGGGAAAGACGGAGGGGGGTAGAAATCGGCATTTTCAACCTTTGCGACAGGCTCGAAGGCGAGAACCTACCACGCAGTGGATCCCCGCCTGCGCGGGGATGACGACAATGTGTCGGTATGGGTTCTAACGCTTTCCTGCACTAGGACGCCAATAAATCCAAAGCTACCGCCTCAGCTACTTTAATGCCATCAATCGCCGCCGATAAAATCCCTCCGGCATAACCCGCACCTTCACCCGCTGGATACAAACCCCTGGTATTAATATTTTGAAAATCTTTTCCTCGCTTAATGCATATAGGGGAAGAGGTACGAGTTTCTATGCCCGTCAATACCGCATCATCCATAGCAAAACCTTTAATCTGGTTATCGAAAACAGGAATGGCTTCTCGAATAGCGGCAATTGCAAATTCTGGCAAGGCCTGCGTTAAATCCCCCAAAGTAACTCCAGGTTGATAAGAAGGAGTAACACCGGCTAATTCGGTTGACGGTTTCTTACGAAGAAAATCACCGACCAGCTGCGCTGGGGCGTTGTAATTTCCGCCACCCATTTCATACGCTTTTTTCTCTAATTGAATCTGCAAATCAATACCTGCCAATGCATGTTCTGGATAATCTTTATCCGGCTCAATACCAACAACGATGGCAGAATTTGCATTCCTTTCATTGCGGGAATATTGCGACATACCATTAGTCACAACCTGTCCCTCATCCGAGGTCGCTGCTACCACCGTGCCGCCGGGGCACATGCAAAAACTATAAACACTGCGACCATTTTTACAGTGATGCACCAATTTATAATCCGCCGCACCCAAAATCGGATGCCCTGCAAAGTCGCCAAATCTAGCGCGATCAATAACAGACTGCGGATGCTCAATTCGAAAACCAATTGAAAAAGGTTTTGCTTCAATATAAACGCCCTGATCCAATAACATTTGAAAGGTATCACGGGCACTATGTCCAATCGCCAAAATAATATGGCCAGTATGAATTTTCTCACCGCTATTTAATGTCAAACCGGTAATTTGACCATCAGCCTGACGATGAATAGCTTCCACTTTATTATTAAAACGAACTTCACCGCCTAAGCGAATAATTTCCGCCCGCATATTTTCCACCATTTTTACCAACTTGAAGGTGCCAATATGGGGTTTGCTAACATAAAGTATTTCTTCTGGCGCTCCCGACTTAACAAATTCTGTTAATACTTTTCTACCCAGATGATTTTTATCTTTGACCTGACTGTACAATTTCCCATCGGAGAAAGTACCTGCACCACCTTCACCAAACTGTACATTGGACTCAGTATTCAGTTTTCTCTCTCGCCATAAGCCCCAGGTATCTTTGGTACGCTGCCTGACATCCTGACCGCGCTCTAATACGATGGGTTTTAGCCCCATCTGCGCCAATATCAGGGCAGCCAAAATACCGCAGGGACCAAAACCAATAATGACCGGGCGCTGCTGATCACCCACAGGGAAATGACTGTCGGCCTGTGCGACAAAGCGATAAGAGGTGTCAGGACTCACTCTGACAAAGGATTTACCCGCAAAATTCTCTAACACAGTTTTTTCAGCTGAATCCGTCAACTCAACATCCAACTGATAAATCAGCATGATATTCGATTTTTTACGGGCATCGTAACTACGCTTAAACGTCGAAAGATCAAGCAACTCTTCTGGCTGAATCATCAGCTTCTGAATGACCGCTTTGGTCAATTCATCATCGGTATGATCAAGGGGTAATTTTATTTCGTTAAGTCGAAGCATATAAACCTATATCACTATGAAAATGTGGAGGAGATAGTTATGGATCAATATTTTATGGATTAAAGAAGTCAGAGGCCTTTAGCAAAATAGTCGTAAACCCTCGCCTAAACGGGCGGGGATATAAGACGGGAACGCGGTGAGCGTTCCGCTTGTGTATTTCTTGTCATGGTCTAGAATCTCTCCAGATTTATCAGTAAAACAGTCGTTGACGATAACCAAGCGATGACTGTTTTACAGTGCTACAAGTTAATACAAAATAACCGAGGGGCACCCGGTTACTGCTGATGGAGGCTTCTGTGTAAGTCCAGTTGTTATAAACTGGCAGTAGCCTGTGAAGTCAGAAAGAAGCCTCGCCTTTATGCCCTCGGGTATGATGAGGCGGGGAGTGTCGCCTCCGAATGGTACACCACCCTGCTTATACCCGTCGTACTTGAAGATGCGGGGGTGTTGTCTGTGTTCGCACATCCCAATCACTTAGGAATTGTCCTGAAATAAGATCCACATTTTACTGAAACTTGTAAAAGGCCGCTACTCGCTGCCCGTAAAAGCACAAGCGGCCTGGTTTTTTCGGGTAGCAGGCGTCATCTGGAAAATTTTGGCATGCCTGGTTGCTTGGTGTGAGCTGATATGCGCCCCTAATATACTAAATTCAGTTCTCAAAAACGAAGGTTGTGTCTTGACTGGACTCTGCTGCTAATTTCGCGCGGTCGACCAAAGGGAGTGTTGACTGCGTTCACTCACCTTGGTCATCTGGTTAATCTAAGCTCCCAAGGCTTCGCTCTCTTGTCGCCTAACTGCATCTTCAAATCCTTTGGGTATACAATACAAGCCTTTACTTGTTTTCTACGGTGTTTTTAGACACCAAGGTGTGTACTGTGAATGTTGCAACCAGTCCAGTTCCCAGACAGGCTCGATCGATAAAAACTGTCGAAGCCATTCTGGACGCTGCTGCACGAATTCTGGCGGATAAAGCCTACGAAGGCCTGAACACCAATACCGTTGCCGCAGAAGCCTCCGTTAACAGACAGACATAGACAGACATAATAGGACACCCACAAACTTGACTCTATAAAGGCAGACATAATAGGACACCCACAAACTTGACTCTATAAACAACTCCACTATTTTACTCCTGTGACCATTTCATTCCCTACAGGAGAACCCATGACCAGCCCACGGCGAAATCTGATCGATACGACGAGTACTCGCTACTACCATTGCGTCGCTCGCTGTGTCCGCAGGGCGTGGCTTTGTGGTCAGGATCATCTTTCGGGAAATAACTACGAACATCGCCGCCAGTGGGTGATCGATCGTCTCCAGTTATTGGTGAATATCTTTGCGATTGAAGTCTGTGCCTATGCCATCATGTCCAATCATTACCATGTTGTACTCCACATCAACGCCACTGTAACGAAGCAGTGGTGTGACCGGGAGGTGCTCAAACGCTGGACACAATTATTTAATGGGCCAATGCTGGTTCAGCGTTATCTTGCCGGTGAGATACTGGATGATGCAGAACAAGGCCGGGTTGATGACTACGCGCAACTATACCGGGAGCGTTTGCAAGACATCAGCTGGTTTATGCGCTGCCTTAACGAACATCTGGCCCGCGAAGCCAATCAGGAAGATGGCTGTAAAGGCCGATTCTGGGAAGGTCGTTTCAAAAGCCAGGCCTTGCTGGATGAAGCAGCTATTCTCACTTGCATGGCTTACGTGGACCTTAACCCCATAAGAGTAAAGATGGCCGATACGCCAGAAGCCTCTGACTACACATCCATCCAGCAACGAATAACGCACCTGAATAATAATCTGACTGATAAACAAACCGATCTACAGCTTAAACCTCTGCAATGCCCTGGACAAAACCCCGATGAGTCCATTCCGTTCAGTCGACAATACTATTTTGAATTAGTGGACTGGAGCGGAAGAATACTCAAAGCTGGCAAACGGGGAGCCATACCCGCTGATACGCCTCCCATTCTGACCAGACTGGGTATAGATGAAGAAGAGTGGCTAAAAACCATAGGCTGGAATAATCGTTTCAAACGTGCGGTAGGTAAATTGGCCGCTATGAAAGCCTTCGCTGAAAAGCAAAGACAGCAGTGGTTTCAGGGTGTTCTTGCTTGTCGTCGGTTGTACTCATCGGCACCATTATAAAACTGATTTCTTTACGCCTGATTGATTAAACTGCATTCCGTTGGCGCGTAGTGCTGGTTCAGCCTGTACCAAGCAGAATCCTATCCGTTAGTTTTTATCCAAAAGCTGGATTCACCACCAATAGTAATGTCTGCATCACTTGGATTCAGGGATGATTAATTCTGATGATGATTGATTTATGAGTTTTTATAGCTAATAAATTATTATTGGA
>NZ_JAVRMB020000101.1:0-6210 GCF_031844845.1 Endozoicomonas sp.
TTCCAGACCACGATCCGCAGCGGCCTGTTCCATTTTCTTAACCAGCATGCTGGTGGACATGCCTGCGCTGCAGCAAAGGAAGATTTTTTTCATTTTAGTGACTCCGTAATTCAGTGTGTTCCCGTTCCGGCTTTCTCGATACCCGTCTGTTTCTATCACTCTTTGTATTAAGAGTTTGTATTGAGAGTCGGGACTGAAAGGGAAACCAGTGGAAGTTTCAGGACGCCGTCAATGAAATCACAATGGAGCACGCCGTGCAACCGGTTTCCGCAACCGGTTTCATGGCGTATTTATAACTATAAGGTATGTGCTTGTATGCCCTGCCAGCCCTTGGTTTGTAGGGGCTCTCTGTTGGCTTTATAAGGAGGTTTGTTTGTCTACTAACGGGATTCTGAATAAAACAGGTGTCTTTTACTTGTGTGAAGTTGTGATTCAATGATTTGAGTCAATGTTCTGTTTGGAGTGGTTTTGTTCGGGTACGAAAAGTGCCCAACTATTGATTTAAGACAAAAGTGTTCACAAAAGGTTGAAACCGGTTGCAGAAACCGGTTACATTTTTTAGGCGAAACGATAAGCTGGCAACCGTTTACATAAGCGACCGTTTCTTGACTGATAACAAAACAAGAAAGAAACGGGCAGGGTGACGGGGAATATTTACGACACCTTGCAGGTATCCATGAATTGGATCAACCGATAGAAAGTGCTGCCTTTCTTGAATAAAGCAGTCAAACACACACAGGGGTTAATGGGGATTAATGAGCATGTTTAAAAAGACACTGATTGCCAGCGCGGTAATGGCTACACTGACTTCCGTATCAGCTATGGCTAGTGAAAGCAGTACTGAAGATAAATATGGACACGATATTTATGGTGTTATTGCGGTTCAAGTCGCCAGTCGTGATTATGCGAATCAGGACAATAACTCAGGTGTTCAGGTAAATAACGAAACCCGAATCGGTTGGCGCGGCTATGCAAAATTTGATGGCCTGCCAGAGCACACTAAATTTATCTGGCAGATTGAAACTGGTTACGTAGATCCAAGTTTTGAGGGTGAAAATGGTGGCGGTGGTTATCTTGGTAAGCGTGACACGTTCATAGGTTTTGACAGTGAGAAGTTTGGTCTGGTTCGTGTAGGTCGTGTACTGACACCAATTTATGAATTGGTTGACTGGCCTGCCTCTAACCCTGGTCTGGGTGATACCTGGGACTGGGGCGGTAACATTGGCGGTAATAACTTTAATGACCGTCAGTCCGATACCATCCGTTGGGATTCCAAGGAGCTCTGGACTGGCTTTACCATGGATCTTGCTGTTGGTGCCGGTGCAGACCGTGCTGGAGCAACAGCCAGTGAAGAAGCCAGTAGCAACTATTGGCATGGTGCTGCGGTGCACCAAAATGTTAAGTATGGTGAAGGAAACTGGATTCAGTTCGATCTTGCTTATGAGATGAACTATGACACTGCCACGTATGACGCGGATGGCAAAGATATTGGTAACTATTGGGATAACCAAACCTATCTGGCAGGTGTGCAAGGTGGCCACGGCCCTGTTGGTTATTTTGCCCAGTACCGTATTGCTGAAGCCGACGATACTCTTGGTAGCGACGAGAAAGAAAACGCTTACTCTACTGGCCTGATGTACAACTTCGGTGCAGATCAGAAGTGGCAGGCTAAAGTTGGTTACACCAAAACTGAAGACCTTAAAGTCAATGGTGCCAAGCAGGAAAATACTGGCGATGATACCTGGTCTACTCAGTTAATGTACAAGATCGACTCAAATGCGGTTGTTTATGTCCGTTACCGTGATGTTGATGCCGGTGAAAGCTATGCTGGTCGCTGGAAGACCGACAGCTTCAGCGAAGCATCAACTGGTATTGAATACTGGTTCTAATGATCAGGCAGCTACGCAGGTCACCTTCCTTCAGGAACTGACCAAAGTTCATTCCCACAGGTGTGGGAATGAACCCAACCGATTTTTAACCTCTTGAAATTGTTGATCTGTGCATTCTTGCCGGGCTCTTTAGCCCGGTTTTTTGCATTGGCCGAACCGGTTTATCTCGTTCCCACTGGTGCGGGAACGCATACCTCGCATTCAGTACTGTGCCTGTGGATAGCTCTGCATTCCCACGCGGAGCATGGGAACGAGATGATGAAGTCTACCCAATTTGCAAAACTCCACGTTCCGGTTCCCGGAGAAATGCCTGAATAACGGTGACGTTGTCTTTTAAAAGCTGCTCTATTTGTACCAACCGGCAATTACCGGTCTGGAGATAGATCAGTTTCGGCGGCGTACCATACTGTTGAGAAAAGTTGAGGAAATCCCTGTCTTTGGAAACAATCGCCAGTCCCTGTTTTCTGGCAAAGTACCAGATTTCAATATCCGGTGCATTGTCGAGTTTGGCGTGAAGCACGTGAAGGCTGTTTGGGAAAATGGTACTTATTCTGGCCACCAGTCTGGGAGATAGGTTCTCATCCAGAAGCAGCATCAGGCAGCACCTTTAATATGATTGGCGGCGTAAAGCAATGCCGCCTTTATATGCTCTGCGTTAAGGTTGGGGTGGTCGGCAAGAATCTCACTCTGACTTAATCCTTCTGCCAGCATTTCAAGGATATCGGTAACGGCCAGGCGTGTGCCTTTTATGCAGGGCTTACCAAACCGTTTGCCCGGGTCTTGTTCGATGTAGTTGAGATATTGGTTATCATTCATGGGTTCTATCCTTTTAATGGTCAAAAGGTTTGGCCGTGTTTTTTTCAATCCTTATTAGGTTTCATGGCAATTAAGTGTAGCCTGCCTCGCTCCTGAATACCCGGGATTCCTTACTCTCACACTCCGCGTGGGAATGCTACGGGCTGGTTTGCACAATCCCTGCTGTTGGATAAGGGTTCCCGCGCAAAGCATGATCGAGATGATAAATAGCAATAACCAAAATAATGTCAAATTACTATCGAATGACCTGAATCAATGGGTCACAACACACCCATCCCGATAAAGTGTTGATGAACGGTTTCCCTCGTTCCCACGCTCTGCGTGGGAATGCATATCTACCGGGAGGTAAGTTGCTTAATGATGGATAAGGTTCCCACGCAGAGCATGGGAACCAGAAGGATAGCGCGAGTTCAATGAAGCGTGACATGGGACTCCCCACTGCAGTCTACCCAATGGGTAAAACTCCACGTTTGTCTCGTTCCCACTTGGTGCGGGAACGCATACCTCGCATTTAGCACTGAGTCTGTGGATAGCTCTGCATTCCCACGCAGAGCATGGGAACGAGATGAAAGTTCATTCCCACACCAGTGGGAATGAACCAAACTGATTTTTAACCTCGTGAAATTGTGTTCTGTGCGTTCTTACCGGGCTCTTTAGCCCGGTTTTATTGGTTCTTTTGAATGTCATTTCTCGTTCCCACGGTTCTGACTCAAGGGTCTATCCTGTATTTTACGATTGGCAAAAACGAAAATAACGCGATGCTCGGGTTCTTTATATTTCAAAAAGTCGATAATTCCTTTAATACCAAGGCTTCTAGTAATTAAATTCTTACGTTCGTCCATTGAAATGCCGGCAGGAATGTCTATTTTAGACAACAGTAGAAGTATACTTGGCTCGTATAGTTAAAGTACCAAAGTTCATTTATTTCATCGCAGCCCTTGGTCACTCGATAAAGTTCAATTTTTTAGTATCTACTGCAAACCCGGGCATCATGTCTCGTTCCCGCGGTCCCCCGTGGGAACGAGGTTAAAGAGCAGCAGGGCATTGCTGCCACGGTAACTAATATCGGGAGGGCGGGGCAACTCAATATGGACGCCGATTTGATTAATTGGCAAACCCCTGCGTAAAAATTTGAAAAAATATTAATGATTACTAGACTACGTTCGCCGATATTTTTAACAGATTAGATTACTGTTACTCGATTCCGCAGGTGTAGCTGCTTGCATTTTGAAAATATACGGATATCAATGGATGCTGCTCTGCAGACTGATTATTAAAGGCAGATTCTATGACTGAGCTCAAACCCTTGCTGTTGAAATAACAAAAAAAGGCAAGTGGGAAAAACGGCAGAATCGAGTGTAAATAAGGCAGCACAAAGATACTTCAAATGAGGCGGTATGAATAAAATAGAGTCTTTTGCTTCAGCAAGCACCAGAACAGCGGATACAGGGAGTACTTCCACTGGCTGGTTTAATCACCTGAAAGTGAAGGTGTGTGAGGTTGGTAACTGTCTTCCGAATCCAGCCAATTTTTATAGACAGCACAGTGCCCAGATAAAGGGGACCGTTTTATTGACAATGATTATAGTGCCTGTGGTTATTATCCCTGTCGTTGGTTTGCTTGCTTCTTCGCTCTCAGGGTTCGTACGGAGCGAACGGGAAACTCAGTCACAACTCAATGCTGAAAATAATCTGACACTAACCAACCATACCGAAACGCATCCCGTGACAACTTTTGATGAGGCTAAATATTATACAGCGGGTTTAAGTGTTACAGAAATGGAGCAATTAACGGAACCCAGTGTCGATTACCCTGTTAACACAAACAATACGGAAGAAGCGTATTATGACGCTCAGGAAGACTTGTATTATGATGCCACTGCCACCATACAGGTGGATGATTCGCTACCGGAGGCTGACAATACAACCCAAACGCATCCAGAGCCGGGCGAAATACCCGATATCATCAGGCTGGGTATAAAGAGCGATATTAGTTCGGACAGTTTTGTTGATGGGAAAAATAAGGATTATAAACCTGACGTGGGTAAGTATGATGGTTCTAAAATATTGATGCCACTGAAAGACCCGTCTGGGAGCGCACAAAATAATATCAATTTCCTCAGGTCAGTCAGCTACGAAGTTCCGAAAAACGGGTTACTTAATATTGAACAGCCTTTCTACGTTCCGGGTGTTAAAGGGAATATTTCACTCTCATTATTGAATCGTGACCCTGACAATAATAATGTCCGTTGCTCGATCAGTAAAATGCTGAGCTCAAGTACTGGTACAAGTCAGTCTGCTGAAACGATTAAACAGCCATTTAGAATGGTATCTATAGACGATAACTCCTCATGCTCTCTGTTAATTTCCGGGGATGCTAATGGCACCTTTAGTTATTTTTCAGAATTCATCGATAAGGATAAGCTACCAACAACAACGAATATTACATTCAATACTAAAGTCATGCCTCTAAATCACCTTATGTTCAGATTTTATACGGTAGAACTATACGCTGACGCAGCTATGACAGAGAGGTATTATTTACACGACGATTACCATCAACATGTTGAGTTTGATCTGACCACTCGACATCCGTATAGCCCATGGATGAAAAATATCTGGGTTGAACTAAGGGAGTCTCCATATAGTAATAACATCAGGAAGATTTCAGGATGCGGGATAACAGACGCCATTGAAGATAGTCTGTTTACGACAGAAGCGCCGTCAGATGCTTCAAATAAGGCCGGTTTTTTTGTTGGAGCGGAAAGTGATGACCCCAGAAGTGGGCCTCAGCATCTATCTTCAGTAGTGAAACATTTCGAGATTTCGTCCTATCATCATGGATGCTGTTTTTGGTTTCCCCCATACCCCCACAAAATAAAAGAGGCTTCTCTTTATATAATCCCTGAATCACAACCTGACAAGGAGATTCCCTTTACTGTAAGTTATAAGCTATCCCATCCCGGAATTCCTGATGTAGAAGATGTACCTGAGCCGCCATGGCCAAATGATTTCAATTATTACGAAAACGGTAGGCTCCCTGACCCCTCTTCTGAAAACAGATCCAAGGCTTTGTTATATTCATTGGCTGGAGCAGGAGTGGTTGGCCTTTCAATGGCGGTGTTAACCTCATGTAAATTATACAGGGCAGGTAATCTGAGATACCACACGCTTACAAATTCACCTTCAGTGATAGATATGAATGAATTGCAAGAAGTGTAGGGTTTGTCCCACTTGCGCACCTGCTCTTGACCTCGCCTGGACTCAGGCCTGTTGAAGTTCCGTGGCAGCACCCTTCGACGAGCTCAGGATTAACGGAATCCGAGTTCAAAATGGGACAGTTATTTTGTCTCGTTCTCACGGTTCCCTGTGGGATCGCATACCCTGCGTTTAGCATTGTCTCGTTTCCACTGATGTGGGAACGCATACCTCGCGTTTAGCACTGTGTCTGTGGATAGCTCTGCATTCCCACGCAGAGCATGGGAACGAGATGGACGGGATGATGG
>NZ_JAVRMB020000102.1:0-3617 GCF_031844845.1 Endozoicomonas sp.
AGATGTGTATAAGAGACAGTCTCCCGACCAGCGATAGGCTGCCAGTTTGCCTCCTGCCCGTGCAACACTGAAATCAACGCAGGCAACATTGTTTGAAAGGGTCTCAGGTGTGCCATCTAACCAGTAGTGACCAACAAACAGTGGTATACCATCCCGATAACGATACGTATTTTCCGGCAAAGGCGTTTCAGGGAGTTTGGCGTTTCCTGTCCCTGCCACCGCCTGTTGCCAGCTGGTGGCGTTTTCATCCCACCATCGAATCCGGGCTGCAGTACGCCGGTTGCCTTTTTTGTCTTTAAAGCTGTAACCAGCGGGAAGTTCAATCTCAATGCCTTTTATCAGGTATTCGATAGCCTCATACAAAGGGTCGTTTTTGTCGGATGCCGGCGCATAAGCACTGGGTAGCAGGCAGTTATTCCCATCCAGCCATGCAGATACTGCCTCAAAGCTCGGGTGATGCCAAACCGCATGTATCACACGAAGTTCCCCAAGATCGAGAAAAAGCGGGAGTGAACGGAACCAGTCAATGGTTGCTTTATGTTCTGGTGAGTCAAAGGGAAACTCATCCAGAAACTCCTGATGATCTTTTACATTTTTTTCTTTGGCATGGGGGCGAAGGTAGTCGCCATCTGGTCCTGGAGTGGCAAAACAGATGGCATTAAATTCATGGTTGCCCATCACTGCCAGAGCGGCACCGTTTTCTACCATGGCCCGGCATATCTCAATGGTTTTTCGCTGCTGCCGGCCACCATCAATAAAGTCACCGACAAATACAACTTGTCGATCAGAGTGGCGATAGACGCCATTGGTATTCTGGTATCCCAGTTTTTTCAGTAATTGCTCAAGCTCATCAGCCTGACCATGGATATCTCCGATGATGTCGTACATCACATTGCCTCTGTGCTAATTATTAGACTTATTGGTTGTGTTCGGCCTGTAGCCATTGAAGGAGCTCATCAGCACACAGCTGATCGCAGCACTCTGGTAGACAGTGTCGTATAAATTCTGCTTTTTGGGTGGATTCGAGGGACTGACATTGTTCATCTTCCCTGCGCAGTTCCTTAAGTAAACCCTGATAATCCCGCTGAGCCAGTTTGCCCTCAGCAAGCTGTTTTTTAGCAGCCCGCTTTTTGTGTGTTATGGAAGCCCGTTCTGTCTGGATATTGCCAAGCGCTTCCAGCAGGCCACTTGGCTGGAGCCGTGCCTCCTGCAACTGTTCTTTGCGAGCCAGAACGTAGCAGGCTATACCATAAAGCGCTTCTAATAGTTCTGTGGCCAGACCATCACTCTGTGAATCCAGATAGTTTTTGTGAGATCGGGCAAAGTAAGGGATATGAGAAGCCCCGAGACTGAAACCGGCTATTGGGCTGGTTATGGCAACGGTGAGATCAGAATGAGAACGATGGGTAATTAAACCGTGAACCCTGATGCCGTTGGTAATAACAGAAATGGAAGTAGACATAGCGTGTCTCCTGTTTAGCGATATTTATTAAGCGCCTGCAAGTGGGACTAAATCAGCGCATTCCTTTTCAGCCTAAACCGCCCTGAAGAGGGCGTCAATGTTCATCACATCGGATTGCCCCCACCGTTTCCACACTTCACTTATCGCAAAGACCGCTTGTGGTTGCTCGAATCGCAAGTTATAGACTGGACAGCCGTAGGGCTGTATACGATTATTCCTGTCAGATTTGATTTAGCGTCCGGGCAAGTAGAAATATGGCAACACAATACGGCAAAACCTGGTGGGGTGAGCAGTGGCTGAAAGCGCTTAACGGAATTGACTACAGCAACCGGCTGCCTCGCGGACGCCGTTATGCGGGCAATGGCTCGGTGAAGCGCATTGAGGTTTCCGGTTCCAGCGCAGAAGCGGATGTGCAGGGGAGTCGCAGAACACCTTATAAGGTGGAAGTGCGATTGCCCGGGTTTTCCACCACGAATCAAAAGAAAATTGTTGCAGCGATCAGTCAGAACCCAGCGGTGCTGGCTCGCCTGTTAAATCGTCAGTTGCCAGAGCAGACGCTGGCCTTGCTGAGTCAGCAGGGGATCTCTGTTTTTCCCGGCAATTGGAAGGATATGAATGCCCGCTGCTCTTGTCCGGATTGGGCGGTGCCCTGTAAGCATATTGCGGCGGTTATCTATCTGGTGGCCAATGAGATTGATAAAGATCCATTTCTGGTGTTTCGGCTGCGGGGGATGGATTTGCCCAAAGCCATTGAAAAGGCATCCGGTTTGAGTCTGGTTCATCTGGACGCCATGGTGCAGGTGTTGGATGGCTGGCAGACAGAGCCGGTTATTCAGAACTGGTCAATGCCGGAAACACCCGCCTTTGAGCAGTTTGACCTGACCGCCATTGAACCGCTGGGTGAGCGTATTTTCAGTATTCTGAGCCCGCAGCCGCTGTTCTATGGCAAGGATTTCCGTCAGGTGATGGCGGGTGTCTACAAGCGTGCGGCCAGGTTAACCGGCGGTGTGGATAAACTGGTTAATACGCCAACAGGCAATGTGGTGCCGCATAAATCCAAAGATACCTCGACGGACAATGCCGACACAGGGTTCGATGTGACTGAGTTTGACCGACTCAGTCTGGTGGTTGATGAAGCCGGGCGTTTCGTGAATGTCGAATCGGGTGATGGCATTGATACTCCGCAGAATACCCACGAGTGGCTCTCGTTATTGGGGAAGTTGCACATCAGCCAGAGCGCAGAAACCTGCCGACATTATCATTACGCCCTGATGTGGCTTCAGCTTTACCGGCTGGCGTTAAAGCTGGTGGCTGAACAGGCTTATGTGCCCGGGGTGTATCAGGATTCTGGTGACTTTACCCTGATTCGTTACAAGCCCGCATTGCTTAGCGAGCCCGTTAAGGCATTGCTGATGCCATTATACGACCTCTGTCCACCGGATTTGGTGACGTTGTCTCATACACCGGCACGCAAAAAGAAACCGGTTGAATGGTTTGCCGATGGGCAGACGCAGGTGGATACCGCCCTTCATTTGCTGATCAGTTATTTCACCCGGCTGGCACTTTTTCAGTCACCGGGTAATCTGATGGTTGACGATATCGCCTGCCTGTTTTTTACCAATGAGCCCTGTCGTTTTAACCGGTTTGAGAATCGCCAGTATCCAAGGGTAATGCGGGACTGGCTGCATCGTCTCTACCTGGGGGAGCGGGAGCATCGTCTGCATCTGGTGATCAGTGAGGTGATGGAAGGTGTAGAAGATGCGTTGTCCGTTGATATTCAGGTTGAACAGCGCGGCCAACTGAAGCCGCTCTCTGAGTTATTGGGCGATGATCGTTTATCTGATGTACGGATGAGTGCGTTAACGGATCTGGCGCTGCTGGCGGATTATCTGCCGGATATTGAGCGTTTGTATCAAGCGAGTGGTGATCGGTCATTGGTTTATTCACTGGCTGAGTTTACTCCGGTGTTGCTACAGACTCTGCCCGCTTTGAAAATGCTGGGTATTCAGCTGGTGCTGCCTAAAGGGTTGCGCAATCTGGCCTATCCGAAATTAGGCCTTTCCCTTTCCAGTGACTCTGATGAAACGAGTGATAAACCGGTCAGTTACCTGAATCTGGATCAGCTGCTGAACTTTAACTGGCAGATAGCGGTGGG
>NZ_JAVRMB020000103.1:0-14928 GCF_031844845.1 Endozoicomonas sp.
CGTTTTCATGTAATGTCCAAGCCCGGTGGTTCAGCATGCAACCTGGATTGTCAATATTGTTTTTATTTGCATAAGGAAGATCTTCTGGAGCAGAAGCGTGAAGAGCGCATGAGTTTTGAGCGGCTGGAGCATTACATCCGCGATTATATCGAGAGTCAGGACGGCGAGCAGATTGTCTTTTCCTGGCAAGGTGGCGAGCCGACGTTATTAGGTTTGGATTACTATAAAAAAGCGGTGGAATTCCAGAAAAAATACCAGCCTGCCGGTGTCACCATAGAAAATGATTTGCAAACCAATGGCATTATGTTGAATGACCAGTGGTGTGAATTTTTAAGCAAGAATAACTTTCTGGTGGGTTTGTCCATTGATGGCCCACGGGAGATGCACGACAAATATCGTGTGAGTAAAAACGGTAAACCGACCTTTGATCTGGTGATGAAGGCGGTAGATCGCATGAAACGCCATAAGGTGCGTTTTAATGCGCTGGCGGTCATTAATAACCATAACGTGAAGTATCCGCTAGAGGTGTACCGTTTCTTAACAAAGGAACTCGGTGCTACCTATGTTCAGTTTACGCCTTGCGTAGAATCCAAAGATTTCACCACCACGGCTCCGCAATTTTGGCAGGAATCCGATTTGCCTGTGGTGGGCGATCCCCGATGCCAACCCACCCACCCGGAATCCATAGTGACCGACTGGTCTGTGGATGCCAATGATTGGGGACACTTCCTGAAAACGGTGTTTGAAGAGTGGGTTAATAACGATCTTGGTCGTGTACTGGTGAACCTTTTTGAAACCGCCGTTGCCCAGATGATGGGTAAACCATCGCAGTTGTGTGTCACTGCCGAGTTTTGCGGTAAAGGGTTAGCGGTTGAGCATGACGGTTCTGTGTACTCCTGCGATCACTATGTCTATCCCGAGTATCAGCTGGGACATATCGATAATGATTCTCTTGCCAATCTGGTTTTTTCCGAGCGGCAGAAATCCTTTGGCTTATCCAAGCGAGACACACTGCCTAAAAAATGCAAAGAGTGTCGTTATTTAAAACTGTGCTGGGGTGAATGCCCTAAAAACCGCCTGTTAAAAACCGAATCAGGCGAAGCGGGCCTTAATTATCTCTGCCCCGGCATTCAGGATTTCTTTGCATACGCTGCACCAATGCTGATGGGTATTGTGACATTGATCAGACAAGGCAAGCTGTAACAGGCGAAGCCGGATTCAAGATCGGATAACTCGCCTTCCCTGGCCGCTATCGGTAGTCAGAAAGAACAAGCGGGCGGCGTATTGTGGAAAGCGAACATAGAAAATAGACAAGCTGTTGTATGGGGGTGTTGTATGGGGTGTTGTATGGATAGTCGGGAACAAATCTTCGAATTGGAGCGACAGGTCAGTCGTTCTGTTATCGGTCAGGAAAAAGTCATTCGATTCCTGATTATTTCACTGTTATGCAAAGGCAATGTATTGCTTGAAGGATTGCCCGGACTGGCGAAAACCCGTGCCGTACGCAGTCTGTCAAAATATCTGGACAGCACTTTCCGGCGGATTCAGTTTACGCCGGACTTGTTGCCATCGGACGTTACGGGTACCGAAATTTATGTAGGCGATAAGGGATCTGCTGACGCTTCTGGCTGTTCTTCTAACAATGGTTTTGAATTTATACCGGGGCCTTTGTTTGGCAACCTGATTCTGGTTGATGAAATCAATCGGGCGCCCGCCAAAGTGCAATCGGCTTTGCTTGAAGCGATGGAGGAACGTCAGGTAACGGTTGCCGGTACAACCTATCCTTTGCCTCGTCTGTTTATGACAATGGCTACCCAGAATCCGGTAGAACAAGAAGGCACTTACCCTCTACCGGAAGCACAGCTTGATCGGTTTTTGATGAAAATCGATATTGATTACCCGGACAAGGACAGTGAGAAAGCGGTTTTACGATTAGTGCGTGGTGAGCAAAAAGAAGAAGCTTATGCAACATCACCATCTGATCGGAAAGAATCGGAAACGCTTTTACTGTCTCAGGATATTATTTTTTCAGGATGGCAATCCGTCGCCAATATCCATGTATCCGAAGCGATTGAGCAATTGATTGTTGATATTGTCCATGCCACTCGTTATGGCAGTAATTATTCAGAAGAGCTTGGTCAATGGATTTCGGTGGGTGCGAGTCCCCGGGCCAGTATTTCTCTGGAGCGTGCAGCAAGAGCCAATGCCTGGCTGGATGGTCGTGACTTTCTGTTGCCTGATGATGTATTTGCCATTATTAAACCGGTGCTGGGGCATCGTATTTCCCTATCCTATAAAGCGCTGGCCAGTGGGAAAAAATCATCGGATATCATTGATGAATTACTGAAACATATTGTGGTTGGTTAACCCCGGGAGTAAAGAAAGATGTCTGATCAGGGGATCTATGTTGATCTGGGGCAACTGTTGGCGATTGAGCATCAGTGTGCCCATTTAGGCCTTAATAGCCATAAAGCGGTTAATACCTTATTGCAAGGCACACGACGTTCAAAAATCAAAGGCAATGGTATTAATTTTGAAGAAGCCCGACCGTATCAATTGGGCGACGATGTACGTCATATTGACTGGAAGGTAACCGCCCGGCTGCAATCCACCTATGTAAAGGTATTCACGGAAGAACTTGAGCGGCCTGTGATTGTCATGGTGGATCAAAGGCAGGATATGTTTGCCGGTACCCGCCACATGCTAAAGTCCTATGCCGCTGCCATGGTGGCCGGTTACTTTACCTGGATGACGCACAAAGCGGGCGATCGTGCAGGCTTTGTACTGTTTGATGATCAACAGATTGAGATGACGCCGGTTAAAGGTCACATAGCGCACTTGATGCGATCATTCGATCAGTTAGTGTCATTCAATCGGCGACTGTCTGCCAATAACCACGTTATCTCCAATGAAGCGCAGCTTGAAGCAGCTCTGGCAAAGCTTCAGGCTGTCAGCGTACACGACGCTATTGTTGTGTTGATCAGCGACTTTATAGGATTCAATGAGGCCTGCCTGCACCGCATTCATTCTTTGCAGCAGCACTGTACGGTCATTGCCGTGCCTATCCATGATTATCTTGATCAGCACTGGCCGGATGCCGGTGAATACCTCGCCTGTCAGAACGGGCAATTTGGACATTTTAATCTGTCAAATCCTGCCGTGAACCGTGATGTGCAACAGCTTATCGCCCGGCGCATTGAAACCACCGAACAATTAATTGCTCAGACCGGAGCATCTACGTTGCTGATTAATACCGACAGCAGTGTTGAAAACCAGATTCGAACCAGGCTAAAAGAAGCGGGGCTGCTGTAATGAAACGTACCTTTATTGCTGATATTGCTCATGATGCTTTGCCATATCTGGATCCATTGAATACTTACGAGCATGCACAATTGAATGAACTGCCTGATCCGGCTGCTGTTAGCTGGTGGCCACAAACTGCGGGTTGGTGGTGGCTATTACTGGGGGTGGCTGTCTGCCTGTTCCTGGTGTTGCGTAAATGCTGGATTATCCATCAAAAGAACACATGGCGTCGGGACGCATTAATTGAATTAAAGGCCATGGAAAAAGCCGGAGATTTAACTCAGCTAAACAGTTTGATCAAACGTATTGGCTTATTATTTTTCCCCCGCAGGAAAATCGCAGGTAGCAATCACACCGACGTGTTTCATCGACTGGGTTTAACGTTGACTCAGGATCAGAGTCTACTGATTACCTCCAGTACCTATAAATGTAATAAACCTATAAATCCTTACGACGATCTGTTTGTAATTATTGAGCGATGGATTAAGGAGCTGCCTAATGCTTGAGTGGGTATCTGCGGTGCTTGCATTTCAGCTGCAGAATGCCCTGTGGTTGTTATTGTTGCCGGTGCCTTATCTTTGGCGTATGTGCTTAAAGCAGGGTGCGCTTGCGTCACACTGGCAGCGCTACTTTCCTGCTTACCAGCCCCGTCAGGATGTGCTGCGATTGCCCTTTCTGGCTCGTTTATTGGCGCAGGGTGGGCAGAAAGTTGCTCGGGTACAGCCCGTTAAATCGCCGATTTTACTGGAAAAAATAATTCGTTTGTGTGTCTGGACGCTTTGTGTCATCGCCGCGGCAGGGCCTTATCGCATTGAACCTCCGGTTATACAAAATGTGGCGGTTCGGGAAGTGCTGTTAGCACTTGACGTGTCCGGCTCTATGGATATTCGGGATATGGTTGTCGCCGATGATTCCGGTACGGTGCAATCACGAATGGATGCTGTGATCGAGCTGAGTGATCAGTTTATTGCAGGTCGTCAGGACGATCACATAGGTCTGGCGGTGTTTGGCAGCAGTGCCTTTCCCCTGGCGCCATTCAGTCAGGATTATAGAGCACTGCAGCAAAAACTGAACGACTTGTACCCGGGAATTGCTGGTGATCAAACCGCTATTGGTGATGTTATTGGTGTTGCCATTCGGTTGTTTGAAACCAGTGAAATGGAAGACAAGGTACTTATATTGTTAACCGATGGTAACGATACCGCTTCCGAACTTCCTCCCGAGGTAGCGCTGGAGCTGGCAATAGAGCACGGAATAACCATTCATACCATTGCCATTGGTACCATTGCTACTGATGATCAGGCCTTACAGGAAGAGGTAGTGGATCTTGCTTTATTAGACAGACTGTCTGATAAAACCGGAGGACAACGGTTTATGGGGGAAAACAGGGAAGAATTGCAGCAGATATTTTCTGCCATTGATGAATTGATGCCCCATGAACTGGCAACCTATAGTTGGTCTCAGCATGCGCCTTTGTACATGATGCCTTTAGGACTTGCCATGCTGATGCTGGGATTATTGGTTGTTGTGGCTTTTGTTGTGGCTTTTGTAAAGGGTGTTGTTAAAGGGCAGTTAAACCGTAAGAGAGGTGCATCTCTTTCTGATGTTGTTAATGATGGAGTGATGCTGTGATTGACAGTTTGAGCCATTTTCATTTTTTACGTCCTTTCTGGTTATTGGGTACCCTGTTTGCTTTTCTGGTGTATTTGGGGATGCGTGTTCAACCCAATGAACGATCAGATTGGCGTCGTCTTCTTTCACCCCGGCTGTTTACTGTGCTGAATTTGAGCACCGGGGGAAAGGCAGGCATAAAACCCTTAACCGTTATATTGCTGTTACTTGGGATAGGTTGTGTTGCCGTGTCAGGGCCAAGCTGGAACCGTCAGGTTCCACTGGAGTTTGATGAACAATCTGCCATGGTCGTAATTCTTGATAGTCGTTTATCCATGTACGCCACCGACGTTGCACCCACCAGAATGGCAGCAGCACGTCAGAAAATACATGATCTGATCCAGTTAAGACCCACTGCCCATGTTTCAGTGATTGCCTATGCCCAGTCAGCTCATATCGTATCGCCATTGTCCAATGATCGTGCGTTTACCCGCTTGTATCTGGATGCCCTGGAGCCTGCCATTATGCCAGCAACAGGTCGTGGCAATAACCGCTCTGAAGTCAGTCACCTTGGACGAGCGCTGACGTTGGTTAAGGATGTATTACCTGAAAACCGCTCTGAACTACCATCCAGTGTGTTAGTGATTACTTCTGGTTTATCACAGGCTGATCAAGCGGCATTGGAAGATTATCAGGCAGACGCTTCTTCATCACCGTTGCAAATACTGGCGGTAGGGACGGCTGCAGGTGGTTCGCTACAACCGGTTAACGGGTTGGCTTTCAATCAATCGGTTGATACCCGAATGACCACAGAGCCGTTTTTGGCCTTAAGAAAACAGGGCGTTCCAGTGACATTGGTAAGCCATGATGGCGCTGATATCGAAAAGATAAGTGGTCTTTTGCGCAGCAATATCCTTAATGCCACCAATGAAAATCCTGAATTTAAATGGCATGACAGAGGCTACTACCTGACAGGGTTAGTGCTAATGCTGTGTGCGTTTTGGTTTCGAAAAGGTGCAACGGTTTTGGGCTTGGTGCTGTGTGTGACGTTGACCCTTAATCCTGACACCGCAGAAGCCAATATGGATTGGTTTTTTACACCGGATCAACAGGGTGAAATAGCCTGGCTGCAGGGCAATTATGCCAGGGCTGCGACGTTATACGACACGCCTTATAAAAAGGCATTGTCTTTCTATCGCAGTGAGCAATATGAGCAGGCGTTACGGCTCTTTCAAACAATGGATACGCCGGAAGCCCTGTTCTATCAGGCAAACAGCTACGCTCAACTCAAGTATTGGGATCAGGCTTATGAGCTGTTATCGCGGCTTATTGAGCGAACACCTGACAGTATTGAAGTGCGGGATAATTATGCCCGGGTGTCGCTTATAATGGAGCGATTGATCTTTTTACGAGAGCAACGACTGATGGATCAGCAGAGTTTTGATCCCAATGATTTTGATAAAGAAGCAGATATTACAGAAAGTGAATTAGCGGAACAGGGCGTGGAGGCAAGAATAGAAGCAAACTACGCTGAACTGAATCCATCCGGTTGGCTGGAAGGATTAAGCATCACACCGACGCTGTTGTTGAAAAACCAGTTTTCCGCTCAGTTTAACAATTTGAGTGAAAAAAACGACGTACCAAAGGAGGTAAAATGAACTATCGGTCTTTTGGATTATTATTGTCTCTGTTGTCGTTTACTGTGGTTGCCAACGCTAATGACCCCGAACTGGTTATAGAAAGTACACTTCGTCCTTTATCCCCATTAATAACCGATAAAAGTGCAGGTATTGAACGCATCAGTGTTGTGCCTAAACAGCCCGTTCGTCTGGATATAAAGCTGGGCTCTGATCGCTGGTTTACCGCACCTCCCCACATGCCGTTGTGGGATATGCCCGGGGCGGTTGTGGTGGACAGTAAAGAGCAGTCGGGCAACTTTATCGAGAGGCGTGAAGGTAAAACCATCAGTGGTGTGAATCGTTACTATCATGTGGTTCCCCGGAAAACCGGGCGTTTGCGGATGGCACCACAGACTATCACCTTATTTCCCGCACAAACCGATCAATCGTATACCGTGAAAAGCCAACCGTTATGGCTGGATGTACAATTACCCGGGGGCATTAATGATCTGGAGCGTTTTTTACCGGCCAGTGAATTAACACTCAGTGAGTCGTTTAATACGCCGCAACGGCACTTGGATGATGAAGACCGGGGCTGGGAAGTCGGTGATGCCATTATCAGAACCATTACGATAGAAGCTCAAGGTGTGATGGGGCGATTTATTCCCTCGGTTCACATAAAAAATAACGGCATGAATGCTTATGCGGCACCCGCTAAAACAGAGGATATTCTTGAACCAAGAGGACGTTTTTTGGGAGGTAAAAGAACCGAAGTGTGGACGTATCGATTGACTGATTCAGGCCGTATTGAATTGCCTGCAGTTGAAATTGAATGGTGGGATACGACGAATAAAACACTGAAAACAGCAATATTGGAATCTATTTCCTTGACCGTTGCGCCTTCTCGTTATCAAGGTGATGAACAGGTGCTTGATGATCGCTGGTTATCAGATTTAAAGGGAAATGGCAGTAAACTGTTTCTGTTCAGTGTGTTGTTGGTGTCGTTGATAGTTTATGGCGTGAGTCGTCGTGAACGGTTCCTGCATAAAGTGAATGAAATACAAATTCAGGGGAAGCATCATTATCAGTGGTTTAGAAACACCGAGATCATTTTATTCTTTGGTTTGCTAATCTCGTTATTAACCGGCTCAGGCAGTAGTATCACCCGATACCATCGGTGGAAAAGCAGGTTGCCACAGCAGCAGGTTGTAAATATCGATATCAGAGAGTGGTCTGTTTACTGTTTCAGCAATGATCAGTCCGGCGCGATCTCCAAAGCAGGCATGATTAAAAGACTGATTGTTTTTCGATTCAGGATGATGATCAGGAATATTAAAAGGCGACACATCCGGGTTTTGCCAGACCTCAATGGGCTATAAATTTTTTCCAGTAAATATAACTTTTTGCGTCACCATTGAATCAATCGGAGAATGTGCTGGCAATGCACTGCCAGTGCGTAGTTGTTTTCCTTAATGGTGTAATTTTTGCAAGCTGGCAGTTTTTGCCTTTCTTTATTTTGATGATGGTCGTGCAGGAAATCGGTATTTAAAAGCAATACATTTCGTCACTGTTTTGGCAGTGGCCTTTGTATTGTCATTATAAATATTTTCTTAGCCTTCAATGCCACAACAATTCCTAAATCGTTGCATTATAGAAAGATAGTTACCATGAAAACCATTAAAACTTTATCCATCCTTGGTATGGCGCTGTTAATGACTGACGCGCAAGCATTTGCTGAAGAAAAACATCACGAAGATCCAACCCGAATTGTGACAAAAATCGGAATAGGCATTAATGATAACGTCTCGGTATCCGGCTCTTTGGGGCTTGATGATGCACGCATGATGTCGGCACGTATCAATGACGAAGGAGAGTGGCGACTGGGTGGCTCCTGGTTGTTCGATGTCGGTATTGTTAACTTTAACTTCAGTCGTACGGACTATGATCACGGTTCCTATAGTAAAAAATACAGTGTCGGTACATTTGTACCCCTTAGTCATTTCGGGATCGAACCTGCAGGCTGGATGATTTTCCCAATGGCCGGTTATAACTACAGTAATGGTAAAATCGCGACACCTGAAGACAGCGATGTTGGCTCAGAATATTATTTAATGCGTAATAAAAGCCACGGTGCTTACCTGGGCGCATTTGGCGTCAAACCTTTAAATGACAAGTGGAGTGTAATGGCCTTTGGTGGCGGTGGTGCCGGTTCTAATAATTATTCCAGTTATTGGGGCGGTACTGGCATGAGTTATAAGGTCAACGATAAAAATTCGGTGAATTTTTATGGCTTTATCTCTGAAGATGATTTTGGCAGTAGTAATAAAATTGGGGCTTCGTATTCCCATAAATTTTAATCGACTTCAAGCTGAAAAGCGGAGTTATCTATTGCAGTTGAAATAAAAAGCAACGAACGCAACAAGCCCTGCCAGACTTGGCCTGTGCTGGTCTTTTGGTCGCAATAACACAGGCATTTTCCTGTTTTCAGGGCGGTGTATTGTGTTTAGGACTTGCATAAAGGCAGCTTGAGCCTTGGATCATAACAACGAATGTTGCGCTCGTTGCGGTTTTAATCAAGAGTGAAGGTAACGGAAATAGTTTTGTTGCTGCTGGATGCGGGTGCAATTAAAAGTGTTACACAGCTGTAACTCCGTTCAGGAGGTCAAGGCCCTTATCTGTGTACGGGAACACCTCCGCTGTCATTGTGTACAGGGATTGTACACAATCCATCTGGCAGGGATTATCCACAGGGCCTAAAGGCATAAAAGCCATCCATCGGCAGTCACCTCCCTGTGGATGGATCCTGTACAATCTCGGTAATTGCTCCTGCTTTACTCTCCCTCCTGCATCCATGCAGTCGCCTGTACAGGATGACAGCGATCAGGGAACACTTTTAATTACACCCTTCACGGATAGGCTGCTGGCCAAAACCACAGCAGGGCGTTATTATCGCCGGTTTGGCAGGCATCCATGGACTCCCTTTTCCATGGGCGTTTTGTCATGAAAAGTTTCCCTCCAGGCGAGCAGTAACCCTCATGTCTCAAACAGAAGTCCCTTATCACAAGGCCCGCAAGCGTTTTGGCCAGAACTTTCTCCATGACCATGGCGTAATCAATGAGATTATTGCGTCTATTCACCCCAGACAGGGTGAGCATCTGGTGGAGATTGGCCCCGGCCAGGGAGCACTGACAACCGGTATACTGGAGCGTGCTGGCGAGCTGGACGTGGTAGAACTGGATCGGGATTTGATTCCTTCTCTGCTGCTCCGTTTTGGCCTGAACCCAAATTTTCGAGTTCATGAAGCGGATGTCCTGAAGTTTGATTTTACCAGTCTGAAAACTGATGAACGCCCTTTAAGAATTATTGGTAACCTGCCCTATAACATCTCAACCCCGCTGATTTTTCACCTGTTAAGCTTTGAGAGCATGATTCAGGATATGCACTTCATGCTGCAAAAAGAGGTGGTTCAGCGACTGGCAGCCAAACCCGGTAAAAAGCACTATGGCCGACTGGGTATCATGACCCAGTACTACTGCGAAGTAGATTACCTTTTTACCGTAGAGCCAGGGGCATTCAGGCCTGCACCAAAGGTTGACTCTGCCATTGTGCGCATGACGCCCCATCGCGAACTTCCCCACCCCTGCAAGGATGTTGAGAAACTGGCACAGGTTGTTCGTGACGCTTTCAGTCAACGACGCAAAACCATCCGTAACACCCTGAAGCCGCATCTCAAGGTGGAAGAACTTGAGACACTCGCCATCGACCCTTCAGCCAGGCCTGAAGTATTGACCCTTGCCGATTTCGTCCGGATTGCCGATTATCTAATCGATAGATAACCACTAAAAACGCTTCAGGACTCTCTCGGGAAGAAAGCTGATGGCAACTTACGCAGTTGGGGACATACAGGGTTGCTATGATCCTCTGCGTCGCCTGTTAGACAAACTCAAGTTTAATCCAGCACACGACACACTCTGGGTTGCAGGCGATATGGTCAACCGTGGGCCAGACTCCCTTGCCACCCTCAGATACCTGAAAAGTCTTGGAGATAGCTGCATCGCGGTTCTTGGGAACCACGACCTTCATCTGCTGGCTATCTCCTGTGGTATTCGCCAACAGAAAAAGAAAGATACTCTGACCAGCCTGCTGGAAGCCCCCGATGCCCATGAACTGATTCACTGGTTACGCCATCGCCCCATGCTTCACCACGACGCCGGTCGGAAAGTAACCATGGTTCACGCAGGCATTCCTCCGGTATGGACTATTGAGCAGGCCACTGAAGAAGCTCAGCAGTTAGAGCAGGCGCTCCGCTCAGAGGATTACGTAAAATGGTTGAAGAAAATCTTCAAAAGCAGCAAACCCAGCCCCTGGGGTAATGAGCTTAAGTTGAAGAAAAGGTTGCGACTGACGGCATCCTACCTGACCCAGATGCGCTTTTGTGATGCTTTTGGAACCCTGGATTTTGAAAGCAAGGGAGCCTATCCCCAAAAAGGGTTCGCACCCTGGTTCAGTTTTTCCCAAAGCCCCTGTTTTAACGAGCAGATTATTTTTGGTCACTGGGCGGCCCTGGAAGGCATGAGCGGACATGACAACATCCACGCCATTGATACCGGTTGCGTCTGGGGAAAGCACCTGACCGCCATCAATGTGGATAGTTTTGAACGGACCGAAGAATTAAGCCAGGAGGCTGATTAATGGCAGCCTCAAATTGACCGAAACAAACAGTAATCAGTTCTCATTTTCAGAGGATTATCAGTATTTGTGATCGCTCTGATATAAACTTGGGGAAAGTGAACTTATAATCTGCCAGACAAGCAGAGCGCTTTTCAGGAACACTCTTCAGAACAGCTATGGACCGCGCATAATATGGCCGCAAAACCAAGTAAACTCGTCACTTTTGTCTGGCAGGGGAAGGACAAATCCGGCCGCAAGACCAAAGGGGAAATGCAAAGTTCCAGTATGGCGCTGGTCAAAGGTGAGCTAAGAAAACAGGGTATTCTGGCCACAAAAGTGGGTAAAAAGAGAGCCTCTTTTGGGCTGGGGGGAGGCAAAAAAATCACCCCTATGGATATAGCCCTCTTTACCCGCCAGCTGGCTACCATGATGAAAGCCGGTGTTCCCTTGCTGCAGGCGTTTGATATCGCTGCTGAAGGCCTTGACAAAGAGTCCATGCGAGACCTGGTCGGCAAGATCAAGAATGACGTCGCCGGTGGTAGCACTCTGGCTGACTCCCTGAAAAACCATCCCGATTATTTTGATGACCTTTACTGCAGCCTTGTGGCTTCTGGTGAGCAGTCTGGTGCGCTGGATACACTGCTTGACCGAATCGCGACCTATAAAGAAAAAACAGAGGCACTGAAATCCAAGATCAAGAAAGCCATGAACTACCCTATTGCGGTCGTCTGCATTGCCATGATTGTCACGGTTATCCTTCTGGTTAAAGTGGTTCCACAATTCGAAGAGGTTTTTCAGGGCTTTGGTGCTGAGCTACCTGCTTTTACCCAAATGGTTATTGGCTTGTCAGAAGCGGTCCAGAGTTATTGGCATCTTGTTCTTGCCGGTCTGGTCATCTTTGTTTTTTTAGCAAAACGCACTTTAAAAAAATCCAAGGCTGCCAGAGATAGCCTGGATCGTTTTGTACTGAAACTGCCTATTATTGGTGACATACTGGATAAGTCCGCCGTTGCGCGCTTTGGGCGAACACTGGCGACTACATTTGCTGCCGGCGTCCCCCTGGTCGATGCCCTTGACTCTGTTGCCGGCGCAGCGGGTAACGTTGTTTATGCGGATGCTACAAAAAAAATCAAAGAGGATGTCTCTACCGGCCAGCAGCTTCAGTTTGCCATGAAAAGTTCCGGAATTTTTCCATCAATGGTGGTGCAAATGGTCTCGATCGGTGAAGAGTCTGGTGCACTGGATGAAATGCTCGAGAAAGTCGCCACTTTTTATGAAGATGAAGTGGATAACATGGTCGATGGACTTACCAGTCTGATGGAACCGATTATTATGTCGGTCCTGGGTGTTCT
Source organism: Endozoicomonas sp. (assembly GCF_031844845.1). GTDB lineage: Bacteria > Pseudomonadota > Gammaproteobacteria > Pseudomonadales > Endozoicomonadaceae > Endozoicomonas. The sequence continues at coordinate 12,557 of NZ_JAVRMB020000103.1, forward strand.
TGTGGGCGGATTGATTATTGCCATGTACCTGCCGATTTTCCAGCTGGGTTCTGTGGTTTAAAAAACCTCAAACTTTTTATCATTCGTTTCAAACTAGCCAAAGGGGTGACACAAGCCCCTTTAAATACAATAAGTTAAACCACCCAGCCTTTTCCAAACTCAAAAAACAATCGTTTCAAAAAACCTAAAACCATCAGAATTTCATCACACTTTTAAAAAGTTTCATGCTCATCATTCTTCTCGGTCTTACCAGATGCTTTGGACCGATGATATTTCCCAATCCACGTGTGCACGGGTATTGATATTTACACCGAGATCACGAGCGGTTTCAGTTACAGGCTGACCTGATTCTACAGTCAGCTTCTTAGGGTGGACATTAAGGATGTATTCGTTGGCCTGCTTATGTTTCGGCGTAGGTCGGTTTCCGAAGGAAGCCGACTCGTGACCCAACCGCCGTGTACTTATCAAGGTTTGGAGGTGTCGGCGGGTTCGGTTGTCGGCTCCCCTGAACGGGGGCTGATAAACATGCTCCTCTCTTTGCCAGAGTAAGCAGGTCTCTATTGGTAGGCGATTTGAGGCCGCTTAATGTCTACCTTAAACAGTCAGCTTAACAGCCGATTCTTTGAACTCAGCCGAATACGTTTTTGACTTCTTTTCTGACATCTGGACACACCTTAATGAGGCTCTGATATTACCCGTGTTTGTATGTCCGGAAAACTATAACCACTTTATGGGTGAAATGGTTTGTCATCAGCAGATAGCAATGGGGATGTGTTAAGTGATGAGAAAAGTAAATTTGTTCTTATCCACAATTTCAGTGGATAAGACGGTATAAAACCTGTTGGCTTTTTTGAGCCTGACTTTAAAAATAGATGTTCAGCATGGTGCGGAACTTTATTTCTGATTTTTTTGAACTGTTTCTGACGGAAAATGTCATAACGATTATATGTATCACAGAAATAGAGTATAAAAATCATGGAACCAGCAGACCTCAGACCCTTCCCCGACCATAATGTAGCTGCTGGGGCAGGTGCAGGCGGCATTACCAGTCCCGCGACCGTCGAGGTACCGGGCACTGGCCGAAAAGCGGCTCTTGGTGAGGATGATCCTAAAGGTTTTATGGCTGGCCAACCATTCAGTACAGTGCCTGAAGATAAACCGCTGGATGCCTTTAAAGTAGCCAGTCCGGACTCTGGGATTAGAGATAGTTTAAAAAAACTGCTTGGAATCCAACCCGTGAATGACACTGAGTGGGCAGAGGCCTCTGGAAGTGTTACTAAATGGGCAGACAGTGATAACGTTGCCTACGCAGTAAAAATGGTTTCATCCTGTTCGGGGAATGCAGGCTGGATGAAACTGGAAGGAGATACAATCTCTATCCTGGAAATGGCTGAACATCAATATATCGTCAAACCCCACTCTTTTTTACTATGGAACCCACAGAAAAAAAGCCATTCAATTGTACATCAGTCCGGAGATATTCTCGTTGAACGTCGCGCTGACTATCAGATCAGGGCTATTGTTTCTTCCTTGGTGGATGGTAAAACTCTCTCTGGGCAGATTCGCTCAGAAGAAAAGTGTACTGGTGTACAACTGGCTCTTGATGTCAGTTCAGATATCGTCGAAGCGTTAGAATATCTGCATAAGAAGGGCATTGATTGCCCTGATTTGAAGCTGGGTAATATTATTTATCAGAATAAATATAAGCTGATTTGTTCCGGTCCAGAGCCTTCCCATTCTGTTTTTTTGGGGGAGGCGTATGATAAATATGCTTACCCGTTGTCATTTGGCCTTCTCTTGTTAAACCTTGCTACAGGTCATGATCCTTATAATTACCCAATACATGCAAAGGATGATATCGAGAAAGCAGGGCGTCAGTTCAAACGCTTTGTCAGCTCGCCTTGGGTGGGAAAGGAGCAGTATCTTAAAGGACTGTATCCTGAAAAAGTCAAAGAGAGCCCAGAGCTCTTTGAACTGATATATAAGCTTATGGAGATGAGTGACGAAGGGTGCAATCTTATACAAGCCAATATGAGACTCCACAAAATAAAAAACAGCGAGCAAATCGAAAGCTCAGGTCAAAAGACTTACGGCATTACATGGTTTCAATAAGTTTGACGAATTGCAATCATCACCCCGCTCGTCCTGAAGCCTGTCGAAGGGGGTACTCTGGCACCATAATAGATCGTGCCAATCCCCTTCGACTCCGCTCAGGGTGAACAGCGATTGTAAAGGTCAATCTCACTGAAATGATGAACCAGATTTATTGGCGCTTACGTTTCAGTTCATAATCTGCTCACTCGGCTTCACCCCGATTCACCACTGTAAGCCGCCACTGTAAGCCAGCCAATACACCAACCATTACAACACCC
>NZ_JAVRMB020000104.1:0-5475 GCF_031844845.1 Endozoicomonas sp.
ACATTTCCTGAACCTGGGCGTATCACTCAGCCATATAGACGGTCACCACCACTGCCACCGCCACGCATTGGTAGCCCCTATTGCCAGAAAACTGGCCGAAGAGTACAAGGTTCCACTTCGCCCGGAAAATGAAATGACCCAGTATAAAGGCAAAAGTCTTGGGTTTTCAGACAAGTTTTATGGTGACCACCTGACCAGCGAACACCTTCTGGAAATTGTTCGCCAATACCTGGGCAGAGCTCAGGTACTGGAACTCATGGCACATCCCGCCCTGATTGATGAACCACTGCTGGAAGCCAGTCGCTACTCTACAGCCAGAACCCGTGAGCTGGCGATTCTGACCGATCCATCACTGCTTGAAAGTCTAAGTGGTATGGGCGTAACTATCTCCGATTACAGTTGCCTTCAGGATTAAACGAACATGGCACCCACACCATTAAAAGAAACAGACAACAAACAACCACTACTTCTGGGTGTAGACGGTGGCGGCACTTCATGCCGCGCCCGTATCACTGATCTTGACGGCAATATTCTGGGTGAAGGTTTCGCAGGCAGTGCCAACCCTCGCACAGGCCTCGATTTAGCCTGTAATGCTATTATGCAGGCAACCCGTGAAGCGATGAGTAAGGCAGGCCTTGAAGAAAGCGACCTTGGACGGATATATGCCGGACTGGGACTGGCCGGAGTCAACCAGCAGAAAGAACGGGAGCTGGTATTGGGCTGGGGCTTGCCATTTGCCAGCATCTTCCTGGAAACTGACGCCTACGCCGCCTGTATGGGTGCCTTTAATGGCAACGATGGCGCTATTCTGATTCTGGGTACCGGCTCCTGTGGAGCCAGCCTGATTAATGGCGAGATGAAAACACTGGGTGGCTGGGGATTCCCTATTTCAGACCATGGCAGTGGTGCCAGCCTGGGATTAGCCGCCATTCGTTACTCACTGCTGGCCCATGAAGGCATGAAGCCGGAAACACCGTTGAGCAGAGACATCATGGCAACCTTTGATAACATGCCGGAAAACGCCGTTGCCTGGCAGGACAGTGCTCTCCCCAGAGACTATGGTTCTTTTGGGCCGCTGGTTGTTGAACACCTGAGCAAAGGTGATCCCCTTGCTGAACAGCTGATTCAGGAAAGCGCTGATGATGCTGCCATGATGATCCGTGTGCTGCACCAGCGTGGTGCCAACCAGTGTGCATTGGTTGGAGGGCTTAGCGAGTTTGTCATGCCATGGTTGCCGGAAGATGTTGCGACTATTGCAACCCTGCCAAAGGGTGATGCCATGCATGGCGCACTGCTGATGGCTGCGAAGTTACTTTGTCGCAAAAGGGTTGCTATACCGATGCAGCCATTTGAGCACTTTTGAGATCAGAAGGGAGAGCAGCAGACTCCTCACCCTTATTGAACAGACCTTCCAGCATTAACGCAATCGCACCATCACCCGTAATATTGGCGGCGGTACCAAAGCTGTCCTGAAGGGCAAAAAACGCCAGCAACAGAGCAACACCCGCAGGGTCAAAGCCGAGCACACCCACGACCAGCCCCATTGAAGCCATGACTGTTCCGCCCGGAACACCGGGTGCTCCAATGGCAAAAATACCGAACAGTAAAATAAAGGTTATCATCGTACCGAAAGAAGGCAGGGTTCCGTACAACATCAGGGAAATCACCATAACGAAGAAGGTTTCTGTCAGCACCGAACCGGCCAGATGAATAGTGCCACCCAGCGGGATAAAGAAATCCACCGTTTCACGGCTCAGCACTTTGGATTTTCGGGCCGAAGCCAGGGCAACAGGTAAAGTCGCGGCACTTGACATGGTACCCACTGCGGTCATATAAGCCGGGCCGTAGTGTTTGATTACTTCAATGGGATTCTTCCCTGAAATGGCACCACCTATGGCGTACAAAACACCCAGCCAGACAATATGGCCGAGAATGGCAACCACCACCACTTTCAGAAAGACCGGCAACTGTTCAGTCAGGGTACCCTGCCAGGCGAGACCTGCAAAAGTAGCCGCAATCAACAGTGGCAGCATCGGTATGATCATCTTAGTGACCACTGTCAGCATGATGCCTTCCATCTCATTCAGCAGTTTTTCGAAGGCGGTGGCTTTGGAGGATAGCACCGCGATACCCATCACAATGGCAGTGACCAAGGCACTCATCACCGACATCAGTGGAGGTATATCCAGTTTGAATACGGCTTCGGGTAGCTGTCGCAGTACCTCCATTGAAGTTGGCACGGACAGGTGAGGAATAATTAACAGTCCGGCAAAATAAGCCATGGTCGCTGCAACTACGGCGGATAGATAGGCGATGGTGATACCCGCGCCCAGCATTTTATTGGCGTTCTGTCTTAGCCGGGTAATTGCCGGTGTGATAAAGCCGATGATCACCAGAGGCATCATAAAGAAGATAAATTGTCCCAGGGTGTATTTGACGGAGCTAACCACCGTCATCACCTGCTCATTAGCCAACAGACCAATAGCGGTACCGACTGCGATGCCCATGAACAGCTTGGTGATTAAGCCCCACTCATTTTTTGTCTGATCGTTTTTCATTTTGATTACCTGATTACCCGACTGCTTCTTAGCACCCTTCCCGGGACTAAAATTATCTAACTCATGTTACGCACTTTGTTGAAACCCCTCATCCCCACGCTCTGCGTGGTTGTCATAAAGGGCGATCTGTAGGTCTGTCCCCCCCCGTTCAGGGTGACCCGAGGGCCTAAAAGCCGACAATTAAACTCGCCAACACCGACAGACCTTGATTATTGATTCGCTTTCTCAATTTCAGCCAGCAGCAACTCAAACGAGGCCTTTATTTGCTCAAGTGGTGCCGCAAAGTTCATACGATAGAAGTTCTCATCAGGCTCACCGAACCATGTGCCAGGGGTGAGTGCCATTTTAGATTTTTGACTCAACAGGGTTTTTAGCTCTGCCGATTGCAGTCCCAGACCGGTAAAGTCGAGCCAAACCTGATTGGTACCCTCTGGGGCGAACACTTTAATCCCGGGCAGGTTAACCTGTAGGAAATTGAGCATCCAATTTCGATTTTTTTGTGTGTAGGTCAGAAACGCATCAAACCACTTTTCACCCTGTTGATAAGCGGCGATGGTCGCATTGGTGGTAAAGGCATTACTATGATCTAGCGACATAGAGTTCACTGTTGCCTTGATCTTGTCTTTCAACTCGGTGTTATCCGTGTAGATATACCCATTAGCGATGCTGTTTAAGCCGAAATTTTTAGCGGGTGAACCAATAATTGAAATACTATTGTCGTAATCCAGTTCAGTAATACTGGTGAATGCCACCCCTTCAAAAACAATATCCCCATGTACTTCATCGCTAATAATCAAGGTTTGATATTTCCTGGCGATGGCAACCAGCTGTTCCAACTCTGCTTTTTTCCAGACCCGGCCAACAGGGTTATGGGGGTTACAGAGCAAAACAATCTTGACGTTGCCGTGCTTTAGCTGATGTTCAAAATCGACAAAATCCATCACATAGTGTTCATCTTCGATTTTTAATGTGTTGTTGACCGATTTTCTACCTGCAGATTCAATCAATCTGCGGAACTGGTGATAGACCGGGGTTTGTATAAGCACGCTATCACCAGCCTCTGAAAACTCCCGGATCAACAGGGCTATGGCACTAAGCACGCCCGGAACCTGTACAAAGTGGGTAGGATTCAGATTTAAACCATGTCTTGTTTTATTCCAGCTCGCGATCGCTTTAAATACCGTTTCAGAGTCAAACTCATAGGAATAAGTTTCTCTATGAACCAAATCTTGCATTGCCTGTGTGATCGGAGAGGCAACAGGAAACTCCATATCAGCAATCCAATATGGCACGACATCATCGGTGCCATATATTTGGTTTAGCATCTGGCTATCGCTCTTAATGAACTTATTGCTGATCGCTTTGTTGGCAGGCTCTGTATTAAACATGATTTTCTCCAGCTTTGATCCGTTTGATGTGATTAAGACGGGACTGGAGAAAAATAGACGCAAAAAAAGTTATTTTTTTAATGACGGTTGCTAATGGTAAATAATTCCGCGCACTAATTCAGCATATGCTGACACTGTGCCTTGGGCTTAAAGTCAATGATACCTTCACGTCCTGCTTCGATATCACAGCAGATCATCAGCAACTCCTTAAACTTAACTCTGCCTCTCTGAACTCGACTCTTAGCGCCTGAAAGGGATAGTCCCAGCTGGTCAGCAATTTCCTGTTGAGTCAGTCCCTCTAGCTCCGACAACAGCATAGGAACTCGATATTTTTCAGGCAGACAGTCAAACATAGGCCTTAGGCATTGTGCCATTTTTTGTAAGTTTTCTTCCTCAGGAGCCAGCTCGTCGGCCACAACGTAATCGGGCAGCTCTTCGTAAAACTGTCGGCTGCGATGGAAGTCCATGATCGTGTTATGCGTGATACGGTACAGCCAGCTTTTGATGTTATCCCGGAATTTGAGCTGAGTAAGATGGGTACTCGCCTTGATATAAACATCTTGCAGTATGTCTTCAACGGCCTCTAAATCATCGACATTTTTGTGGACATAGTGACGAAGTTGTTCTTTGTGATGTAGCCATTGTGCCAGCATATTCCTCCCTACGAGATGATGTCTTCAAAAGATATTTCGATGTTAGGGGAAATATGACAGCCAGGTAAATAAGTAGATTTGGATTAATGTTTACCGTAAGTGTCAGGAATCCAGCATCAGTACTATCAGAGTCATCAGCGAGTGAACCAGTAACTGTGAAAGCACGTTATAAATGAACTACCTCGGAGCAAGCTCCGAGGTATCAACGTTCGTCTAAAATAGTGCCGGGTCAGGAAACAGCCTCAACTCATTCTGACTGTCACTGGACCAAACCGGCGTCAGAGCGGCCGTGCTCCATTTCAGGGTTGGCCACCAGCGCCGAGTTTGCAGTGCATTATCAAGTTCTATCGATTGACCGGGCATTGGAGTGGTCACCGGAACATCCAGGCGTTTTGCCGCAGCCAGAACTCGTTCTACGGGTTCAGTCCAGCCATGCGGTGCCATATTAAACCCTGCCCAATGAACGGGCATCATAATGTTCCCCCGGACCAGTTTATGTACGATAACGGCTTGCTCCGGTCCGAGGTGCGTGTCTGCCCACATATCACTATAAGAGCCCGATTCAATTATCGTCAGGTCAAAGGGACCGAGTTCCTCACCAATACGGGAAAACTCATTATGCAGGCTGGTATCACCACTATAAAAAACAGAATGCTCTGGACCTGTAGAGATTTCTAATAAGTGCCTCATGTCCCTGATACGCTGCATGGATATGAGGCGGAGCATGATCAGCATGGTACATCCTGATATAAATTCCAAAAAAGCTTGATATTACTGGCATTATGGAGCCCCAAGGTCAGGGTTATAATTCTGAAATTCAACAGCACAATGATGTTACACGAGACAAGCTCTAAAAAGCATTACGCCTTTGCGCGA
>NZ_JAVRMB020000105.1:0-6043 GCF_031844845.1 Endozoicomonas sp.
GCAGTACGGGAGAGATCACCCATCCGCTCCCGCAGATCTCTTATACCAAACAACTCCATGGTCTCAATACCTGTCTGATCATAATTGTGTACACATAAGATAGCGCAAGCATTATATAAAACCCGGGGGAGGTGACCTTATTTTCCTCACTATCACCCAGTGCGAGGGTGTCGCAAAAAGGTGAGAACGAGGGACAACCTCACGCTGCCTGAGCGTGCCGGAGTTTCACGCTGGCTGTTTCGTTTGTTTTTTTGAGGGAGGGGGGAACATAACATTCACCAGTACTGTCTGAAAAAAACACTCATGTAAACAGGTAACAAACCAAATGCTCTCATTAACACAACCCAATCCAATAGATCATAATTCATGGCCCATATCATCAGAACACCAACACCAAAAGACCAGTAAAATAAATGGTATACGTGTCGGTTGGATAGAACCGGAACAACAATATCTTGGCCTTATGAACCCAGTTGAAGTGAAATACTGGAGTGAAAATGATCAGAGCTACTATCAAACCAAAATGGAGTTATCACCTCAAGGTAGATTACAGTTTCAAAATCAGAACCTAACTAAAGACCAAGCCTTGATTAAAGATTATCAGAGCTACTGTCAATCCAAAATGGAGTCATCAACTCAAGATAGATTACAGTTTCAAAATCAGAACCCACCTAAAACAGAGAACAAGGTAAAGAGGCATTTTTTATGTAATATTTGTCACAAAACGATCAAAACCAGAACAAGTATTAAATAACACCGTTAATCGGCATTTTAGCAACCATCATAGGGACCACCCTGCTCCACATGATGAACATAGGACTCCATTTAAGCCCCCCGGTACGACGAGATACCGAAATAAGCTTCTCTCAGCCACTGGCAGCCCATAGATCATTACCATAAAATGGCTCCAGCAATCAGGGGAGAGCGGGTTTATGGAGTCACTCAAGGCGCAATTCAGTCAACAATTAACGGCTTCCGGGTCGCCAGACATTGTTCAGCGTGTTGTCAGTGCCCATTGGCAGCAATTTATCGACAACAACCCATCATTTGACGACAATAATCCCCCCCGAAAAATCGTAGCTGAACTTATCCATTGCTGGGCTGGCAGCGATTTTGCTGCACAGCAGTGCATTCATCATCCAGAGTGGCTGGCCAGTCTTCTGGAAAACCATGACCGCCTGCCCGACGATGCTCAAACCCATGTCGAACGCCTTCAGAAAACGCTTGATTCCATAACCTGCGAAGAAGAATTGATTAAATCGCTCAGGCTTTATCGCAACCGTGAAATGCTCCGTATTATCTGGCTTGACCTGAATCGCCGGGTCAGCATGCAGCAAACCACGGCCGATATGTCCGCCCTTGCTGATGCCTGTATCGATAGCGCTCTCAACTGGCTGTATCAGGACAGCTGCCAGACTATGGGCACACCCTATGGCACCGACATTCCCGAAGAAGAACCGGTACCTCAGAAAATGGTGGTACTTGGCATGGGAAAACTGGGCGCCAGAGACCTGAACCTCTCTTCCGATATTGACCTGATGTTCACTTTTCCCTGCCAGGGAGCAACACGGAGTAGCAAAAAGGTACTGACCAATCAGGAATTTTTTATCCGCCTCGGACAACGTCTGATCAAGGTTCTCGACTGCCAGAGCGCCGATGGTTTTGTTTTCCGGGTTGATATGCGACTAAGACCGTACGGTTCCAGTGGCGCCCTGGTGATGAGTTTTGCCGCCATGGAACAGTATTATCAGGATCAGGGTCGTGACTGGGAACGCTACGCCATGCTGAAAGCCCGGGTGGTCGCCGGGGACATTGGCTCTGGCCAGCAACTCCTGAGCCAGCTGCGCCCCTTTGTTTATCGTCGCTATATTGATTTTGGCTCCATCAGTGCATTGCGGGAGATGAAGCACCTGATCCAGCGGGAAGTAAAACGCAAGGGAATGGAGAGCAATATCAAACTGGGCCCCGGCGGCATTCGGGAGATTGAGTTCATCATTCAGTCTTTCCAGCTGATCCATGGTGGACGTGACCGCAGCCTTCAGGAAAGAAACCTGCTGCGTGTTCTTTCCACCCTGTTAGCTAACCATTATTTTTCGCCAGGAGAAGCCAGCGAGCTGGAAGACGCCTATATCTATCTGCGCAATCTTGAACATGCCATTCAGGCCATTGCTGACCGGCAGACTCAGGATCTGCCCAAAGGACCAAAGACACAGGCAAGAGTCGCGTTTAGTATGGGGCATCAGGACTGGGCTGAACTGTTAAATACCCTGAACCAGCATCGCCGCCAGGTAACCACCCATTTCGATGCCGTGGTTGCTGACCCGGAAGGCCCAAAGCCACAAGAGTCCCATAGTGACCAGTGGGAAGCCCTCTGGCTTGGTCAGTTAAGTGAGGAGGAAGAGCAGCAGCTTATAGGTCAGGAAGGCTTTACGGACATTACCGCCTCCTGGAAACGCCTGACCTCCCTGAGAGATGGAAAAGCCATTACCCGCGTTCGAAGACAGAGCCGCGATCGGCTGGATAAGTTTATACCTCTGCTCCTGAGAGTTGCCGCCCAATCCTCAGAGCCTGATACCTTTTTACTACGCATACTGCCACTGATCGAAGCGGTTCTGCGCCGAACCGCTTACCTGGTCTTGCTGATTGAGAATCCGGCGGCTTTAGAACATCTCGGAAAGTTGTGCATTGCCAGCCCATGGATTGCCGGGAAAATTGCCCGATTCCCTGCCCTGCTGGATGAGTTCCTCAACCTTGGTGATCTCTACAACCCGCCGAAAAAAGAAGCACTGGCCAATGAACTGCGACAGCAGCTGGCCCATATTCCGGAAGATGATCTGGAAAACCAGATGGAAGTACTGCGTCACTTTAAAATGGCCCACGTCCTGCGGGTAACGGCAGCCCAGGTATCCGGCACGCTTCCTCTGATGAAAGAGAGCGACTACCTGACCTGGATCGCCGAGGTCATTCTTGAGGCCGTACAGGCCATCGCATGGCGAAACCTGATAGAAAAACACGGGAGGCCTCAGGATGTCGACGGTAATCTGTGTGACTCGGGATTCATCATCGTGGGTTATGGCAAACTCGGTGGTATCGAGCTGGGCCCGGGCTCAGACCTCGACCTGGTATTCATTCATAACGGTGGCACCAACAAAGAGACCAATGGGCCCAGAGCCATTGACAGCACAACGTTCTACACCCGGCTTGGACAGAGAATCATCCATATTCTGACGACACAGACCCCTTCCGGCATTCTTTACGATACGGATATGAGGTTGCGCCCGTCTGGCTCAAAAGGGTTACTGGTGAATTCCTTTTCCCACTTTGAGAAGTACCAGCAAGGCGAGGCCTGGACCTGGGAGCACCAGGCGCTGGTACGAGCCAGGGTTATTACTGGTGATCAGGGACTTGCCCGAAAGTTCGTCGACTTGAGATCAGCGATTCTCGCTCAGCACAGAGACATTGAAAAGTTGCGTGACGATGTGGTTGCCATGCGCCAGAAAATGCGGGAACACCTGGGCAGAAAATCATCTTCATCAAAAGCCGGAAATCTGTTCCACCTGAAACACGACCATGGTGGTATTGTCGACATTGAGTTCCTGATGCAGTTTGCTGTTCTCAGGTACTCATGCCAGTACCCATCTCTGCTGAAGTGGACTGACAATGTTCGAATATCTGAAGAACTGGAAACGGTTGGTCTGCTCAGTCCCGAAGATGCCTATCAACTTCGGGAAGCTTACAAAACGTTCCGGCTCAGTATTCATCAAAAAGCATTACAAAATGAGGCGCCTCTGGTAGCAGAGAACATTGCTTTTGATTTACGCCGGAAGGTGATCGATATCTGGAAAAACTGCATGGTCAACGATGTATAATTCAAAGCGCAGACAGTGCTTTGCAGTATTGCCACCCTCTGGGAGGGTCACAAAAGGGAGACAAGCGGTCTCGACGCAGGCCCGTTCACCCGGGGTGTAATTAAAAGTGTTACACAGCTGCATTGTGTACATGGATTGTACACAATCCACCCGACTGGGAAAGCCAGCCTTCAAGCTACATTTGCAAAACCCGCCTTCGCGGGGCGGGGGATGGCGATTGTATATTTTGAATGGCTTATCATTAGTGGAAAGTGAACGGTTTGTACGCAGGTTCATCTACAATAATTTTTATAATCATTTTATCATTCTTTACATAAGTAGGATCCTGTAAAATTTGTTGCCTAACAAACTGAGGACATCCACTGGCAATATTCATATTTTTTGTTGGTTTACTGAAGCTTCTTGATCTAGCGTCTGGTGTGAAGCTGTCGACTAAAGTTTGTGTACCCGCCTGCTGATCCACTAGTTCCATAGTAATTCTTCGAACAAAAGGCCACTCCTGCCGCTCATCATAATCGCCTTTCATGACCACAAAAAACAAACTAACATGGGAGCCTTTGCCCTGACCATCCCCATTGAGATATATTCTCGCACACATCTTGTAACCACATTGGGAGGTATAGAATGGCTCGCTGTAGAGCGATACTATCCTCTCACGTTCGGCATCTATTTTTTTCTGTTGTACTCCATCTATTTCCCATTGCAGGACACCATTATAACTTGGTGTTCGTGGATTGTTCCCTGCCCGCAGATGTGGCGCAATAGTGCAACCGTTCTGTAGTTTATTTATCGAATCCCTGTGAGTATTCTGAACAGTCATCAAATCTTTCACATCCTCCTTTAGCCCACATATCTCAGCGCTCTGTGATGCTCTCTCTGCACGATCTTCGTTGAGGTCCATTTGCAACTTCTGATCAGCTATAACACGCTGTTCCTCTCTCGTATTATTCGTTGTCACGAGTAACTGTATCTGACTTTTCAACTCATGATTTTGCAGAACCAGTTGTTGCAACTCAGCGTTGTCGTTGTGACCTTTCGAGCCTGCTTTCAACGCTAAGTCTGCCTCCAGACCGGCCTTTACTCTCGTTAACCTGGCTTTAAGTAATTCTATTTCGGCCCTGAGCATGACGATATCTTCGTTCTTGTTCTCTTTCGCCGCTATCACATCCGGATTGTTAATACATGCATCTTCATTATGCCTCGCAAGCCCGGCCAAGGCCACGCTGGTACCACAACGGTAGCCGCAGTATCCAAATAACTCTGAGTATTTCTTGCTGCCAGGATAATCAACCGTATATTTTATTTTTTCTTCAGATGAGGACGATAAATAGCATGTCACACCCATTCGTTCGCCTTGCTCATTTTGCCTTAATATAAGAGTCTCACTACTGCTATTTACAGTCGCTACCTTTCGGGGACAGTTAGCCTCCCAATTTTTTTTTGATCCGTATGCTTCTGCAATATGCGGATCTTCCGGATCAGATTTTACACAATACAGCGCCTGAATATGCTCTTCCTTGATATCTTTGTTGAAATAAATTCCATGTCCCCCGCAATCCTCGTAATACCTGAAATTATCATGATTTACAGGCACCCCATGTAACCCGTGTAAATTACCCGAATTCGAAGCCATTCCAGCCGTCATTGAACCACCTCTTCTGCATGTTAAAAATAAACGCTTAAAGTACTAGGACAACCGATCACTCCATTAGTTCAGTGAGCAATGGATATTCTCCTCCGTCAGGCAGTCAGGCGCTTTTTCCCGCTCATTTCCAGACAGTGGGAGGGCGGTCAAACATTTTTAGACAGCCTTGTCTGCGGCCATTATCCCTTTGGCATCACAGTCAATTTATGATCCAATACCCCTTTTCCAGCACGCAGTAACACGTATAACAAATTAAAAGTGGAGTTACCCCAATGTCTTTCGCCGACCGTGATGGCGTTATCTGGTTTGATGGAGAACTGACTCCCTGGCGTGAAGCAAAGACGAACGTACTAACTCATACATTACACTATGGCATGGGAGTTTTTGAAGGAATCAGAGCCTATAACACGCCAAAAGGGCCTGCTATTTTTCGCCTGAAAGAACACACGGACCGACTGTTCCGCAGTGCCCATATCCTGAGGATGGAAATTCCCTACAGCAAGGAAGAACTGAACGGAGCGCAGAAGCT
>NZ_JAVRMB020000106.1:0-8574 GCF_031844845.1 Endozoicomonas sp.
AAAGAGCCTTCAGCCAATAAAGAGCCTTCAGCCAATAAAGAGCCTTCAGCCAATAAAGAGCCTTCAGCCAATAAAGAGCCTTCAGCCAATAAAGAGCCTTCAGCCAATAAAGAGCCTTCAGCCAATAAAGAATCCCTGGCAAACCAGCCGGTAAACCGACTTTTCTGGCGATACACCATACCTGCCGTTGTGGGGATGCTGGTCAATGGCCTTTATGCCACCATCGACGGCATCTTTATTGGCCAGGTTGTGGGCGCCGATGGCCTGGCAGCCATGAACCTGAGCTGGCCTCTTTTCGGCATCATTATCGGCATTGGCATGATGATTGGCATGGGCTCCTCTGCCCGTAGCTCCATTGCCCGGGGCCAGGGTGATCTACCCGGGACAAAAGCCATACTGGGTAATGGCATTGTATTAATGCTGCTGGCCGGCCTCTTACAGACTGCCATTTTATTTTATGTGGGTAACCCGATACTCCAGCTAATGGGCGCTACGGGCTCTGTCTATGAGATGAGCAGTGATTACCTCTTCTACATCAGTCTGGCAGCCACCATGGCAACGGCAGGAGCCGGCCTGCCCATGATGGTGCGAAATGATGAACGCCCCCTATTGGCCACACTGATTATTTCCACCGGTGCCGTGCTGAATATTGTATTGGATTACCTGTTCATCATTGTCTGGCAACAGGGGATTGCCGGAGCAGCCATAGCCACCATCATTGCCCAGTCAGTGACCGCGATCTGGAGTCTGCTGTATTTCTTCAGTCCCAAAGCACGACTTCGGCTGGGACTGAAGGACCTGGGTTTACGGTTGCAAGACAGCTGGAATATTCTGGCCATAGGCCTCCCGAGTCTCACCATGTTTGCCTACATGAGCTTTGTACTGGCCATTCATAACAAGCTGTTTCTGATTTATGGCTCAGTCACCACTCTGGCAGCCTTTACTATCGTCGGTTACATTCAGGCGGTCTACTACATGACGGCCGAAGGGATTGCTAACGGTATTCAGCCCATTGTCAGCTTCAATAAAGGCGCTAACAATAACGGCAATATCCATGCAGCCATTCGCATGGGAGTAACCGCGGCCCTGGGGCTGGGTATTGGTACCGTCCTCTTTATTAACCTGTTTCCTGAAGCCATTGCCGGCGTATTTAACCGGGACAATCCCCAGTTAGTAAGCGAAACCGTATTCGGGCTCAGACTGCACCTGATGACCATGTTTCTGGATGGGTTTATTGTGGTGGCTGCCGCGTATTTTCAATCTCTGGCCAAATCCAGAACGGCGACTTTTATTACCGTTGGCAACATGGCCGTCCAAATTCCACTGCTAATAGCCCTGCCACCGTTATTTGGTGCTACTGGCGTGTGGCTGGCCATGCCGATTTCCAATATTTTCCTGGCGGCAGTCGTTATATGGCTGTTGATGAAGGACCTGAAAGAACGGCCGGTAACCGCAGGTTAAGACCGCTACCCGCTATCCGTAGCCCGTAGCCCGAAAAAGCAAAAGCACAAGCACAAGCGGATCCAGCTTTTTCGGGCAGCGGGCAGCGGGCAGCGGGCAGCGGGCAGCGGGCAGCGGACGATTACAGGTAGCTCCCCAAAAGCTACCGTTCATCCCTGAAAAATTCACACCCTGTCAAAAATCAGTCTCGCACTTATCTGCTACAGATCTTTCCATACCGACTCCCGCAATGGAAAACACCGTAACTATACTCAGTAGAAATTCCCATAAAAGGGAATCGCTAATCAATAAACACCATGGATGGAGATGTACCATGATAAGGCAACTCAAAATAACCGCCCTTCTGACTGCAGCCCTTCTGATGACTGGCTGCGGCATCATGAAAACCAGCAGTGAGATGGTTGCTGGTGATTACAAATCAACCACTAACTGGCCCGAATGCGCTGTTAAAGGCGGGCTTGCCCTTGGCATACCCACGGCCCTGAGCAGTCTGGCTTCCGGTGGTGCGGCCATGGTCGCGGGCGCTATGGTTTCCGGCCTGGACTGTGCCATTGCTGATCAGACACCAAAAACGGTTCACTTTGACTTTGGCTCCCACGGTCTCGATGTGAATGACCGCATGATGCTGGATGCCGTTGCAGAGCGTATGGGTAAGTCCAAACGGATCGAACTCACTGGCTATACCTGTAACATTGGTCCAGATCAGGTAAACCAGCATCTCTCTGAACACCGGGTACTGGCGGTTAAAGATTATCTGATGCAAAAAGGTATTGAAGAGAGCCGAATCGCTACCTCGGGGAAGGGTAAAAGCAATCCTGTTGCCAGCAACGATGAAGAAGAAAGCCGCATGATGAACCGTCGTGTTGAGATGAGAATCTTCCGTTAACCATCTCTGCTTCAAATGGTTAGCACTCTACGAAAAAGGTACCGATTCTGCGGTACCTTTTTTATTTGTTGATGATGATCTACACGTCCCCACGCTCCTGAGGCTGCCGCAAAAGGTAACCTGACAACGATCCAGTGCAGGAAAGCGTTAGAACCCATACCGATACATTGTCGTCATCCCCGCGCAGGAGGTTGTCGCAAAAGCCTCCGAAAACCTCGTTCCCACGCTTTTAGGTCCAGGGGGGCCGGCGTGGGAATGCATACGAGCTGGCCGTATGAGGAAAATCCTCTTATTGCCCGGGTTTGTGGGAGTTTCATGCTGATATTTGTGGCAGGTTCGGCATGCGTTCCCACGGGGGGCCGAGGGAACGAGTTCGGAGGGTTTTGCGACACACTCGCAGGCGGGGATGACGGTTAGGTCTTAATTCTCCCTTTTGCGACACTCTCTCCAGCGTGGGAACGAGGGCGAAACTTTAAAGAGTCATCACTTTAAGCAGATCAAGGGCGCTGATAACCCCCTTCAGAGAGCCATCTTTAGTCACCATCACCCGATGAATGCGCCCTTTCACCATGGCTTCAGCCACCTGAATCAACGGTGTCTCCAGTGATACCTCAAAAACCATGGGCGTCATGATGTCATTCACCAGTACTGACTGATCGATAATATCATGGAAAGAACGCTGATCTTCTGGCGAAAGAGTCTCATCCATCGTGCTGTAGAGAGAGCTGTAAAAATCATTATCCCGCCTGGCCATATCCACCAGGCCGCTGCCCGCCTGACGGACAATATCAGAAAATGAAACAACACCAATCAGCTGCCCGGCAGTGTTAACAACCGGAGCCCCGGAGATAGCCTTATCCGTCAAAAATCGGGCCAGCCGATCCACAGACCAGTCAGAAGGCACGGTAATCACCTTTTGGCACATGATCTGCTCTGCAGTCATGGTGAGTAAAGGGTTGTCATTGCTCATATCCCTGCCTCCCGGAAATAACGCTGTCAGGGCCAGTATGACCTATTGCGGCAAACCACTATCTTGACCTGAGTCAATAATCTGAAGGAACAAAGAATGATCGTAACTTTACTGATACCGTAAAATATTCCCGGTACCAAGGGCTGTAGCAGTAATGAACTAAAATTCATTTTCCTGAATATCTTGGAAATCAAGAGCCTATACAGTGTTAACCCATAGTTACGAATGATCAGCACCAGCAGATATTGCCTGCATAAAATAAACACCAATTTTTCACGCCACAGCCCCGACTTTCGGATTAAATCGAAGCAGTTTATTGTAATGCAATTCTCCCTCCCATTGCTGGATAGCCGGTTCATAACCCAATGCTTCAGACCATAACCGGTAAGAATCAAGCTCTTCAGGAAAGTCACACGCCTTAATATGAGCCTCTATTAAATCCAGATCCTGCCCGGATAGCACTTGCCAGTTCGACCGCATATTGGCTACATAATCATCCAGATATTGCTCCCTGGTCTGACCAGGCTCCCGGAATATATCATAGATGAACAGTGTCCCCTGATCACAAAGACGACAGTGCGCCAGCTGTAACATTTCCCTTTTTTCAGCGGACTGCAAATGGTGCACACAATAACCCGCAAGAATAATATCAAATTGCTCATCGCACCGATGAAGGAACGACAACATATCCTGATGATAAAGCTGAACATCCGGCGGTTTGTCTCTGGTTTTCTGAAAACGATCAGAAAGGATTTTCACAACCCCGGCTGCGCTGTCTACCCCAACATACCGACTGATCGGAACACTCGGTAATAACCGGAATATCACTTCTGCATCACCACAACCAAGATCCAGTACCCGGAGTGCTCCGGATGTTGATTTCAGTGCCTCATTTAACGATCGGGCAATACTGCGATGCTCCATATAATCTTCATGAATCGTGGTACGGTAAATCCGCCAATGTGACTGGAACAAATCATCCATCGCGTTAGTCTTTTTAGAGTGAGAAAATAAGAGAGCATAGACGACCCACCAGGATTCATGGTTTCTGTGCTAAATAAACACGATCATCAAACCCTTGCCCAACATCGATAATGAGAAAAATACGGAATGAAAACACTGGTTGTCTTTGCCCATCCCGTTCCCGAGAGTTACAACACCAGCATCTTCAAGTTGGTATGTGAGGAATTAGAAGCAAAAGGTTATGAGCTGCAGGCACTGGATCTCTATGAAGAAGACTTTGAGCCCAGAATGAGTACAGATGAGCGCAGAACCTATATGGACAGAGACAACACAGCGCTCTCAAGGAAATCAAGAAAAAGCGTGGAAAAATACATGCAGCAGCTGCAATGGGCTGAAGCATTGATTATGGTCTATCCCACTTGGTGGATGGGGCCTCCGGCTATCCTGAAAGGCTGGCTGGACCGGGTCTGGCTACCTTCCATCGTTGCAGACTTTGGTCCAGATGGGGTAAAACCCAGGCTAACCAACCTGAAGAAGATTCTGATCATCACCACCCAGGGCGCATCCCGCTGGCGGATGGCCCTGATTGGCAACCCTCCCCGCAAAATGATGAAGCTGAGTTTAAAAGCCGTTACCAAATGCAGGGATATTGACTGGCTGGCTCTCTACCGCATGGATAAAATCACCAAACCACAGTTGAGCCAGTTTCTGGAAAAAGTCCACAAAAAAATCCAGTGTTTTTAATCATCAGCAATGGACAGTGTTGGCACCGCCGGAGCCTGCTGATGACGCAACCAGAGCTTGGCGGCCACATGCCGGGCCATATCCCGGTAGATCATGGCAATCTGGGATTCTGGCTCAGACACCACCGTAGGCGCACCATTATCGGCCTGTTCACGAATCATCATGGACAGCGGCAGAGAACCCAACAGATCAATATCGTACTGCTCCGCAATCCGGCTACCGCCGCCTTCGCCAAACAGATGCTCAGTATGACCACAGCTGGAGCAAATATGTACCGCCATATTCTCCACTACACCCAGAACGGGCACACCCACCTTGCGGAACATCTCAACCCCTTTTTTGGCATCAATCAACGCCAGATCCTGAGGGGTAGTCACCACAATACTGCCGGAAACCGGAATCTTCTGGGCCAGAGTTAACTGAATATCGCCGGTACCCGGTGGCAGGTCGATCACCAGGTAATCAAGGTCATTCCACATAGTCTGGGTCAGCAGTTGAATCAGGGCACCGCTGACCATTGGGCCACGCCATACCACTGGCGTATCTTCTGTTACCAGAAATGCCATGGACATCACCTGGATACCATGGGCTTCTATGGGCATAAAGAACTTGTCGTTTTTCACATCCGGACGGGTACCATCGGGAATGCCAAACATCTGCCCCATACTGGGGCCATAGATATCCGCATCCAGAATACCAACCCGGGCACCTTCAGCAGCCAAACCCAGCGCCAGGTTTGCCGCTGTGGTGGATTTACCCACACCACCTTTACCGGAAGCGACGGCAATAATGTTTTTCACACCCGCCATGGATTCCAGGTCACCCTGTACCGGTGCGGCGTCCACGGTCCAGTTCACCACCACTTCCACAGACTGCACACCGTCTACATCTTCAATTTTGCTGGTCAGCATCTGGGCCACACCATCACACAACCCTTTGGCAGGATAACCCAGCACCAGCGAAGCCTTGACGTTGCCGCCGCTGATAGTCAGCGATTCCAGACAGCCCGCATCCAGCAGGTTGTTTTTCAGGTACGGATCCTGATAACTGCGGATAGCCACTTCAATATCAGCTCGGTTTGGATTCATGGACTCACTCCAGTCAACGGGAAAATAATGAGAGTTCAATATGGGTTACGAAGAGGAAATTCAAGGGTTCACCGCGGAGGGTTCGGAGATTATACCATTGCCATTTTCAAACTATGAGACAAACCACCCATCAGACCCTGTGAGCCAATTGCCGTGGTCAGGATCAGAAAATGTAATGGGTATTACCCGATTTTTGGAGAGTGATGGTTTTCCTGGTTTTTATTGATGTTTTACCTCGCCCCCCCGTGGCAACGAGGAAGCGTTATACTCACCCCTGCTCAAACGCCTTCATTAACCGATCCCGGGCGGAGGAGCCATTATCAGGGTCGATACCCTGCCTGACCATAGTCTGCCGCTGTTGTAACTGAGCCGCTTCTTCGGCCTGTCGGGTGACCTCTTTATGACGACTATCTTCCAGACCTTTCAGAATACTGGTTTCCAGATCCTCGCCTTCCAATACCCGATTGCAGAGGATTTCGTAATTTCGTTCAAACACCGGGAAAGCGACGCGCTGCTCTTCACTGCGCAGCATCATCCAGCCTGTTGCACGGGCAGCAAGATAGACGGCAATGTGCGACCACGGAAACGCCCGGGTCTGCTGTGGTGCGTAACAGGCTTCGTAATAAGCCTGTAATGGCTCCTTCAACCCCACTTCATCGTAGCGCAGTTTGCACAATGCCCGGAGGTCGCTGAGGTCGGGGAAGAACTTTGATGTATCCAGTGCTTTTTTTGCCGCATAAAGAATACGACGGGGTGTATATTCTCGCAGCGAACTGAGCCAAACCCGCTTCGCCCTGACGACATCTTCATCGGTGGAAAATGCCCGTTTAAATTTTAATGGGTAAGCGTCTTCCAACAGCGTAAACACCGCATTCATGGCATCAAAATAATCAGCCCCACGCTGAGGCTGTTTATGTTCTGCTGCGGCACCGGTCGAACCAGACTCATGCCTGATCGTCGTCATCGAACTGGAGTCCTTCTGCCCAGCTCCGGTCTGTAAGTTTTTCAGCTGTTGATCGATGAGATCTTTGCCCTGTTTCACTTTGGTTCCGCTTCCACTGGTAGATTACGTGGGATTTAAACTTGTTCTGCCAGGCTTTACGCGCTTCACCGGTTTCGTGCCAGTACAACTTGAAATCGATCAACTGTGTAGCGATAAAGTCCAGCGGTATACCCTGGTGAGCCTGAAGAAACTCCAGAATCTCCCTGGACGGTGCAAAATCTTCTGGCAGAGATTGAACCCGGGCACCGTCACGTACTGCAGGCTGAGCCTCCATCTGGCCAAAGACAGGATGATCTTCCTGTTTCCGGGTGTCTGGCTCAAGTTCCCAGGGTAATGCGCCCGCATTGCGCTGGCGAATATAGTGTTTGTTCTCGTCAGTCATGTAATCAACAATACCTGCCTTCCCGGTTCTGGTCTAGCGTGACCAACAACGTCGTTCGGTTTTATAAAAATGAAAACGCCCTTCTTCGGGTACCAGTACTACATTGTCGTCAACTGTGGTTGGGAAGTGTGCTGCCGAAACAGGTTTCTGACAATGAGTAAAGGACACAAAAGACAGTAGCAGGATCTGATACTCTGCACCGTGTGGCAAACATTCTACCAGTGATCAGCCGGTTTCATAGTGACAATTTATTCTTGGGTGAACCTTTCTTGAATTTCATTTTCACGGTTTTAAATAGCAAAAAGTCAGTTCATCCATACTTTATTAGATCAATCTAAAATTCGAACATCCCACACCTTAGTAACACTACCTGCAATCCGGATGGAAAAATCACATCTGACATAGATAATTTGTAAAGTCAGGAAACTTTTTGCTGCTTTTAGTGATCTGAAGGAAAAACTCATTTCTTTCAGGACTCTCAGGAGAGTTAAAATGGAACGAAGCGGCCTTCAGGCTCAACAACATCCTCTCGCCAGTGCTACTCAACGTGATACTTCCCAACGCCAAGCCTCTCAGGATGGGGTTCAATACAACCGATTCACGACAAGAGCAAATCGTGATCCTGACCGGCACATGGGTGCTATAAAATATGATCGGGTTCCAGGGGAGAATCAGCCAAAAATAGATGAGCGAAAACCACAACAGCACCATCCTGAAAAACTTTTCTTAAAGGATACTGGTGATCAAGCCCTGGCTGCTCACTGGGTTACACTAGGAGAGCAGATAGAGAATTTAGCGTGGCATCAAAATCGTCTTGAAAATTTACCGCTTCCCTCAGAGCCTCACCGTGGGGGAATGAAAAGAGAAGCACCGCTCTCCGTTTTCCCTGCCCCTCCGGAGGGAAGAATGGTAAATGGGCTAGACATCCCGGACGATCGCCAATCCAACGCATCCGATGACCGCCGATCCAACGCATCCGATGACCGCCAATCCAACGCATCCAACGCATCCGGTGTAGGCGAGGATGGCTGCCAACCCAACGCATCCGATGACCTCCAATTCCACGCATCCGATGAC
>NZ_JAVRMB020000107.1:0-9066 GCF_031844845.1 Endozoicomonas sp.
ATTGATTTTATTGGCGCACCCGAGAGGATTCGAACCTCTGGCCTCTGCCTCCGGAGGGCAGCGCTCTATCCAGCTGAGCTACGGGTGCACTTCAAGAGCAGCAGACAGCGACTCTAGCGGATGACAATATACTGATCCACCTTTGGACTGTCCATAATTTTTTACCTCTATGCCCCACCAATTCCAAAACACTGACTTACCCTACTCACATCATAAGAGTTTCTATCTTTTCCTGCGGGGGAAGTGCTGATAAAAGAAATAGCTAAAACCGGTACCGACCACCGACAAAACACAAAGAATTACCGAAGCCCGAACCGTATAAACCACTGTTTTAGAATGCCCGATTGATCTATAATCCCAGAGCTTAAAATAATTCGGCTACACTGGCGAAAGCTTATAAACGGGTACGGTGCTGTTTTAGCTCATGCAGTTTCAACTCATGCAACGCCTTAATAAAAGATAGCCATTGATCGCCTTAGAAGAGGACAAGCGAGTGTCACGGGGAACTCATATGCGTGCTTTGATTCTGTTAGTCGGGGGACTATTCACGTCGCTGGTCTTTGCCATACCAGCTACAGACTTGGATTCAACTACTCGTGGTGAGATAAGCGAGCGTATTGCTCCTATAGGCTCCATCTGCGTGACTGGTGAGGAATGTGCCAGTGCTGCCGGCATTGCAGCAGTAAGCACCAGCAGTGGCCCGAGAAGTGGTGATGCCATTTATGGCCAGTTCTGTACCGTCTGTCACGCCATCGGCTTGTTAGACGCTCCCAAAAAAGACGATAGTGTTGCATGGCAGGCTGCCGAGAAAAAAGCTGGCGGCTTCAGCAGCCTTTTGTCCAATGCCATCAGCGGTATCCGCAGTATGCCGGCCAAAGGTACTTGTATGGATTGTACCGATGAAGAGATCAGCACCACCATTGAGTACATGAGCGGCCTGAAGCCCTGATCTCTTGAAATCATCAGCGGCTGGCAGCTTCTGTTGCCAGCGGGCTGATAAATCCCTCAGGTTTTACTGCCAATATTGAGCAGTAAATGCTGTTCATAATGTTCTCAGCAGTATTGCCCACCAGAATACCTTCCTTATGTCTTCCTAACGTTCCCATCACAATCACATCCACATTCAGCTCATTGGCCAGCTGTTGAATCCCGGCTGCAGGATTTCCCTGTAGCAAATGAACAGTAACCGGTGGTTTATCATCACTTTCCTTAACGCCAACTTCCTGCATGATTTCCTGAAGTTTGTTGTGGTAGCGCCTCTGGGTGATTTCCTGTAACTCATAAAGCTCTTCATCGGATAATGTTTTCAGGGAACGTCGGCCCAGCGGCACATTCCAGACGCTGACCAGGTGCAACGCTGCATTCTCCTGACTGGCCAGGTAAACACCATATTGTAATAATGTACGATTCAGGTCGTGGGCACCGGAGTCAGGGTTACCCGCATCCATGGCGACCATAACCTTGCCATTGAAGTCTGGCAGCTGCTCCCGGTCTGCCATCATCAGAATGGGTACGGGGCATTTTCTGAGCAGGGCAAGGTCATTTCCGGTTAACTGCTTCCGGGCCAGGGCACCACTGGCATCAGCCAGCTTGACCACCAGATCAATATGATATTCCTTAATCACTTTATGAATAGCCAGCCTGGGGCGGCCGGGAACGATCAGAGTCTCCACTTCAATTCCCTGTTCCCAGGCCAGCGCCTTCAGTTGCTCCAGCTCTTCTGCCAGCTGCTGTCGAAGGTGGTCTTCCAGCCTTTTTTCCAGCGGGATGAACTGCAGGTGATGCAGGGTTTCCAGGCTCTGGTCAAACAGGGCAATCAGCAATGTCGCCCGATTATCCAATGCCAGACGAAAGGCCTGCTGGAGCTCCATATCAGAGGTGTGTTGCCGGGTCACTACAAGAAGGATTGAACGAAAGGCATGCATCAACGTACTCTCAAACCGATAACAAGCCTTCTCAGTATCGCAGGAATTGACCGCTCTGCCTGAGATTCTGCCCGTAAGGCTTGTGGAACGCTTGTAGAAAACTACTCCTGCTATATAATTCCGCTCCAATTTATTCCCCTGTCAAAGGTTCACTGCACGCTTATGAAAAAGTTGTTCATCGTTGCCGCACTATTCTGTGCTGCCCAGGTTCAGGCCTCAGATAACAAGGATGAGAAGCTCTATTTCTATAACTGGAGTGACTATATCGCTGAGGACACGGTCGAGAACTTCTCTAAACAGACAGGCATTGATGTCGTTTATGATGTTTACGACAGCAACGAAGTCCTTGAAGGTAAACTGCTCTCCGGACGGAGTGGTTTTGACCTGGTCTCTCCTTCCCATGATTTTTATAAAACCCAGATTCGGGCGGGTGTCTACGAGGCGCTGGATAAGTCTAAACTGCCTAACCTGAAAAACCTGGACCCCGCCATTATGAAGGCGATCTCGGATAACTTTGATAAAGACAATACCTTCGGTATCCCTTATCTCTGGGGAACGACCGGCATTGGTTACAACAAAGCCGCCGTTGAAAAGGTGTTAGGAAAAGACGCACCTGTGGATAGCTGGGCGCTGATTCTCGAACCTGAAAACATGAAGAAACTGCAGAAGTGTGGCGTTGCTTTTCTGGATGCACCCAGCGAGGTTCTTCCTTCAGTTATGGGCTACCTGGGTATTCCCGGTGATAGCCTGAAGATGGACGACTATAAAAAAGCCGTTGAGCAAATGAAGTCTGTCGCACCCTACATCAGTTACTATCACTCCTCTCGTTCACTGTCTGATCTGGCAAACGGCGATATCTGTGTCGCCCTGCTCTGGTCTGGTGATGCCATGATTGCCCGTGATCGCGCCAGGGAAGCCGGTAATGGTATAGATATTCACTATTCAGTACCAAAAGAAGGTGCGGCCATGTGGTTTGATATGCTCGCCATCCCGAAAGATTCCAAACATAAAGATGCGGCACATAAGATGCTGAACTATCT
Organism: Endozoicomonas sp.; assembly: GCF_031844845.1. Classification (GTDB taxonomy): domain Bacteria; phylum Pseudomonadota; class Gammaproteobacteria; order Pseudomonadales; family Endozoicomonadaceae; genus Endozoicomonas. The sequence continues at coordinate 2,966 of NZ_JAVRMB020000107.1, forward strand.
GATGGAGCCAAAGGTGATGGCGGATATAACCAATTATGTTACTTATCCGAACCCGGTACCCGCTTCACTGCCGTTTGTAGATCCTGAGCTGGCGAATGACCCGGGTATTTTCCCAGATCAGAAAACCATGGAGAACCTGTTTGTTTTCAAAGAACTGCCCAGAAAGCTGAAGCGCTACATCACCCGGGAGTGGTCCAGAATCAAGTCTGGAACCTGATACCTTTCAAACAGTTACCAGAAGAGGCTCCCTTCTGGTAACTGTCTCCTCGCCTCTTGTCCATTTTCTCAAAAAATTCCATCCTGAATCTGTCCAGTACGCCATACTTTACAAGATAAGAATCACTTTAAGCCGGTTTGGACATGGATAGCAGAATCAATTCTCTCAGCATACTCATTCTCGAAGATCACCCCTTCCAGCTTATGGTGGCCGAGCAAACGGTGTCTGGCCTTAATGTCAGAAAGCTAATGACATCTGAAAGCAGTGAACACGCACTAGAGCTTTTAAAGGAAAGCGGGGCTGTTGATATCGTCATCTGTGACCTGGATATGCCCGGCATGGATGGTATCCAGTTTATCCGTCATCTCGCTGAGCAAAAGCTTGCCCAGGGGGTAATTGTGCTCAGTGCCATGGATGTGGCCCTGATCCGTACTGTCGAAGATATGGCAATGGAACACGGCCTCGTGGTACTTGGCCATATATCCAAACCGATGTCTCGCAACCGCCTCAGGGAGTTACTTGAGCTCTATTTTGTTGAACAGGCAGCTAACACCACCCAGCCTGCAGTTCCCAAAGAGTTACTGTTTGATGAAAAAGAATTGGAAAAAGCCATTAAAGAGGATCAGTTTGTTCTCTATTATCAGCCCAAAGTGTTACTGAAAAGTGGCCAAATGGTCTCTGTCGAAGCACTGGCTCGCTGGCACCACCCGGAGATTGGCGTGGTTGAACCTGTACATTTCATCCCCATGATGGAAAGTTCCGGCCTGATTGCCCCAATGACCATGAAAATGATTGATCTGGCGCTTGAGCAGGCTCGCCTCTGGCGGGTAGAAGGACGGAATTTAGCCGTGGGCATCAATCTGTCAGCAGCCATACTGAGCAACACTGACCTGCCCGACATCCTCATTCAGAAGACGCGAGACCTGAACATTCCACCGGAGCTGTTCACCCTGGAAATTACTGAAAGCAGCCTGATTCAAAATGCTGCACTGTCTCTGGAAACACTGGCACGGTTGAAATTGCATGGATTCTCACTCTCTATTGACGACTTCGGTACCGGTTACTCCAGTATGCAGCAGTTGAACCGGATCCCGTTCAGTGAGCTGAAAATTGATCGCTCTTTTGTTTCCAATGCCTGCCACGACAAAACCCACAAAGCCATCGTCGAAGCCAATATCAACCTTGCCCATAACCTGAATATGCAAACCGTTGCCGAGGGTGTTGAAACGGTCGAGGACTGGCAGTTACTTCTCGAACTTAACTGCGACCTGGCACAGGGTTATTTTGTTGCCAAACCCATGCCAGCAGAAACCCTCTCTCAGTGGGAGCAGGAATGGCAGAAAAGACAACCCATTACCCCGCCTAAACCCAATCTTTGACCACTCCATTCCAGCAAGAGTAAGCCTGTTGCACTTATTGCCTGAATCCAGCTTCATATTTTGAAAATCATTTTTCATTGACCTGCTTCAGTATGTTCGATGCGCCATTAATGCATCATCAGCACCACTAATAATTTTAAACTGACTCGGGATTCAATGACGCCTATGTCAAACATCATCAAGCTGTCGCTTATTACAGCCTCTTTCCTTTGCCTTTTTTTTCTCCCTGCTGAGTTTATCCCCATTGCCAATATCACCATTGAACAGCAACGGGTGCTGGCTATTTTCCTGATGGCCACCCTGCTATGGGTTTCTGAGGCTGTTCCTGCCTACGCTACCTCATTGCTCATTCTGGGATTACTCTCCATTACCGTTTCCAATACCAGCCCGTATTTCCTGAGAGAAGCGTTAAACCCGGAGGATATGCTCAATTACAAGGAGATTCTCAGCAGCCTGGCTGCACCGGTAATTGTACTCTTTCTTGGCGGGTTCTTTATTGCCATTGCCGCGACAAAGTACAAGCTGGATATCAACCTGGCCCGGGTTCTGTTAAAGCCCATTGGCAGTGACTACAAAAAAGTGATGCTCGGGCTTATGGGTATTACCGCTTTTTTCTCCATGTTTATGAGCAACACCGCCACAACGGCCATGATGCTCACTCTACTCACACCACTGCTGGCCGACGTTGATACTAAAGATAATGGCGTCAAAGGTATGATTATGGCGGTGCCTGTCGCTGCGAACATTGGCGGTATTGGAACCCCCATAGGCACTCCTCCAAATGCCATTGCCTTTCGTTATCTAATCGGTGAGCATGCCATCACCTTTGGTGAGTGGATGTTGTTTGCTGTTCCCACGGCACTGACATTGATTATGATTGCCTGGGTTCTGTTGCGGAAACTTTACCCCGGGAACATCAGGGAACTGGCCGTTAAAATTGACTGCACTTTTGAAAGGTCCCCGAAAGCTTATCTCGTTTATGCAACCACAGCAGCCACTGTGCTTTTGTGGACAACATCCAGCCTTCACGGCGTAAACTCTTACACTGTCGCCTTATTACCCGTCATTGTTTTCTCCCTGTCTGGCATCATCGATACCAACGACATTAAAAAAATCAACTGGGATGTACTCTGGCTGATTGCCGGTGGTATTGCCCTGGGCTATGCCCTTGAAAAAAGCGGCCTTGCCCGCGCCATTGTTCAGGCCATTCCCTTTGATACTATGGGAACCTTTGTTGTGCTCTTCCTTATGGCCGTTGTGTCGATGGTTATGGCGACGTTTATGTCAAATACCGCTACGGCCAACCTGCTGATGCCTATTGCCGTTTCTGTCGCCACCGTTCTCAGTGGACTGGAGAGCTACGGTGGCATCAGCATCATGGTCATCTGTGTCGCCCTGTCTGCTTCCATGGGCATGTCGCTGCCCATCAGCACACCGCCCAATGCTTTGGCCCATGCCACCGGCATGGTTACCAGCAAAGATTTCATTAAGACCGGTAAGTTCATCAGCACCATTGGTGTGTTGCTGATTTTCGCAATGATTACTCTGTTAGGAGTGACCGGTTATTTTTAAGTCTTGAAAAGACGACAGAAATCTCTAAATAGAGATTTCCGTCGTGAATTGAAGAAAACAATCCGAGCGAACTAGAAGAAATCCAGCGAAGTCATCAACATCAGCACAGCAAAGATCAATAAAACACCCACAGGGCTCAATATCTTAGCTGTCCTGATAAAGTCTTTGGTATCAACCAAACCTGTCGCATGAGCAAGCGCATTAGGTGGAGTACTGATTGGCAGACCCATCCCTAATGAAGAAGCCAGGGCAACCGCAGTACCTATAACAACCAGCCCACCCATCTCTTCAATACTGGCAACAGAAGTGGACATGGAGATGGCAATCGGCATCAGCAGGTTAGCGGTAGCGGTATGAGACATAAACGTCGCCATGACCATACACAACACACTGATACCCATAATAACGGTGGCACCACCAAACTCCTCAAACGGCACCATACCGACAATCAACTCGGCGAGCCCGGATGAAGCCAGTGCTGTACCAATGGCGATACCGCCAGCCAGTAACCACAGAACATCCCAGCTAATGTGTTTCAGATCCTGTTTATCCACAATGCCGCAGAGGCTGAACACGGCGACGGGAATAATAGCAACCGCATAAGCGTTAATGCCATGAACACTGGAGAATATCCACAGCAGGATGGTCAGTGCCATGGTGATATAAACAATAGAAGGCTTTAGCCCTTTCTCAAAACGACCGTCAATCTGAACATCCAGATCTCCACCTCTGGATGGATACATCTTTTGTAATAACCACCAACTGAAAGCAATCATAACCACAGTGATGGGCACGGCGAACAGCATCCAGCCACCAAAAGAAAGCGCGTGTTCACCGACAAAATAACGAAAGGCGATGGCATTCGGGGGTGTACCAATCGGTGTTCCCATGCCACCAAGGTTCGCTGCAATTGGAATACTCATTACCATTGCACGACACCCTGGATCCTGGCTATCCATTCTGGCAACCAGAGGCGTCATAATGGTTAACATCATGACACTGGTCGCCGTATTACTCATGAACATTGAGAAGATGGCGGTAATGATCATCACCCCAAGCATCACAATCTCGTATTTCTGGCCAAAAGGCTTTAACAATACCCGGGCCAGGTTGATATCTACCTTGTACTTGGCACAGGCCAGCGCAATAAAAAACCCTCCCAGAAAGAGCACGATTATAGGCGACGCCAAACTATTAAATATTGACGTATAGGGCAGCATGTTCTCACCCAGACCATCCCTGAGAAGAAAGGGTGCACTGTTCGATGTGGTCAGTACCAGCAACATGATGATAAGAAGAGATGTGGCAAAGGCTGGTACTGCATCACTGACCCACAACAAGGTAGCCAGAATAAAAATGGCCATTACCCGCTGTTGCAGGACCGAGAACACTCCCTCGGGGAATACCAGTTCTGGAAAGCAGAACAGCCCCAGAAAGATGATTGCTATGGGGACAATCTTTTTTAGCGGAGTCATTTAAACATACCGTACATAAGCAAAAAAAACAGGCCGATGCGCTCACAAATAACTGCAACGTTGCAACCCATGAGAAGCATGCTGCTTTTGTCGTTTTTTTATGATTGGCTATATGAGGCAGTTGAGTTATTTAGCATAAAATGCAGTTTTTCATTGCCAGAGCCAGAACACACCTTTATTGGTGAATAATCTTGCCCAATGTTATTACGGGCTGCCCTGCGCCAAGTCATAAAGCTGCTTAATTTTTCAATCTCAATAAAAAATAATTCTTTACTGCCAGATTTTTTATTAAATAAAAGAGCATTACATGCTAATTAATTATTACTTGTGGAGTTTTCTGCTCATCTTTTTAAAAGAATCGTTATTAGTTTTTTAATTAATACTGATTGACCAGAATTGCTTCACGCTTGAAGAAACGTTCAATACGGTATTGCAGATTTCAGAGTAAATGGAAATATTCCGGCCATGCTCATCAGGTATTTCCTCGCTCCCTCATTCGGAGGTTTTTGCAAAACGTCTACCTGCCTCATTCCCATCCTCTGGGGTGGCTGCAAAACCTTACAAATGCCAGACTCGAAGCTGAGTCGTGATCTCCGTGAAGGAGGTTGACGCAAAGGTCATCTGTAGGTCGGTTCCCCGTTCAGGGGGACCCGAGGACTCGAGAGCAGTACCAGGCTTTGATGGTTGCGTGGTTGTTGGGTCAAACGGAGTGAGCCCCACAATTTTACCGATGATTGCATTGCAGATAGTTTGTTGGGGCTCGCATTCGCTCGACCCAACCTATGTGAGATCGTTCAGGTTACTTTTTACAACAACGTCAGAGCCTGGGAACGAAAGGATTGGGGAATCCCAAAACTAAAAAACCCCGATAGTAAACTATCGGGGTTTTCGTATTTTTTGCCTGAAGATGACCTACTCTCACATGGGGAAACCCCACACTACCATCGGCGATGCATCATTTCACTGCTGAGTTCGGGATGGGATCAGGTGGTTCTAATGCTCTATGGTCTTCAGACCAAACTGGTATTTCTGAACTCAAACGTTCAAAAATTTATAGAATTTGGTGCCTGGCGATGACCTACTCTCACATGGGGAAACCCCACACTACCATCGGCGATACGTCATTTCACTACTGAGTTCGGGATGGGATCAGGTGGGGCTAACGCTCTATGGTCGCCAGGCGAAACTGTTGATAAAAGACTTTCGTCTCCTATCTGGAATCCGGTTATTTAAGCTGTTCTTGCTAAACACTCTACTGCGTATGGCTTTTGCTCTTCACTTCAAGCTTATAGCTTCAAGCTTCCAGCTGTCTTTCAAATCGCTTTGGCGTTATATGGTCAAGCCGCACGAGTCATTAGTATTGGTTAGCTCAACGCCTCACAGCGCTTACACACCCAACCTATCAACGTCATAGTCTTTGACGGCTCTTCAGGGGCATCTAGTGCCCAGGGAAGTCTC
>NZ_JAVRMB020000108.1:0-14209 GCF_031844845.1 Endozoicomonas sp.
TTACCCAGCAAATAAGCCTGATTCAGGTAGACATGGCTGATAATCCTGCACAGATCATCCTGTCCACGGGGTACTTCACTCAACTCACCCATCACATTGATAGTCATCTTGTTGATCTTGTCACCACTGCGCAGCCAGACCCCATCATCTTGAACCAGGAAACCGCTGTTTGTGCTGTTTTCAAAGTCCTTCATCAGACTGAAGACGGTGAACTTCTCCTTATAAGGTTTGCTTTCCCAGTTACAGAATTGCGCACAGTTACCGCATTCATTGCAGTAAGCATCCAGGTGGAGAATCTGATACTTCTCCTTGAAACCGGGGATTTCGATAGCCACATTGGCCCGGTTAGGGCAGACATCCACACACTTGTTGCAAATGTGGTTACATTCCAGACAACGCTCACCTTCCTGGCGGGCAAAGGCTTCAACTTCATCCGCTGGCACTGAACTCATTGGGATCAGACCACGGCGGGCACGAATAAGCTTTTCGTCTGCTGCTGGAATTTCTACTCTCTTATTATCAAGAGCTGTGTGAACCAGTGCCTGATGGCGAGCGAGCACTGTATCCGTAGCTCTTCTGGCTTCATCAATGCAACGTACGACAGTGGATGGCCCTGTATGAGCATCGCCGATCAGGAAGACATTACTGACACCGGTCTCCCGGGTCTGACGATCAACTGCAGCCCAACCATCGGTACCCAGGGGGATACCCATCTTGTTCAACAACTCAGAATCTGCCTGCTCACCAATGGCAGTGATAATGGTATCCACTGGCAGAGTACAGGTTTCATCGGTAGCCACAGGGCGACGACGACCACTGGCATCAGGCTCACCCAGTTTCATAATCCGGCAAGTAAGCATACCGTCTTCGGTCATACTTTCCGGATTAGTCAGGAACCGGAAGCGAGCACCATCCTTGACTGCATTGCCATATTCTTCACGGTCTGCAGGCATTTCGTCTTCGGTACGGCGGTAGAACACCCGAACCTCTTCAACACCAGGCACCTTCAGGGCAGCACGGGCACTGTCCATGGCGGTATTACCACCACCGACAACCATCACTCTTTTGCCAAGATTGATGGTTTCCGGAGCTTCATTGAACTGACGCAAAAACTGCAGGGATGCCAATAAACGACTGCGATCACCTTCCAGTGGCATCCGGTTACCTTTCTCCGCACCAATGCCCAGGAAGACGTAATCAAAATCGCTGTGTTTCAGATCCATTACATCCAGCTTCGGATCGCAACCAAACTCGAACTGCACCCCATGGGCCTTAACAAAGTCGATATCCTGTTGAATCACTTCTGCAGGAATACGGAAGTTCGGCAATACATTGCGAATGATGCCGCCAGCATCTTTCTCTTTTTCAAACACCACCACTGGAAATCCGGCACGAGCCATAAAATAAGCAGCAGACAAACCAGCAGGGCCTGCACCAATCACGGCACAACGGGCAGTTTGCCCCTGTGCTGGCTTGTGCCAGGCAGACTGGTAATCATCCCAGCCTTTTTCCATGGCGATCCGCTTCATATCGCGGATACGAACAGCACCTTCATAGTCCTTGCGGGAACAGCTGAACATGCACTGATGGTCACAGATATGACCCGTGATGCCTGGTAGTGGGTTTTTGTCGTAGATCAGACTGAGTGCCTGTTGATATTCCCCTTTGGCTACCAGCTGAATATACTCCGGCGCATCCTGACCAATGGGGCATGCCTGTTTACAGGGTGCAATGGTGCAGTCAGTCAGAGGAGAAGTAGCCTGCTGGCGTTTTGGTGTTTCATGCCAGTTCTTTTCTGTGTATTCATCAGTAGTTAATGCTTTGGCAGCCAGTACTTCCAGTGCGGCTACATCAACAGTTTCCCGTGCCCAGCTATCGCTTCCTTCCAGTGCCAGGGCGCAGTCACGCAGGCGCATATAACCACCGGGTTTTAACATCTCGGTGGCCATGGTGATAGGGCGAATACCGACATTGAAAATATCGGCAACATTGCCTTTCCAGGCTCCACCGGAATACGACATTGGAATTTCACCATTAAACTCACGGGCAATAACAGCAGCAAGATTAATAGTCAGCGGGTAAAGTGAACGACCAGACATGTACATCTCGTCGCCAGGCAAACGGCCACGGTTGTTTATACAGCCCAGCGTATTTGAGAGTTTTACACCAAAGCTCAGCCCCAGATCGGCACCGGTCTCACGGAGCCGGTGGAGCATGGGCAGTGCATCCGCCATTTGCAGGTCATGGCTGAACGATTCTTCTTTCAGACCTATGTAGCCAAAACCCCTGTTGTCCAGCACCTGACGCACATATTGGAAGCCGAGCAGTGTTGGGTTGAGCTTTACATAAGTATCAATGTGCTTCTCTGTCATCATGTAGTGACAGATCGCTTCAATTTCATGGGGAGGGCAACCATGCATGGTTGAGAGGGTAACGGAGCGGGCGATCCTGCCGGAGATACCATCGACCGCTGCCAGCAGTGAATTTATTCGGTCTTTGCACTGGAAGGTTTCCTGAACGTCATCACGCTTCAGCCATTCCCGGGCAATCTGCTGATACTGCTCAAACGTCTCATGACCACTGCTGTCCATCATATTATCAATAAAGGTCTGCATGGGTACGGTCTTGATACCCTTGAGGTCATAGCCAACACTCATATTGAAGATGAAGGTTTTATCACGGCTGATCATTGCCGGATCAAACATCTCTTCCAGCACATGGAGAATCACCCAGGCTTTCAGGTACTCATCATAGGCTTTTGGCAGGGTAAATTCGGTAGACCACTCGGTGTTGTAACACTCATCTTCTGGATCGATACAGGGCTTTTCGAGCTCCAGCGTGTCCATAATCTGGACAGTTTTCAGCTCGATAAAACGACCACCTGCAGCCCAGGAGGCAATGATATTCTGGGCCAGCTGAGTATGAGGGCCGGCCGCAGGACCAACGGCAGTAGATGCGGTTTCTGAACAGACCCGAATACTCTGGTCATTCTTCTTCCTGAAGAGCAGGTCTGTCCGGATACCAAAAAGGGACTGGCTGCTTTTGTACTCTCCATGGATTCGCTCCAGCATTTCCCTCAACGGGACAGGACGCATGATGTCACCCATTATCGAAACTCCTCATCAAAAAGACAGCGGCTGCCACCCTTAATGCTTTTGTATGTAAATCCGCAAAGGGTTTCGTTTTTCCGCTTTTATCTGCCTTCTTTGTAAACAGACAGTGACGTATGTAGAGAAAAAGGCAGGATTCAGGCCAGAATTAGAAGATGGTCGTGCCAGAGCCGGACATACCCATCAATCAAATGACCTGAATCAATATCTGATATTTTCAAGCTGCATGCGTTTTACGAATGTCGTTTACCAAATGAGAGCAATTACCATCTGGATGGTCGTGACAGAGACTCAACTGCAGTAATGAGAAAGGGATTATCATTTTGATGGATCATGCTGAGAAAACTCAAGGGTATAGATTTTTTCTGTTCAGTAAATTAACAAGTGTTCAGAAAACGCCGACAAGTGTCTTATATTTCCTATATATAACATTATTATTTTGAATAACCCGGTATAACCAGCAATTAAATATGGTGGATTATTTACAGAAGAGATATAACCCTTTATTTAAATGAAAAAAACATATTATCACCGATAACAGAATAAGTACTATTTTATACAATCAAATAACCGAAGAATATTAACCACAACCTTGTAAAACAATAATAAATGAGGATGAATAAACGATATGAGAATCCGACAGCCAGAAAAACCACCAATTCCATTCAGGAGTCATTATGTTTTTTCATGGTTTCCGTTTCCATCTGCATGCAAAAAGAAAACACTCCCAAACAATGCCAGACCATGCCAGGATAGTTTCAGGCATGCAAGGCTTCACATTTTACACCACCCTATTGATTAATTTATAAGAATTAAGATATCTAATAAAACAAAACAAATAGAGTCAACAATTGGATTTTACAGGTGGCGTTTATTATTTTTGGTTACTTTACCAACAACACTTAATATGAAAACGAGGATGTATCGTTATGCACAGTCCACTAACAAGCTCAACAGGGGATTTATGGCAACAGAAAACACAACCAGGTGAGGGCGTTGATAGAAATCGCCCACCGCAAACGGTAGAAAGCAGATTTCCATCAGGGCCAAGAAGAACGATCAGTGTGGATAACAATACCCAGCCCTCTGATCTTCAAAGATCTGATCCATCACTACAAGATACCACCACACCATCTGAACCTCCGCCCCACACCAGTCAACCGTTAGGTTCTCTTATAAACCGGGATGAAATTCAAAGCGCTATCGCTTCTGAAAGTTTGGACCCTTCGTTGGCAAGAACAGCCCCTTCCACTGGTATCAAAAAGTCCCCCCAGGAGTTTGCCGAAATAATAAAAAGAATACTTGAACGCATTGAACATCTAGAGCAAAAAAATATAAGACAGGAACATACAATAACAGAACAAGAGAAAACAATAGAATTAGCTGGCGAATCACACCGTACAACAACCCCAGCTGCCAGCGAACAACATTCGAGTGTATCAATAGAAAGCGAACGGCTTTCGAGTGTATCAATAGAAATAGAAACAGCCAACACTAGCAATCCAGAAACCAGGCCACTAGATACAGATCCATTATTACTGAAATCTAAAAATCCTGAGGAATTGGTCGACAGCAAAAAAAGCATCCGGCATGATGAAACACCGAAAGATATTACTCAGTTTGTAAATTCAGTAAGTCAGCAGGATCTTCAAAATTTATCTGATAAAATGAAAGCAACCATATCTGAACTCAAAGATCCAAAGCAAGAAATCTCTGACCATGAAAAATATTTCATGAATCTGTCAGAAGAAGTTCTGGGGATGATCGAAAAAATAGAAACGCAACGTAAGGGAGAACTAACCTGTAAGAGTTTTACCGAAGTAGTTAAAGACCTTGGCTGGGAAGTTCCCCTATTTCTGTCATTCTATATTGGAGCAACCATAAATCTGGCAGTATTTGTTGGAACAGCCGAAGAAGGTGAGAAATTATACAAATTAATGCTTGCCCTCGGAGCATCAACAGCAACCGGCCCTATGTATTTATGTGGATTTCTGTCCTTGCTGGAGAAATTCAAAAGCCGGGAAAAAAGTTCAAATCCCTCCGAGCAATCAAAACTTGGTCAACTAACTAGTTCTGTCAGTTCTTTGTTAAAAAGTCCAACCAAATTATTTAAGACCACCTTGATAACAGCGATAGCAGGAATGTCGGTCTATCTGGATGCTAAAAATGCCCGCCTCGGAGTAACAGAATTGACGGGGTCACCAACATTTGGGCTAATGATGGGAGTTTTCAATGGCGTGACTGAAGCATTAATCCCCATAGTTCTGTTAGATCAAACCTACCACTGTATTGTCGATCCTTTAAGTTCATTAATCAGAGGTTCTACTTTCACCAAGAATCAATTAACCAAACTGTCAAAGTCTTTAACACCATTGCTCGAAAGTCATTCAGCGAATGATATTAATCAATATATAAACAAATTAGATACCGAAGATAGAAACACATTGAAAACTATAATGAAACAAATTCAGGGAAATGAAAATGTATTAACAACTGAATTAAGCAGACTTTTAGCAGATCAACCCATCGAATCAGCTGCCAGCCGAAAACACAATGCTTTGCGATTTCTGCTGCAATTATTTGGGATTACCTCGACGGGTATCCTTGTCGCAGGTGCAATGTCAACGCCTGAAAAAGCGGGTTTTTATAAAGCGCAAGAGGCAGCCTGCGTGAAAACAATAACTCCACTCGCAGCAACCACCACTCCCATAATCAAATCTGCCCTCGTCAGCACCATTGCCGCCAGCGTCATCCACGGCCTCAACGCCACCATCAACGCCAACGCCACAGAGGCCACCACCCTCACCACCGAGTCCTACATCCAAGGCCTCATGCAGAACGGCACTACTGCTTTCGACCCCTCTCAATGCAATCTTCAGGAATACCCTCTTACAGAGAATACTTTAAATCACCTCTCTTATTTCATGATGTCATTGGGCCTGTATCCTTGTTTATTGAACTCTATTACTGCCCTGAAGAAAGCAGCCAACATACTTTCTGATATACGGCATGGTAAAATCCCATCATTAAAAGATGTGGCAAGCGTTTCAGTCGCTACTCTTGGTGCGACCTGCTATGCAATGATTATACTGGGTGTAAAAGGTGGTATAGACTATGTAGAATCAGTTGAAGAGTCGTATGGATTTAATACACGTATTCTACCGTCGAGTGCAATACTTGTAAGTATGATGATAGCTACGATTATAGGAACGCTCTATGGTGGCTCATCACTGGGTACATCAGCAATCCTCGACAGGGCTGAAACACGATTATTTAACAGGGAAATAAAAACAGTAGAATCAGATGATGATGATGAGGCTACTACGTGTAAACTGACTGAGATAGTAGATGGCGAAGATGATCCGGATTTAACAGACCCAAAATCAAGGCCCTATCTAAAATTTACAAATGTTTAACTGAAGCCTGTTTCTTTTTATCTAACTCAAAAAAGCTCATTCACTTCGTGTTCAAGATCGTACTTCTTTATTTTACGATACAGTGTGGCGATGCCTATACCCAGTTCATCTGCCACACGCTGTTTCCCTTCGCTTTTTCCAAAAGAGCGGAGGGCCCGGCTCACCAGGTGCTTTTCCATGCTCTCCAGATTAAGAGAAAGTGGTTGAATACCATCATCACTACCATGACTATCTGAGCCATCTGTTAATAAAGAGGAGATACTGCGTTTTTGAATATTCACTGGCAGTAAATCTGAAGTGACCGACTCGCCGGGTTCAGCCATGTTCACCAGGTACTCAATGGTATTGGCCAGTTCCCGAATATTACCGGGCCAGTGCCACATATTCAAAGAGTCCATGACATCCATACTTAAACCTGGACTGGGAACACCCAGGGCAAGTGCATGCTTTTCCAGAAAGTAATCAACCAATAGCACTACATCTCCTGCCCGGTCGCGCAGTGGCGGCAACTCCAGGGGAATAACATTCAAACGATAAAACAGATCTTCCCGGAATTTTTTTGTACTGACCAGATTTTCAACATCCTGATGTGTGGCTGAAATAACCCGGATATCCACAGGAATAACGCTGGAAGCCCCCACCGGGGTAATTTCCCGACGATCAAGCACCCGCAACAGTTTCGCCTGAAGGTGCAGAGGCATATCACCAATTTCATCCAGAAAGAGTGTGCCACCATCGGCCTTTTTCACCAGCCCTTCCCGTCCCTGGCTGGACGCACCGGTAAAAGCACCCCGGGCATAACCAAACAGCTCACTTTCCAGCAGCTGCTCCGGAATCGCCGCACAGTTAATAGCAACAAATGGCTGATCTGCACGGTTGCCAGACTCATGAATCATCCGGGCCACCACTTCCTTACCGGAGCCGCTTTCGCCACGAATCAGAACACTGGAGGGGCTGGAGGACATTCGTTCAATCTGTTTGCGCAGCCTTTTTACTGCCGGTGAGGTGCCGACCATTTCTGTTCTATTACCAGAGAATGGTTTGGAACTTTGCAAAGGAGAGAGTGCTCGCAGTACGAGAAAGCGACGTTCATCCAGAATCAACATTTTTCCAGGCAGTAACTTTTCCTGATCTCCCACCTGAATAATATACTCGTCCTGCTGTCGGTTCCCCTCCTTACTTCTGCCAAAGGGTCTTACCTGAACGCTATTGATCAGGCTATTGGCATTAACACGACTATTGGACTCAATACCCAGCAATTTACGAGCGGCGCTATTCAGATGCTGGCAATGACCTTTACTATCAAGCTCCAGAAGCCCCTCCACCAGGTCTTCACCCACTTCTTTGAGCATCAGCTCACTGCGACGAACCTTATCGTGATAAATACTCTCCATGGTTTTGGCAATAAACAGTTGAGCGGTGTTTTCAATGGACTCAATATAAAAGTCGATATTGCCCAGCAGCTTTTCCCGCTGCTCTTCATTGAAACACACCAGACTGATCACACCGATGCAGTCGCCATGAAAGATGACCGGTACGCCAAGAAAAGCCTTTTCCCTGCAACCCACACGCCGGCTACACATCAAACATTCCGGATCCTGCCCGGAACGCTCAATCACTTTATGACGGCGAGTACTAATCACCGATTTAAAGGCATTGGTGCCGGTGGTGAGCGGGCGCCCCAGATTGCTTGAGTAGGGTCCGGTACCGGCAATCCGTACCAGGTTGTCATCCACCACTTCCACATCCAGATTCAACATTCTGGACAGCACCTGTACAAAACGGAGCACCGTGGACTGAATGGACATCAAACGGGAAGTGGACTGCATGTTCAGGGTCTTCTCTTTTACTTACCCTTTTATTGTCCATTGCAGAAAAGCCCTGCGCTTTGAGCCAGAGCAGTGTTTCAAACGGATAAATATGACATTCGTCGTTTTTCTTTTATTCAACCTTTTATTCAACCTTTTATTCAACGAAAGCTATTGAAGGTGAGTTCAATTATTTTCATGACACTTTAATTGATAACCCTGCAGCCTATTGACTCAAGTCACGGACAGTCAGTACCCATCATTGCCATGCTAATTGAAACTGCTGGTAGCGTTCCGGGGTATCAATATCCTGATGTATGGCATCCGTGCCCACTGTGATAAAGCGATGAGGCCCGGCCAGTAACAGGGATTTCATACGGGATTGAGGAGGAGCGTTGAGAACGGCCTCAAACCCGCTGCGGTGCAGAAGAACAGGATGACCCGGCTGCTCATCAAGGCTGTTCACTACAGGAAAGAGGGTATCAACATCCCGCTGTCGCCAGAGTTCAGAAAATACGGTGGGAGGAATCAGTGGCATATCACCATGGGTGATAAAAAGGTACTCCGTTTCGCAATGACTGACGCCTGCCTGTATTGAGCTGAAAAGCCCGAGATGATACTCCTGATTATGGACCCACTTGATTCGGGGATGGTTGTCATATCGAGCGTGTAATTCCTCACCACGATAGCCCGTCACCAGAATAACTCGCTGACAGAAACAGAGTGCATTGGCAATGCTGCAGTCAAGAATGGTTTCTCCATTAGCACGCTCTCCATCAGGCTCTTTATTAGAGAAGGGCAGCATCATTTTCCAACGGCCCATTCTCGATGAAAGTCCCGCTGCTGTAATCAGGCAATCCACTGGTTTGGTTGAGTCCGTTGACATGGCGAAGTTCTCATTAAACGCACCGTTTTACGGGAGTATCTCATGCTCAGATTTCCAGATAGCCTGTCATGGGTAGACCCGGTAGAAGACCGCATTATTGCGGCAACCGGTGCCGGAGGAAAGACCAGCTGCCTGGAATATCTTGCACTTCAGCTCAAACTATTGGGGCATAAGGTACTATTAACCACCACAACACGCATTTTTCGTCCCTCACCAACCGGTTTTGGCCAATATGTTGACCGACTGATTGAACAGGATGTGTTAGCGCAGACAGCGTGCGAACCCGGAGCATCATCCATTACAGTCGCCGGTTTTGCTGGAGAGAGTCCGGATGAGAATCCGGAAAAACTTTCCGGGCTTGATCCCGAAGCCATTCAACATCTGATCAGCCTTAACATATACGACAATATACTTATAGAAGCCGATGGTTCCAGACAACGTCCGTTAAAAGCACCGGCTAAAAACGAGCCGGTTCTGCCTGATAGCTGTCAGGTCATTATAGGCGTGACCGGCTGGACTGGTATTGGTAAACCCGTCAATCCACAGCATATTCACCGCTGGGAGCAGTTTTCCGGTATTACCGGTTTATCAGAGGGTGACCGGTTGAGTCCTGAAGCCATGCATCGATTACTCAAAGCAAAACATGGCCTTTTCAAAAATGCACCAGCGAATGCCCGCAGAGTCTGGCTGATCAATCAGGTGGATACTGCGGCCGACCGGGCGGATGCCTCTGACTTTATCAGCACTGTACAAACGCTTTCACCACCGGTTCATCATTGTTTAATCAGCAGTTTCAAAGGTTCATCCGGGTTTTTCCTGCGGGAGGTCGTTCGGGAAACTGCATCGACTTGAAAACGATTAAAAGACCTGTTGTAACAACCTCTAATAACACTATTCAATTTCATAATAGGGGAAACCAATGAACATTTTTTCGGAAGCGGCGCGACTCTACGAACAAAACACGCCTTTTGCCCTGGCTTCTATTATTGAAACCAAAGGGTCTGCGCCCCGCCATGATGCCATGCTGCTGATACAGGAAGATGGCAGAACTCAGGGAACCATTGGCGGCGGCATGATCGAACGCCATATCATCAGTGAAGCCATTGAAGCTTTGCAGGAAGGACGCTCAAGAATCATTAAAGGCAGTATGTCCAGAACGGGCAAAGATGCCATGGATATGGATTGCGGTGGCACCATGACCGTCCATATTGATGTGCAGGGCATTCGCCCGGACATGCTGTTGATTGGTGGCGGCCATGTTAACCGCGCTGTGGCAAAGCTGGCTTCAGATCTGGGTTACCGAATTACCGTTGCCGATTCCTGGGAACCCAACCTGAACGCAAAACTGTTTCCACCAAACACCCGACTTATCCTGGGTGAAACTATTCAGGATGCTATTGGTCAGGCAACCATCAGAGACAACACCCAGGTCATCATCGCCACTAACCATGAAGACACTGCCGCATTGCCTGCCATTCTCAACAGCCCGGCCCGTCATATCGGTCAGCTGGCCAGCCGTCGCAAGGTAGAAACCCTGCACAGCAAATGTCTTGAACTTGGGATCAGCGAAGCCCGTTTTCAAGAGGTTCGTACTCCGGTAGGACTGAACATTGGGGCAGAAAGCCCGGAAGAAATTGCCCTCAGCATTATGGGGGAAATCCTGGCACTTTCCCGTGGCAAGGCTCCTGGAAAAAGTGGCGAAAAGTCATCAACGCCACCTTCGACTTCAAGCAGTAGCGATAAGCTCATCGTTATCCGGGGGGCAGGCGATCTGGCATCCGGCACTGCGGTCAAGCTGCATAACAGTGGCTATAAAGTGGTGATGCTGGATTTACCAAAACCAACGGTGATTCGTACAAATATCTCTTTTGCCGGCGCCCTTCTAAACGACAGTGAACAAATAATCGTTGAAGGCATTACTGCTCGCAAAGCACGATCTGTCGCTGATGCACTGAGAATCATCAGTGAGGGAAATATCCCGATAATGGCCGACCCTGATGGCCAGACGCTCCGCCAGTTTAAACCTGCGGTTCTGGTTGATGGCATTCTGGCCAAAAAGAACCTGGGAACCCACCGAAAAATGGCGCCCGTCACCATTGCCCTGGGTCCCGGATTTAATGCCGGACAGGATGTTGATGCCGTGATCGAAACCTCCCGGGGCCATAACCTGGCAAGAATTATTTACCAGGGAGAAGCTGAGCCAAACACCGGCAAACCCGGTGCCATTATGGGTTACGCTGAAGAGCGGGTTTTACGTGCGCCCTGTGCAGGACAAGTGACTCCTGAAGTGACCATTGGCGAACTGGTCGAAGAAGGACAGATAGTGGCGAGCATCACGACAGCCAATGGAAACCAGTCGGTTATTACCCGAATCGGTGGCAAGGTTCGCGGTCTGATCAGTGCAGGATCAGAAGTGACCCGGGGGTTTAAGATCGGCGATATTGATCCCCGCAGAACCAGTGTTGACCACACAACCGTTTCAGATAAAGCCCGGGCTATTGCCGGTGGTGTCCTGGAGGCGATATTGAAATTATCCTGACGCTGCCCGCCGCCCGTTTCCCGTAAAAGCCAGAACCGCTTGTGCTTTTTCGGGAAGCGGGAAGCGGGAAGCGGGAAGCGTCATTGGGTCAGTTACTTAATAACCTCTCTTTTTATTTCCCCCATTAATAAACCCAGTGACATTCTAATGCTCTGCTATGCTGATCATGCAGTCAGTGCACTGCTTTTTCTATAAAACTGCCATCACCTGAATATCAGGTTGAGAAGTAGTGCTCTCTTTTTACAATAATTTCTAAATAAGAGCGCTTCATGGCTGTCTAAATACAAAATTTATTAAGTAACACAACAAAAGACAGGTAGCGGTATGTCGCTGGAAACAAGAGTTGAGATGCTGGAGAAGCAACACCAGTCCCTCTACGGCGCGATTCATGGTCTGGCTAAAGCGATGGCGGATATCAAACACATCGCGCTCAAAAACCAACATGAAATCATTGGCGTCAAAGTCAACATGTCTGGCATACAGACAGAAGTTACCGGCGTGAAGGAAGATGTCTCCGAGCTGGCACAGGCCACTTTGTCAGGTTTTGAACGTACCAGTGACTTAATGGATAACACCCACAAAATTCTGGATGATATTAACGAGCATCTTGGCACGATCAATGTCCGTTTGGATGAAACCAATAAACTCGTGGATGGAACCCATGAACGTGTTGATGAAACCTACGAACGGTTAAATGAAACTAACGAGCGCCTCAGTGATAATAATGAACGTCTGGACGAATCAAACGAGAGACTTGAAGAAAACAATGAACGACTCAGCAGTACCAATGAATGGCTTGGTGGAATTAACCAGCGTCTGGAAGGGGTAGAGAGTCAGGTGAAAGAGGTTCGTAAGGATATCCTCACCCTGGGGCAGATGATCAAGCACCGGCTGCCGGAAAAATAAATGCATTGTCCGTTGCCCGAAAAAGCATAAACGTACCCGGCTTTTTCGGGCATAGGGCAACGTTCTTTAACGCTTGGCCTAATGTCATTTTGATTATCAACTCCTCCCACTTTTTATCAAACTGATAGATCAAAACGAATCAGCGAATTTTCCCTGCTTCAGAAAAATTGCTGTAAGTCATTTTTCTGATTGTCACACTCAGCAAACCGATTTTTCCTTTCTGTGCCAGCAATGGCCTACCCCCGCTTTTATCAAGCCCTTCATTCTTATGAACAGGCAATCCCCCATGGCCTCACCGTTTTCCCATCAAAGTTGGCACGTATGTTGGCTATTAAAAGTCACTAGCTAACCATCTGACTGATTACTCAGGATCGCATTATCACCGCATCAGGCTCAGTCAATTAAAACCCCGGACCTTCAGCACTTTCTTGCCCGAAAGGTCTGCATAAAGAAAAAGGAAGTATCGTGAGCAACTTTGACCAGTTAATTCAACAGATCAAGACCCTGAACACCCAACTGCATACCAAAGACTTTCTCCTGACCTGGGAACAGTCCACCGATGAGCTGAAGCAGGTTCTGAAAGTGGCTGATGCCCTGCGTATGCTCCGCAACGAAAACATCTCCACCAAAATATTTGACAGTGGTCTGGGTGTTTCTCTGTTCCGTGACAACTCAACCCGTACCCGCTTCTCCTTCGCTTCTGCCTGTAACATGCTGGGCCTGGCGATTCAGGATCTGGACGAAGGCAAGTCCCAGATTGCCCACGGTGAAACCGTTCGTGAAACCGCCAATATGATCTCATTCTGCGCCGACGTGGTTGGTATCCGTGATGACATGTACCCGGGTTACGGCAACCAGTATATGCGCGAAGTCGGATCGGCCCTGGACTTCGGGATGGAAAACGGCGTTCTGGCTCAGCGTCCGGGTCTGGTTAACCTGCAGTGCGATATTGACCACCCAACCCAAAGCATGGCTGACCTGGCATGGCTCACCGAACACTTTGGCAGTCTGGAAAACCTGAAAGGCAAAAAGATCGCCATGACCTGGGCTTACTCTCCCAGTTACGGCAAGCCACTCTCTGTTCCCCAGGGCATTATCGGTCTGATGACCCGTTTTGGTATGGATGTCACCCTGGCTCACCCGGAAGGCTATGACCTGATTCCTGATGTGGTTGAAACTGCTGGCCGTCAGGCTGTTGACAGCGGCGGCAGCTTCACTCAGGTGAGCACCATGGCCGAAGCCTTCCAGGACGCTGATATCGTGTATCCAAAGTCCTGGGCACCTTACCATGTTATGGGTCGTCGCACCGACCTGCTGAAAGCCGGTGATCATGCAGGCCTGAAATCTCTGGAACAGGAATGCCTGGCCCAGAACGCCCTGCACAAAGACTGGCACTGCACCGAACAGATGATGAAGCACACCCGCAAGGGCGAAGCGCTTTACATGCACTGCCTGCCTGCAGACATCACCGGCGTTTCCTGTAAGGAAGGTGAAGTGACTGAAGGCGTGTTTAACAAATACCTGGTAGACACCTACAAGGAAGC
>NZ_JAVRMB020000109.1:0-5888 GCF_031844845.1 Endozoicomonas sp.
AGATGTGTATAAGAGACAGAAAAACCAGTTCGTAAGTATTCGAAATAAAAGGCCCACCATCACTATTTACAATGAGTTAATGTGCAGAATATGTTAAGCACGATGAAATACCTGACCCCGGTTTTCTGACCGAAAATTGGTTTCGCCGCTGACTGCGCAGAAGAACGTTCTAATGTGCTGACCCTCACTCTTAAAAAATATGGCGTCAGGTCTTTCATCCTGTAAATATGCAAATTTCAAAACCCTAACCCACATTATTTCTTCTTATCTTGTCTGCGCAGAAATAGGACGCAGAAATAGGACAGCCATAATATAAACAGAAATAGGACAGCCATGATTTTAATAATTTTAAAATCCAATAATAAGTGATTCACTATAAAAAACATAAATCACCATCAGCATTAACTATCCCTGAATCGAAGTGATGCAGACATTACTATTGGGGGTGAATTCAGTTTTTGAATAAAAACTAACGGATAGGATTCTGGTTGGCACAGGCTGAACCAGCACTACACGGTAACGGAATGCGGTTTAATCAATCAGGCTTATAAGAAACAGGTTTTACAATGGTGCCGATGAATACAAGCGACGACAAGCAAGAATACCCTGAAACCACTGCTGTCCTTGCTTTTCAGCGAAGGCTTTCATTGCGGCCAATTTACCAACCGCACGTCTGAAACGATTATTCCAGCCTATGGTTTTTAACCACTCTTCTTCATCTATGCCCAGTCGGGTCAGAATGGGAGGCGTATCAGCGGGTATGGCTCCCCGTTTGCCAGCTTTGAGTATTCTTCCGCTCCAGTCCACTAACTCAAAGTAGTATTGACGGCTGAACGGAATAGACTCACCGGGGTTTTGTCCAGGGCATTGCAGGGGTTTGAGCAATAGGCCGGTTTTTTTATCAGTCAGATTATTATCCAGAAGCGTTATTCGTTGCTGGATGGAGGTGTAGTCAGAGGTTTCCGGTGTATCGGCCATCTTTGCTCTTATGGGATTAAGGTCCACATAAGCCATGCAGGTGAGAATAGCTGCTTCATCCAGTAAGGCCTGGCTTTTGAAACGACCTTCCCAGAACCGGCCTTTGCAGCCATCTTCCTGATTGGCTTCACGGGCCAGATGTTCGTTAAGGCAGCGCATAAACCAGCTGATGTCTTGCAAACGCTCCCGGTACAGTTGCGCATATTCATCGACCCGACATTGCTCTGCATCATCCAGTTTCTCACCGGCAAGATAACGCTGAACCAGCATTGGCCCATTAAATAATTGCGTCCAGCGTTTGAGCACCTCAGGATCACACCACTGCTTCGCTGCAGTGGTGTTGATGTGCAGCACAGCATGGTAATGATTGGACATGATGGCATAGGCACAGACTTCAATCGCGAAGATATTCACCAATAACTGGAGGCGATCGATCACCCACTGCCGGCGATGTTCGTAGTTATTTCCCGAAAGATGATCCTGACCGCAAAGCCACGCCCTGCGGACACAGCGAGCGACGCAATGATAGTAGCGTGTACTTGCAGTATCGATAAGGTTTCGCCGTGGGCTGGTCATGGGTTCTCCTGTAGGGAATGAAATGGGCACAGGAGAAAAATAGTGCAGTTGTTCCTGGTGTCAAGTTTGTGGGTGTCCTATTTATGGCTATTTATGGGGTATGGGGGTGTCCTATTTATGTTTCCTTTTCAGAGTGGGTGTCCTATTTATGTTGTCCTATTTATGTTGATGCTTTTCAGAGTGGGTGTCCTATTTATGTTCTCTATTTATGTTCTATTTATGTTGCTTACGCCGGGTAAAGTCCACGTATTGCGAACCGTTGTGGTAGGTAAAGGTGGCAGAACTATGATCAATGGCTGTGATCCTGATGAACTGACTGGTTAAGCCATCCGGCGTAGTGACTTTGTAGACCTCACCGATTTCAGGAATAGCCAGTTCTTCACGCTGATAGCCGACCACTGAACGCTGACCTTCAAGCTGATCAGTAAAGAATGATTTTTGGTTTGGATTCTGTGGGGGGAGGAACTTTTTTAAGAAGGAGTAGTCCTACCTGATTATTCAGTAATTCAGTAATTCAGTAATTCGATGGCCAATTGTCAATCCAGCTCGCCTATTGCACACAGGACTTGTTTTAATTTAGGCACAGAGAGTCGTAGCCGTTCTCCTGTCTATTTAAGTGTGCCTGTCGGACAAGCAAGCGCGGTACCTGTTTTAAAACGAGCAAGTACAGTCAGTACAAATAGTGATAAGGCGATAGATTTATCAACAAGAAATACACAGCCGGTATGTTTAAAAGTCGGGTGTTTTTTACAAAAAAAAGAAAATAAGGATTTATGTACAAATCATTATTACAAGGCAGCTCACAATGCAGCTCAAGCCAAATACGCCAAAACTCCTGCTGCCAAGGCAGTTCACAAGGCAGCTCAAGCCAAATACGACAAAACTTCTGCTGCCAAGGCAGCTCACAAGGCAGCTAAAGCCAAATACGACAAAACTCCTGCTGCCAAGGCAGCTAAAGCCAAATACGCCAAAACTCCTGCTGCCAAGGCAGCTAAAGCCATCGAAAATGCACAAAGATATGCTTATAACAAAGAGCTAGCTCAATCAGGCAGTGAAACCTTAGCAAATCAAAAAGGAGATGCAGCGGCTAATATAAAAAGAAAAAAACTTGAAGCTCAAAAAAATCAAAATGCCTATCAAATCGCCCCCCCCCCGCTTTTGAAACGACAAACTGAAGAAATATTTACAATCCCGATCGAGCCAATCTCATCCTGACTGAATAGTAAGTAATCGAAGGGTAAGAAAATATTGGTCGCTGTCCTCTGGATAAGCGAACGGCAAGACTTGTTTAGCCTCAACAGGAATGCCATTAGACCTGTCGAAAATAACGGAGAACTGTCGCCCGTCCGGGAGTGTCAGGCTCATTGTCTTATTGGCTGCTTTCGATAGGGCAAACAGAGCTTTTACCGTCAACCGGGAAACCCAACCGGCCTCGCTGCCGCCAGATAAAACTATTGGCCTGCCATTAGTGACTTGTCCTTCCTGAACCAGCAAAGCCCCGGTAAGGCTACGCTCAACAGTCTGTTCAACAGGGTTCCACTCAAATTCATTAATCCAGAGCAGGTCGTCCGGGAGGGTAATGGTATCCAGCAGCATTTTTATAGCCTCTTATTGTCAGCAACTTAAATCGTTTTTCCATCATCTAATTCAACGTCGCTGTCAGTTTCAATCCACACCCTAGCTCCGCACGACAGCGGTTTTTCAGCAGAATAAATAACGGTTGCTGGCCCGTTTATTTTGACTTCGTGACAGTAGTGATTTTCTTTATCGAAATAAAGGACGAAATAAAGCGAAATAAAGGAAATAAAGGACATCCATAAATCTATCCATTGTTTAAGTATGGATATTTTAGTGGGTGTCCTTTTCTTGCGGTCCTTTTCTTGCGGTCGCGGCTTTGCCGGGCAAGTGTGTATCGTTTGTCACAGTTCTTTGCCAGCAAGCCACCTGATCGCCTGATAAGCCAGGAGTTAAATGGATAGCATTTTAACGACAAGCTTCCCGGCAAAGAGCGCTCTTTAGCTGTGGTCAGGTTTTGGCTTTCCTGTCAGTCTCCCTCATTACCGTCTGGACAAAGGTGGCAAGCTGGTCTTGCGGGAATGCCATTCGAATGTTTCCGGGCAGCAATACTTCGATGTCGGCATTGGGGGAGCGATGATAGCGAACGATTTGAGCCGCGTCTTGTGTCTCATCGTCGATGGCCAGCATGGCCTGTAATTCTGCTGCGTTTATCGACTGTGAGTTCATTTCCGATGGTGGTTGTGGCGTTCTTTTGACCAGAACCCAGCTACTATGATCACTGTCCTGATTGCTACCGCCAACGGCGACTACTGTCGGCAGGGTTGAGGTATTAACAGCCGATAAAGCAATGACTTCAGCCGACGACGAACCGGGCGGAGTATTCTGGTCAACCGGCTCCGGTGGCTGGGTGGGTACCGGTTGTGGGCCGTGGCGAAGGCGCTGAATTCGCTGGTGAATGGCGGCTTGTGCGGAACGGGTCTGTTGAGCAAACCGGTTCCAGGCCCAGCGGCCCAGTTCGCGGCCTCGTTTACCCTGTCGGTAACCCTGTGCCAGCGTATACACCGTGTAACCGATGGGCACGGCAACCAAGGCGCAACCCAGGGTAAGGCCAACAATATTGCCTGGGCTTATGGGCGCACCTGCGGGCGGGAGTGTCGTGCCCGTTACAGGCACTGTGGTTGTTGGTGGCAGGGTAGCATTATGAGTCGCAGGTGTGGTTGGCCGGGGAACAGTATGAGCTGCAGGCATTGTGGTTGGCTGGCTTGCATTGGGATTGCACTGGAGTGATGTCATCAAGCGGGAGTAATCAGGTTCGAGAAAAACGGGATCAATCTCGGCGCAATCCTGATTATAAATCTGTGTGTTGCCAGCCACCGTAAGGGAACTGTTACAGATTTTTGTGCCGGTTATTGTCGTTCTCCTATTTACACCGATATCGATATTAATACCGAATTGATATTGAGCCACTGCATTTGGTTGTAAGATCGATTCTACCCTGCAAGAGATGATTTGGTTATCCGTCAATATGTCATTCTCACTAAAACCCGAAAAAATACCAGCGCTAGTAGAATCAGTCGTACCTTGTAACTTGAAAATGCAGTTGATGATCTTGTTATTCTGCACACGACTCGACAATGATGATCCAGTCAGAACCCCTGCCCTATTTTCAGTCAGATACCCTGCCCTACTTTGGAGAGGAAAGTCCATTTTTATTAATGAATTTATGATTGTGTTTTCACTTATACTGTTGTTGCGGCCCCCTCCAACGATGAAGCCAGCGACTTTATACGTACCTGTAAAATCAAACGTACAATTATCAATTATATTGCCTCTAAATTCCCCATCTAAAGACACCGCCGACAGGTACCCTGAATGCCCGGAATTACTACTATCTTGGAATTGAGTTTGTTCCACGCGATTAAACCTGATGCTGGCTTTTTCTGATTCGCAGGAGATAATTCCGTATGCACTGTTATAAACTCTAGTATGATATTTGCCAAGGCGAATATTTATCATCTCTATAACGCCCCCACGGTCCCCTTTACCCACTTGGTCGAACAAGCAATCAGTGGGCCCGGTAATGGTGTGGCATCCACCATCGTAGTGACCGATAAAGGGAGTGCGCTTGCTGCATACCGGCGAAATATCCACTGCGGTAAAACTGGCCATCTGCTGGTAATTAGCATATGACGGGTAGTCAGGATCATTGCATATACGTGAAAAATCCTTGGTGTTAAAAATGTTAATGGTTGGCACACTGGCAGCAGCAACCCCTGCACATGCACTCAGGGTCACAACCCAGGCAGCGCACCAGCCAAGGTAGCTCCCTTCACTAAACACAGAGGTCACCACCCGCGCGGTCAGACTCACCGCGGCAGAGATTTTTTCACAACCGATTAAAGCCTGCGCCGTTCCAGTATTTGTGGCTTCGGCATCGATTGGCGGTTTCCCGTTTTTTCGATCTGGAGATTCCAGTACGTACGAAGGGTTTATGGATTCAATAAAGGATTGAACAAACACCCTGGCAACTGAGAAACGGCCGAGCGCCCCCCCCCCCCTTCTCAGTGGTTCCGCCCCTCGCCGGCTGAGTGGCTTGCGGATAATGGCGGCTAACATAAGGTACACTTGTACTATCAGTATTCATGACAATTACTCTCGGGAGCTGTACTTAAATAACTCGACTTTAGAGTTCTCAAAGCACAAAAGTTCAACAATTAATTCATAATCAGCTAAATAGCAACCATCTCTAATCACCAAATATGAGACGGTTGCTATGCTCACTTCAGATCATCGAGTAATCCTCCGGGAGCTCGCTT
>NZ_JAVRMB020000110.1:0-14428 GCF_031844845.1 Endozoicomonas sp.
TCCCGCCATACTGGTATCCACAAAGGTCATCCCTGTGGTGGCCAACTGGGCGCCCATAATTGGCCCGGCCAGATAAAGCAGTTCACGAAGCTCCGCTCGATAGCGGGCAAAGGCGGATTGGTTTGTTCTCATTTTCGCTCATAGGTTCAAGCCCCATCACCATACAGACCCGGGGCAACAGGGCCTTATATTCTATCAGCGAATTAATAAATAGCTGGATGGATAATTTCGAAATATTACGCGGTGTTTATCCCTACTCAGCCGTTTAATCATGACTCATTTCCGGAAAGCTGGGATACTCTCCCTCAATCACGAATAACCGTCATAAGTATTTTTTCAAAACAACTGTCCCATTTTAAAAGAAGGGGAACCACAAAGGCACAAAGTTTTTTTGGTTGTTCTCACGCTGCGCGTGGAACAAACCAACCCCCCTTCTTTTCTTTGTGCCTTTGTGTCTTTGTGGTTCAACGCTTATGGCCCGGCCCGAACGGAGTTTGGAGTTACAGAATATGGGGAAGTTATTTCCAGACAATTCCTAAGTACAATCGGGGCAAATGAATATGCCTGAATTACCAGAAGTTGAAACGACCCGGCGGGGTATAGAGCCTCATATTGAAGGACATACGATTCAAGAGGTTATTGTTCGCGAATCCAGACTTCGCTGGCCCGTGCCTGATAACATTAATAAAATTCTGAGCGGTAAAACCATCCGTCAGGTGAAAAGAAGGGCAAAATACCTGCTACTGGATACAGGCTCTGGTCATCTTATTGTGCATCTCGGTATGTCGGGTAGCCTGAGAGTATTGAAAACCGATACCCCTGTGGGAAAACACGACCACATCGATATAATTTTCACCGATGGTCAGCGACTCAGATATACAGACCCCCGCCGCTTTGGTGCCGTTCTCTGGTCTGAAAGCCCTCTCAATGAACATAAGCTCCTGAAAAACCTTGGACCAGAACCCCTTGACAGTGAGTTCACTACCGAGCGCCTTTATCAAATGTCACGGGGAAAAAGCCAGCCGGTAAAGACCTTCATCATGGATAACAAAGTGGTGGTGGGCGTTGGTAATATTTACGCCAGCGAAGCGCTTTTTAAAGCCGGTATTCGTCCCGACCGGGCCTGTGGAAAAATCTCCCGAAACCGTTATGAACGACTGGTTCAATCTATAAAGGTAACGCTGACAAAGGCGATTGAGCAGGGAGGCACCACACTGCGGGACTTCGTGGGTGGCGATGGCAAACCCGGCTACTTCAAGCAGGAGCTTACCGTCTACGGACGTGCAGGCCAGCCATGCCTTACCTGTGGAAAAACCATTCAGGAAATAAAACTGGGAAACCGGAGTAGCTGCTATTGCAGTCACTGCCAGCGTTAAGACACTGCCTGCAATAAGGACAGGTTCAAAGAAGGAACGTCATGAAAACCGGTACATGGTTTCAATGTGTTTGACATGCAGGTTGGGTCGAACGGAGTGAGCCCCAACAATTTACCGATGATTACAGATAGTTTGTTGAGGCTCGAATTCGCTCGTCCCAACCTGCGTCACCTGTCAATTTCAATGAAATCACGTACTACTCAACCGCCGTTAGTACCACTTTTATTTTGTTCAGATACAGCGTGGTTTTGCCTTCAAAGCCGGAGTCAAACCCCAGCATCAGCCAGAGTCTTTTATTTTCATCGGTAGTGACGGAGAACAGCTGCTCTTTACTGTTTCTGGTAACGATAGCGTAGGGGCTGCAACCACAGGTATCAATACTGTCTGAACCAATATCCCCTAAAACCAGCACATCTTTGCCTCCCTGAATCTGATTACCCTTATCGATATTCAGGCGCATATAACTCCCGGATGCCACCGGCTCTTCTACCGTCAGGCCTGTCTTAACCGTTACGCCATTTGGTGCCCCCCCAATACCTGCACAACCCTCACTGGCAACATTGCTTGCGAATTCAACAGAAAATTGAGCGTAGTACGTCGTATATTCAGTCAAACCATCGGAACTGACCGGTAATTTAACAAACATAAACAAGTCATCACTGTGGTTAATTCCTGACAACATGAAACCCGTATGCTGGTTACCATCTTTATCCTGATATGTGGTCCCCGCCCTGCTCTGGAGCTCGAAGAAAGCTTCCTGACCTGACGGGAAATCGGCAAACCCGCTACGCCATCCTGATTCAGAGAAATCGTAGCTTTTAACCACTGTTGCAGGATGCGATATACATGTCTCGTTATAATCACTGTCAAGGCTTGCGTATGACACTGTACTGATGATCAGCATGGCAATCATGTTTTTCAATTTACACCTCCAGATGAGAAGATATTCTTCGTGCTCTTAGTGGTTCAA
Source organism: Endozoicomonas sp. (assembly GCF_031844845.1). Lineage (GTDB taxonomy): Bacteria > Pseudomonadota > Gammaproteobacteria > Pseudomonadales > Endozoicomonadaceae > Endozoicomonas. The sequence continues at coordinate 2,347 of NZ_JAVRMB020000110.1, forward strand.
ACTGAACGGTAGCCCCTGAAATTAATCGTTAGCTGCTTAATGTCTACCGTAATAGTCTGCGCTAAAGTTATGCCAGTCGATGACATTCAAGGAGATATGATTTAATTCAAGATATTTTAGTACATGAAACTTTATTCCCATGAAAAATCCACCATAATCTGGTTCTGTTGATCTACGTTTTTTTACAAGCTGACTCAGTAAAACAAAAGTGACATACTCGACAGCACTATCGCTTCAGTAATCATTAGCCAATGCCGCACTTCAATAGAAGTGCCCCGACGTCTTTATTTCTATCCCTATGCAATCATCAATTCACAGCAACTATCATCCCCAAAACCCATTCAAGATTATCCTTGGGCGGTTTATTCTCTGGTTACTTGGGGGGTGGAAGATTGAAGGAAACCTGCCAGAGCGCATCAACAAATATGTCATTATCGTTGCACATCATACGTCCAACTGGGACTTCGTGGTTGGCGTTGCGATCAAGCTGATCACCAGAATACGGGTCCGTTTTTTTGCCAAACACTCTCTGTTTTCCTGGCCTCTGGGAGTGCTAATGCGCAGACTCGGCGGTATGCCAATCGAGCGGGATAAATCGATCAACCGGGTTGATCAGGCCATAGATGAGATGAAAAAGAGCAATCATTTTGTTCTGGTCATTGCCCCTGAAGGAACCCGTTCAAAAGTTCAACGCTGGAAAACCGGCTTTTATCATATTGCCAGGGGAGCCAATGTTCCTGTGGTGCCCATTGCCTTCGATTTTCGGGATAAAAAAGTCATTATCGGTGAGCCCATGACCATGGCTGGTGATATCCCCGCTGATTTCCATAAAATGCATGAGTTCTTTCTTTCTCATCCCGGGAAACATCCTGAACGGGGATGTAATGGGCCATTTGACAGCCCGGACATCTACCGCCAATAAGGGTTTACCCCTGAATAACTGTCCCGGTTTAAAAGAAGGGGAACCACAAAGGCACAAAGACACAAAGTTTTTTTGGTTGTTCTCACGCTGCCCGTGGAACAAACCAATCCCCTTCATTTCTTTGTGCCTTTGTGTCTTTGTGGTTCAACGCTTATGGTCCAGTCCAGCGGAGTTTGAAGCCACAGAACATGTGAAATTTTACGCCCTTTTTCTTTCCTGCTTTTCATTCCAGGGTGGCTCCGATAGAGTGAAACAATCATAAAAAAAGACAGTAAAGGACACCCATGCCTCTGATTCAATTCATCACTCATGATGGCAATCAATACGAAGCAGACATCGAAGCCGGCAGCACCCTGATGCAGGGCGCTGTGGATAACATGATTGATGGTATCCTGGCCGAATGCGGTGGTGCCCTCTCCTGCGCAACCTGTCACTGCTATATTGATGATGCATGGATAGATGTTATTGGTCCGGCAAAAGGCGTGGAACATGAAATGCTGGATGTTGTCCGTAAGCCTAAGGAATCCAGCCGGCTAAGCTGCCAGATTGTCGTGACTGATGAGATGGAAGGTCTCGTTGTTCACCTGCCTGAGTCTCAATATTAAAGGCCGTTGTCCGCTACCCGCCGCCCGTTGTCCGCAAAAGCGCAAGCAAACCCGTTTTTTTCGGGCAACGGCCAACGTTCGTTGACATGGAGAAGTTATTTAAGGACAGTGCCTGAAGTATTAAAACCGTCAGGAGCCCACCATGCTTAGTCAGACCATGATCGACAAACTGAATGAACAGATTAACCTGGAGTTCTACTCTTCCAATCTGTACCTGCAAATGGCGTCCTGGTGTGAAAGCCATGGACTTGACGGCTGCAACCAATTTCTTCGCCGCCATGCCCGCGAAGAAATTGAACACATGCAGAAGCTCTTTGACTACGTGAATGAGACGGGTGCCATGGCGATTCTTGGCGGTATTGATGCCCCTCCTCACGAGTACTCTTCTGTTCGTGATATTTTCCTGATGACCTACGAACATGAATGCACAGTAACCCAAAAGATCAATGCACTGGCCCATACCGCATTTACCGGGCAGGACTACTCCACATTTAACTTCCTGCAGTGGTATGTTGCTGAACAGCATGAAGAAGAGAAGCTGTTCAAATCCATCCTCGATAAAATTGATATGATCGGTATAGATAACAAAGGGCTATATTACATTGATCAGGAAGTTGCCAAGCTGATGAGTGTAATGTCAGAGCCTTCAGCGGGATAAGAGCCTTCAGCGGGATAAGAGCCTTCAGCGGGATAAGAGCCTTCAGCGGGATAAGGGCCTTCAGCGGGATAAGAGCCTTCAGTCGTATAAAAGCGCCTGGCTTTAAAGCTAATATCTCCTGTAGCAACAAAGAGCCTGCCCGCTGTTTTTTGAGCGGGCTCTTCAATTTAACAGAATCTCATATTCCAGAAAGCACAGCCGTGACCTCAAAACACCAACACCAACACCAACACCATAGGCTTAATCATCCGGGCCTTTCTCTCTGGAGAAACCTGCTAAAGCCTGCATTCTTTGTCTCTTTCCTTTTGATCAGTGGTTGTGGGTTATTAAAAACAGCACCAGAACAACAGCCTGTGAAATTCAATGAGCTTAAAGGCTGGAGTCAGGAACAGGCCATTGCTGTCAGACCCGCCCTGGTGAACAGCTGCCAGCACCTGAATCGCTCAGTACTGACTGAGAAAAGCCCCTGGGGGGATTACCAGCAATGGCAGTCGCTATGCAAAGAGCTTGCCCAAACACCAGACCGGCAGCTAAAAGCCTTTTTTGAACAGAATTTTACGCCGCTGCAAATAGGTCCTCAGGAGAAAGGCCTGTTTACCGCCTATTACTCCCCGGTAATCCCCGGTAGCCTGACGCCGACCGAAGAATATTCAATTCCTCTGTTAAAACTCCCCCGTGATTTGGTCAAAGTTCGCCTTGCTGACTTTGGACTTAGCGGCCAGGGCCTGGTTGGCCGGGTCGAAAAAGGATTCCTCAAGCCCTATGGCAGCCGGGCAGAGATTGACCAGCAGACAACAAAAGCAAGTGACGTACTATTATGGCTGAAAAGCCCCGTCGATAAGTTCTTTCTGCAGGTTCAGGGCTCAGGCAATGTGGAGCTGTCAGATGGGACAATCATCCACGTCGGTTATGCCGGCAATAACGGCCATCATTACGTAGCCATTGGCAAAGTCCTGAAACAGCAGGGAGAGCTTGAAGACGTTTCCATGCAAACCATTCAGGCATGGCTGGCAAGAAACCCAGACAAAAGGGCGTGGCTGCTTAACCAGAATCCGCGCTACATCTTTTTCAGCTTTTCTGATGAAGGTGCTATAACAGCCCAGGGCGTGCCCGCCAGCACCCAAAGAACACTGGCGGTAGACCCAGCCTATATCCCGCTCGGCATGCCGGTATGGCTGGATACCCGCCTCACTGCTACCGGCGAGCGATTCCGGCAGATGATGGTTGCCCAGGATACTGGCAGCGCCATCAAAGGCCCGGCCCGTGGGGATATCTATATGGGTTTTGGCAAGACGGCTGCGCTTTTGGCTGGACCACAGCAAGAGTCTGGAAAGCTTTATGTTCTGGTGCCCCGTTAATAGAAACGCCGGCTGTATTTTCTCTGGATTCAGCGCCTTTTGAATAGAGGCTCTGAATCACCTGCTTTCGGATTACCCCTCAGGCCATCTAAACGATTTTTAATAAAACACGTTGATTTCACCTACTGTCAGCCTGACTTTTCTTTTTATTCTCCAGACTCTCCCTGACGTATTTTCTCTGTATAAAAATCGACTTATCAGGAACTTCTGATTCGCCAGATGATCTTACTTACATAGATATTAAGTAATATCTTTTCACATTAGAAATACGGTATTCCGCCAGTACATGGCTGGACGACCTGATCGGTTTCTATAACTCCATAAATAATCTCAAAATAACAGGGAGGTTTTGTAATGCTATCGAATTCAACACTGACCTGCAGCCAGCACCATATAAGTAGGACGGAACCCGGCCACCCAGACGTTCAGAAAAAACAAAATACCTGTCCTCAAATCACTCCAACGGAGACACCAAACAAGATTTATTCGCATACACGGCCCCGTGATCTACCCATGCATGAGACCTATCGTTTATTACGGTTCTGGAATGTCACCCGGGTCAACGGCATAAAACACCCGGTAACGCTGATGCGGAGCATAACTTCCCCCCTCAATGATTCCGGGGTATCACCACCAACAGAATTAAACTGCACAGCAGCAATATTAACGGAAGTATCGAGAATAAGGGCAGAAGCCGGCAACCATTTTGTTCATATCGAACTGTGTGCTGGTAACGTTTCTGAGTTTCATGGTGAAAATGATATTCCTGATTTCAAGAAATTTGATAAGCATGCACTTTCATGTACCTGTAAATCTTGTCAGGGTTTCAATCGCAAAAACAATACTGCATTAAGGTTTGAACTTCTGAAAAGAACCATCGACGATATTGCCACCAGAAAAACAGGCAAGCATATTCTGTTTTTCATCAATGATATCCACCTCAGGTCAGTATTTGAGGCATTGGATTTTGCCTTCACATATCAGAGAACTACCAGTACAAATCCGACCAGCAGCATTGATTTCTACCCATTATGGGGGGATATGCTGACCCTCCCTTTTGATAAGCTGAATCCAGATTCCGTCCATCTCAAAAATCCCATAACAACAATGGATCGCTTCCTTTTCCCGGCCTGTCCAGACAGCACCACAGAAAGCTCAACGCCTATAGAAGTAAAATCACAGTACCAGGAGCTTATTCACGGGCTGAAGCAATGTATAAATTACTTCCTTTGCCTGACCTGTTCAATCAGCACCACAGAAAGCTCAACGCCTATGAAAGTAAAACCACAGCGCCAGAAACTTATTCACTGGCTGAAGCAATGTAAAGGCTCCAACCCTGAAGGACTGGTTATCGTTTGTCACTGTAATAAAAGAGAAAAAACAGAGGCCGTCAACTGCCTTAACCAATATGAACAAGGACTGCATACCAGTGAGGAGCAAGTACTGGCCTACGCAGCTCATACACTCAACTATGATTCTGTTTACCGAAGTTACTCGGGTCAGACACATAAGGAATGTTTCAATAAACAGCATGGAATTCAAACCGCCTCTCCCGTTTCGCCAAACGATGACAACAGTAGCTCAGTATGGCTACTTTCACTGAAGACCCGCTAAAACAGCGGTAACCACTGCCAAACTCTGGCGGAATATTGTCATTGTTAATGGAGTCTGTTTTGAAGTTAGCCGATCGTTTTCAATCCCCGATTCTTTGCATACTGTCAATATTGGTTGGCCTGTCCATTGGCTGGTGGCTAAGAGACTCTCAGGGTACGCCTGAGTACTCAGTGGTTCTGAATAAAAGTACGGAGCAATCACACGACCATGCGATAGTACTGGAAACGGATCAACCATTGATTGACGAAAAAACAATCAATCATCAAAAAATACAGTCAACATTTATTCAGGCTCTTGAGTCAAAGCAATTCGAGGATGCTTTAATCATCTATCAGCATCATGAGCAATTTCATTCAGAGTTCATTTCAGAGCTTCACGATGAGTTAATCCGCCAGGTTCGCCAATATCATGATAAAAACCTGCCCATCTCAATTCTTGAACTGTTTACCCAGTATTTTTACCAGGATGTTGAGTTGCTGAATGAACTGGCTACCCACTATATTTCCACCCATCAATTAGCCAAAGCACTTGAAGTCTTTGCCAGTGCCCGATCCTACAGTTATACAAGAGAAGCCATTCGAGGACTTGATGACCAGATTCATCAAATAGCCCATGCTGTATTCGAAAAGAACAGGGGGTTGCCCGACCTTGAGAGCCTTATCCCTGTGTTTTTGAAATTGAGCTACCTGGAACCAGATTACAGTTTTTACCGTTTGGTTCTGGCAGAAGGCTATCTTATGCTCAATGAGCCTGAGAGTGCCCTTAGAGAATTACAAATAGTGCAAATGGATGAAGGACTCAATGAACACGCCAGCCAGCTTTTAGCCCGTTTGTTACCAGAGCCCACGGAGGAAGAGCCTGCCGACGAAAAGCCAGCCATTGAAAAAAACACAGTTCCACTCACTGAAGCCGGTGGGCATTTTGTCGTCGATACACTGGCCGGTAACACACTGAATGTCCGCCTGTTGATTGATACAGGCGCCAGCCTGACAACCCTCTCTCATCGCATTCTGAAAACATTACAGCAGAAAAAGCAGGCCAGCCAGATTGGCTATATTGACCTGAAAACCGCCGGCGGTAGCCACCGCGCACCACTCTACCGGTTAGACCAGCTCAGGATCGGAGACTTTCTTGTGAACAACCTTAAAGCCGCAGAATTAGGACCGATTGACCAGGATGTTGACGGTTTACTGGGTATGAACTTCCTGAGTCATTTCAGTTTTTTTATTGATCAAAATCTGCGTCAATTGTCATTAACGCCAAGATAGAAGATGGAGTGAAACATTAGACTGGTGCTATCATAAGCCCTGATCCTCACGCACCTACCCTTTAGGTCAAGAGTCACAAACAATCACGGTAACCCACTTCCCTATGCAACTTTTTATGCGACCTCTGCAAAACTTATGATGCCAGGCACCGGAATGTTCAGTTATACAACAGCCATTGTTGTCATTGTGCTTGGAGGCATACTCATTTTCTGGCTCATGCGCAACAGAAATAAGGCAAAACGTCCACAGCCCACTGTCGATGCCAGGAATGACCCTCAGAAAACCGTTATCCCCAGGGATAAGCATCCGGTTTCCCGTCGTAACATCAGCGATAATGCGCTGAAGGTTATTAACCGACTGAACAGTCAGGGCTATGAAGCCTACCTGGTGGGAGGCTGTGTTCGAGATCTGTATCTTGATCTTCATCCCAAAGATTTCGATGTCGCCACCAATGCCAGCCCTGAAGAAGTTCGTAAACTGTTTCGTAACTCCAGGCTGATTGGCCGACGCTTTAAACTGGTCCATGTTCTCTTTGGTCGTGAGATGATCGAGGTCGCCACCTTCCGGGCACAGCATGAACAGCATCATGGTCAAGACAAATCCCATCACTCTGAGTCCGGTAGAATCCTCAGGGATAATGTCTATGGCACCATGGAAGATGATGCCATGCGCCGGGATTTTACCGTCAATGCGCTCTATTATGATGGCCGTGACTTCAGCGTGGTTGATTTCTGCAACGGTGTTGACGACATCCGTACCGGCACACTCCGGCTGATCGGAGATCCGGTTACCCGCTACCATGAAGACCCGGTGCGCATGCTGCGCGCGATTCGGTTTGCGGCCAAACTCAACTTCACCATGGCCCCGGAAACTGAGCAACCGGTGCGCGAGCTGGGTCACCTGTTACGGGACATTCCATCCGCCCGCTTATTCGATGAAATTCTGAAGTTGCTGCAATCAGGTCATGGCGTAAGAACCTTTGAACTGCTGCGGGAATATCAACTGTTTGCTCCCCTGTTTCCAGCAACGGATCACTCGCTCAATGAAGCGTTAGCTCAGCAGGACCAACAGACTCCCGCCCTGATCATTGAATCGTTGAAAAGCACTGACAGACGCGTCAAACAGCATCGACCGGTAACACCCGCATTTCTCTTTGCGGCCCTGCTCTGGTCACCCATGAAACGCCTTGCACAAGAGCTTATGGATCAGGGTATCCCCCCCATCCCCGCTTTCCAGCAGGCGGCCATGACGGTCATCACCAACCAGTGTCATCACACCTCGATTCCCCGGCGGTTTTCCATGATGGTTCGTGACATCTGGGATCTGCAGGCTCGCCTTGAACGCCGACAGCCCAAACTGATTGAATCCTTAATGGAACATCCGAAGTTCCGTGCGGCCTATGACTTCCTGGTACTCAGGGAGCAATCCGGTGAGAATCTGTCAGGTGCCGGGCAGTGGTGGACAGACATTCAGGAAGTAGATGATCATGGTCGTTTTTCCATGGTCAGGGAACTTTCCAGTCAGATAGCCAGTCAGGGCGCTCAGAAAAAGCCGGGCATTAAACGTCGTCGGCGCAGGCGTAAACCTCACTCCCCTGATTCCGGTAACGATTAATGCTGAATCGTCATCTCCGACACCCTACCGTCATCCTCGCGAAGGCGGTTGTCGCAAAACCCTCCTCGCTCCTACGCTTTTAGGCCCTGTGGGTCCTGCGTGGTAGCGCCAGGATCCAACCACAGACACGATTCCTGTGGTTGGCTATGCATTCCCACGCAGAGCATGGGAACGAGGTTCCTGGTGGGTTTTGCGACAGCCTCCTTCGCGGGAAAGACGGTAGTGATATAAACCCTGGAGTCCGCCGATGGCAGAAACTGCCTATATTGCCCTGGGAAGTAACCTCGAGAAGCCAGAGCTTCAGCTGCAAAGAGCCGTGGATGACATCGACACTGTTTCCGGTATGACGGTTTCCGCCTGCTCAAGACTTTATCGAAGTGATCCGGTTGGCCCTCCCGGTCAACCAGACTATTGCAACGCCGTTGTTGCCGTGAAGACCACCCTGAAACCTCTTCAATTACTGGACTCCCTGCAGTCCATAGAAAACGCCCATGGTCGTATTCGATCGGTACGCTGGGGACCCAGAACCCTTGATCTGGATATTCTCCTCTATGACAACCAGATCATTGAGTCTGAGAGGCTCACTGTCCCTCACTATCAGATGCATGTTCGTAACTTTGTGCTGTATCCATTACTGGACATTGCACCAGGGCTTGAGTTGCCAAATGGCAAGAAGCTGAAAGCCATGGTTGATGAGTTGAGTTATCAGGGACTCAATGTTATAGCAGAAAGCTATCCGTGGATTTAATGATCACCGTCAGAAAAATCACCATGGCATCAGCGTTGCGCCAAGCCCTTAACTGACAATCATTGACACTTCTCGTATAATCTGCGGCAGCAATTAATCAAGGTCTTTATCCATGGCGAAAGTCACCCTCAGCACCCTGTCCGAGATGAAAAAAACAGGTGAAAAGTTCACCTGCCTGACGGCCTACGACTCCACTCATGCCCATCTTGCCAGCAGTCAGGGCGTTGAGGTGATACTGGTCGGTGACTCCCTTGGCAACGTTTGTCAGGGACAAACCAGTACGGTTCCCGTCACAGTAGACGACATGTGTTACCACACCCGCTGTGTCAGCTGGCAAACCGGCGACTCTCTATTAATAGCAGACCTTCCTTTTGCCTCTTACACCAACGAACAGCAGGCTTTAACCAACGCTACCCGGCTGATGCAGGCGGGTGCCGAAATGGTCAAGATGGAAGGAGAAAGCTGGCTGGTTCCTATTGTCAGTCGCCTTCGTGAGCAGGGAATTCCCTCCTGTGTCCACCTCGGACTGACACCGCAGTCTGTTCATGTGTTGGGCGGGTATAAAGTTCAGGGACGGGATCAGGCCCGGGCCAATGCGATGATTGAGGCCTCTATCCAATTGGAAAAGGCCGGTGTAGCAATCCTGCTTCTGGAATGTGTGCCTTCATCCCTCGCCAGAGAAATTACCCGCGCTGTACAAGTCCCGGTCATTGGCATTGGTGCGGGTGCCGACACTGACGGCCAGGTACTGGTGATCTACGACATGCTTGATATGACCGCCGGGCGCAAACCAAAGTTTGTAAAAAACTTCATGGCTGAAGGTGGTTCTGCACAGGATGCCGTAGCTGCCTACGTTAAAGAAGTAAAGAACGGTACATTCCCTGGCCCGGAACACGGATTCGAATAAACGGATAGCACCCATGCAAACTGTACACTCTATTGCCGAAGTTCAGGATATCGTTGGCGCCCGTAAATCTGAAGGTTTGCGCATTGGCTTTGTCCCCACCATGGGCAACCTTCATGGCGGACACTTAACGCTGGTAGAAAAAGCAAAAGAAAGCTGCGACTTTGTGGTGGTGAGTATTTATGTGAACCCCTTGCAGTTTGGTCCTAACGAAGACTATGACTCCTATCCACGGACCATGGAGCAGGACCAGCAACTGCTGATGGACCATGGGGTTGACCTGCTCTACACAGCCAGCACCCATGAAATTTACCCGGAAGGCAGTGAAAACCACACCCACGTCAGTGTCGATATTCTGGATGGTATGCACTGCGGGAACACCCGGCCCGGTTTCTTCAGGGGAATAGCCACGGTAGTCACCAAACTGTTTAACATTGTTCGCCCTGATAGCGCCGTGTTTGGTGAGAAAGATTTCCAGCAGCTGACCATTATTCGCAAAATGGTGAAAGACATGTGCATGCCTGTTGATATTCTCGGTGCTGCTATTGCCCGTGAGCCAACAGGACTGGCCATGAGTTCACGCAATGGTTATCTGACCCGCGAGGAACGGGAAGACATTGCCCCAACACTTCACCGGTGTTTGAGAGAAGCACGGGAAGCCATCCTGGGCGATGAAACGGACTTTGACCTGCTGCGCAGAAATGCCTTTGCCAAAATGGCACAGGCTGGTTTCAAACCGGATTACTTTAATATCTGTAACCCGGAAACCTTACTGCCCGCAACCCATGATGAAAAAATGCTGGTAATTCTTGCAGCAGGCTATCTTGGCAAAGCCCGGTTGATTGATAATCTTTATTTTAACCGGTAATTCTCAAATAAGCGGATGCCGACTTCAGGTTCCTTCCTGACTCGGCTCCGGTTTACATTCAGTATCTTAAATACACCAATTGAAGTTAGTCAAACTTTCAATATTCATAGAAATGGAGATGTTTTTTACAACTCAACCACTGTTATGTGCTTTCCAAAGTTCGCATAACTAAATGGAGTATTACCCAGATCATCCTGAATATAGATATTGCCCCCGACCGTAATCAGCGCCTGCAAAATATGTAGATCACCTTTTTCTGCTGCCCATATCATTGGAATATTGTTATTCGTATGTTTCTGAGGAGAGTTAAGCTTCTCAAGATTAATAGATTTATTTTCCAATAATCTCCATGCATTACGCCACTCCAAATCAACATTATCAGCTTTACTTTCATTAGATCGATATGTTGCCCTGGCATATTTATTCTTTATTCTTGATACATTATTTTCTATTCCCGAAGATATTTTTCTTTTAAAGCATCTATTTTTATTTTCTTCACGACGATTTCCCTGCTCTGCCATTTTTTCAGATTCTGATATTTGATCAGTTCGAAACAGTAACGGGGAAGTCATTCTATTTTGACAATTTAAAGGCATAACCCACTCTCTCTCGCTCATTGTTTAATAATTATTTTCAACTGAACCCAACAACCAAGCACTATCAATTATGAACAACACTATTGAATAACAAACACACCTGACCACTAAAACTCAATTATTTTAAACTCTAATACCCATCAGATTATTATTTTCACTCTAAGTTCAATTGCGGTATATTTCCCTGCCCCACACTACTATCCCGCCTTTATCTAGAGGAAAGACAGTGAGTAACTCTACTGTTCTGGATCACCTGCCTGCATCCAAAGACCTGACTAAACTGCAGCAACAACTGGCAAACACCCACCTTCGGAAGCTGTTTGCTGAAGACCCAAACCGATTTGAACGCTACAGCCTTGAAGCCGCAGGCCTGTTTCTTGATTACTCAAAACACCTGATTAACGATGAGGTAATGACATCACTGGTTAATCTGGCAGAACAGGCCAATCTGAAGCACGCCCGCGACGCCATGTTCAGCGGTGAAAAGATCAACTACACCGAAAAACGTGCGGTTCTTCATACGGCACTGAGAAGCTTCAGTGATGCCCCGGTCATGGTCGATGGCGAAGACATCATGCCCCTGATCCGGGAAACCCGTGCCCGTATGAAGGCCATGACCGAGCAGGTTCATTCTGGCCAGTGGCTGGGTCATACCGGCAAGCCCGTCAATACTATCGTCAATATTGGTATTGGTGGTTCCTACCTGGGATTGAAAACAGCAATCAACGCCATGACGCCTTACCACGTCAAAGGATTTGAGCATCACTTTGTCGCCAATATTGACCCCAATGAGCTGTCTGAAGTGCTGCGCCGCATTGATCCGGAAACCACGCTGTTTATCGTGGCCTCCAAGTCTTTCAGTACCCTGGAAACCCTGCAGAATGCGCAGGCCGCCAGAGCCTGGATGATTGAAAAGGGCTGTGCCGA